>CADEGR010000077.1:0-12579 GCA_902826935.1 uncultured Alphaproteobacteria bacterium | reverse complement strand
CTGCACCGTGAGGCCGAGCGCACCGGCTTCGTCAACGACATGCTGCGCCGCCAGGCGAGCCACGCCGGCTACTGCCTGTTCCTGCGCAATCTGGTGCCGGCCTATCGCGCCATGGAGGCGGGCCTGGCGCGGCTGGGCGGTCAGCCGGCCTTTGCGGGTGTCGACTGGCCCGCCTTGTATCGCTCGCCGGCGCTGGCCGCGGATCTGGCGAGCGTGGCCGGGCCGGCTTGGGCGACCAGCCTGCCGCTGCTGCCGGTGGCCACGCGCTACGGCGAGGCGGTTGCCGAGGCCGCGGCCGGCGATGGCGCGGGCCTGCTCGGCCACGCCTATGCGCGCTATCTGGGCGATCTCAGCGGCGGCCAGATCCTGCAGCGGATCCTGCTGCGGCAGCCCGGCCTGCCAGCCGCGGCGCTGGCCTTCTACGAATTCCCGGCGATCAGCGAGCCGGACGCGTTCAAGGACCGGTACCGCGCCGCGCTGGACGCGGCCGCGGCCTGGGTCGATCAGGGCACCGTGCTCGCTGCCGCCGCCCATGCCTTCGAGCTGAACATCGCGCTATCGGTCGCGGTCCAGGACCAGATCGCCGCCGCCGGCTGAGGCTCGGCCGCCTGGCCGCTCAATGGTCCTGGCGCTCGTCGCCGCTGGCATGCCAGATCAAATGCTCGAGCAGCTCGGAGCAGCGGCGCACCGAGGCGCTGATGCTCTCCAGCATGCCCGGCACCCGGGCGAGATCGACCCCGTCGGTGATCTCTAGGGCGGCCAGCTGGGCGTTGCCGATGATCGACAGCAGCAGGTTGCGGTAGAGCAGGTCGGCCGAGCTGTCCATGGGCACCGCCATGACCCGGTGCTGCGCGATCACGCCCTCCTGGAAGCGCCGCCGCGCGGCCTCGACGGTGCGGCGCTCGGTCAGGTCGCTGAACAGGAGGACGTAGCCCAGGACCTGGGCGCCCGCCGACAGGACCGGATCGGCCCGCACCATGACCGGATGTGCCCCAGCAGCGGCCAGCTGCAGCTCGCCGCGCCAGCCCATCCGGTGGCGCATCAGCTCGGCCAGGCCGCGCTCGACCTCGGTCGGATCGGCGAAGCAGGCGGGCAGGTCGGTCAAGCGCCGGAGCGGCCGCTCGCCCGAGCGCAGCAGCGTCGCGCAGGCCTGGTTGGTCAGCAGGATGGCGCCCGCGGCATCGGCGATCAGCACCGGCTGCTCGGCGGCCGCCACCTGGCGCCGGACATTCTCCAGCTGCGCCTGGGCGATCAGCATCCGGACCGAGCGGAATTGCAGGACCACGTCGGTCACGGTCTCGCCGACCTGGCGGGCGGCCGCCAGATCGGCCAGGCTCCAGGCCTCGGCGGTGCCTTCCACCAGCTGATGCCACTGGGCGAAGGAGCGCCTGGGCGAAAGCTCGGCCGGGCTGTCGCCGACCAGAACCGGCTTGAACGGATTGCCGCCCCAGGTCACGGTGCGCACCCGCTCGGGCCGGAACCAGACCAGATATTCGCTGGCCGAGCTGGACAAGGGCGTCGCCAGCAGGCCGCTCGCGACTCCGGTCAAGGGCGCGAACTCAGGCTCGTCCAGGCCCAAGGACGCGGTCGCGAGCACCGGGGCGCGCGGCTGGCGATCCAGCCAGCGGCCGATCGCGCGGAGCTGCTCGGTGCCGGGCACCTCGCCGGCGGTCAGCACCTGGCCCTCGAACAGGAGGGCGGCGCCGGTCGCCTCGGTGGTCTTGAGGATCGAGGCGGTGCCATCGAACAGCGCGGTGCGCCAGTCGCCCTCGCGCGAGACCGCCTCGATCATGCGCTGCTCGAGCCGGCGCACCGACAATTCGGCCTGGGCCTGCACGAAGCTCTCGAGCGCCGCGATCCGGGTCGCCACCGTCTCGACCAGCAGCTCGCAGACCGCGCGCAGCTCGTAATGCACGAAGCGTGGCACGTAATGGTGGCAGGCGATCAGGCCCCAGAGCCGGCCGCCGACCATCAAGGAGGCGACCAGGGTCGCCGCCACGCCCATGTTCTGCAGATATTGGATGTGGATCGGCGACATGCTGCGCAGGAAGCACAAGGACATGTCCAGCTCCTCGCCGGTGATCGGCGAGGCGCTTGGCACCAGCGGCACGCGCGCATGGCCGACATCGCTCAGGAGGCGGACCCGGTTGCGCTCGTAGAGCCGGCGCGCGATCTGGGGGATGTCGGAGGCGGGGTAGCGGTTGCCGAGGAACGGCTCCAGCGCCTGCTCGCGCCGCTCGGCCAGGACCTCGCCATGGCCCTCCTCGTCGAAGCGGTAGACCATGACCCGGTCGTAGCCGGTCAGCTCCTTGAAGATCCGGGCGGTGTCGTCGCACAGGCTGCGCAGCGATACGGCGCCCAGGATCGACTGGACGCCGGCCTCGACATGGCGGCGCAGGTCGACCGGCGGGCCGGCGCGCTCGAGCTCGATCACCAGGCCGCCGGCGGGCGGCCGATGCAGCAGCCCGTCGAACGCGGCGAGCGGCCGGCCCATCCGGCAGCGCACCGCCATCGGGATGGCATGGAGCGCGTCGTCGACCAGATGGGGCTGGATGCGGGCGGCCAGATCGCCGGTCAGCCCGGTCAGCGGCCGGCCCAGCACCTCGGCCTGGTCCAGGAATTCGGCGGCATTGGCGCTTGCCTGGACCACCAGCTGATCAGCCTCGCGGACCACCAGGAGGGCGCCATGGGGCTGGATCGAGCCGGCCAGATGGATCTGCTCGCGCTCGCAATTCGACAGGTCGGCCTGGCCGAAAGCGGGTGTCGGCGCCGGACGTGCAGCCACACCAAGATCTCCCCGATCAGTCGCTGGGGTCTGGACTGCCCGGTTGCGGCCCGTCCAGGCCGTAGCGATTGAGCTTGCTATAGAGGCTTTGGCGGCTGAGGCCTAACAATTCTGCAGCGGCGGTGCGATTGCCGCCGGTCAAATCCAGGGCGGCCTCGATATAATGGCGCTCGACGATGCCGCCGGTGTCGCGGACCAGGGAGCGCAGCGGCGTCTTGCCGATCTGCTGGACCAGCGAGCCGAGGATGGCGCTGAGCTGTTGGCTGCTGGCGAGCGGCAGGCGCTGGCCGACATCGCGCAGCAGCACGCCGACATGGCGCGGCTCGCCCTCGCCGCCGGCCGCGGCCGAGATCTCGACCTCGGTGTCGGTGCCGAGCTCGCCATGGACCGTGGTCGAGAACAGCCGGACCGTGCCGTGCCGGCGCAGATGGGCGAGCAGCACGGTGAGGTCCGCGCCCGGCCGGCCGAGCCAGCGGCGCAGCCGCTCGCCGAGGACGGAGCTCTGGCCGCCGACCTCGACCAGCTTCAGGAAGGCCCGGTTGGCGTGCAGGATGACGCCGTCTTGATCCAGCACCACGAAGCCGTCCGGCATGCGCTCGATCAGCGCCTCGACGGCGACCGGATCGCTCCGGTCGAAGGCGGCGGGACTGGCGCCGACCGGCGCCAGCTGGAGCAGGAAGACCGGGCCCAGATCCGAGGTGATCAGGGAGGCGCGGATCAGCCACGGCGCCAGATCGCGGCCGAGATGGATCAGGCTGCCCGGCGCCTTGCCGTGCTCGCGCACCCTGAGCAGCATGGCCTGGAACGCCTCGCGGTCCTGCGCCGCCAGCTCGGGCAGGAAATCCCGGCCGACCGGCGACAGCCCGAGGGCCCGGATCGCGGCCGGATTGGCCTCGACGATGCGCAAGGAGGTCGCCTTGATCAGCAGGACCGCCTCGTTGGAGGCGTCGAACAGGAGCCGGTAGCGGGTCTCGACCTCGCGCAGCTTCCAGTAGTCGCGCTCCATCGCCTGCTGGGCGGCGATCAGGCGGGACTGCAGCTCGGCCACGGCCTGCAGGCTCTTGCCGATCGCCAACAGCCCGCCCTGGCCGCCCAGGCGGACGGTCGTGAACTCCATCGGCAGCTCGAGGCCGCTCGGGAAACGCTGGGTGATCTGGCGGAAGCCGGAGACGCCGCGCGCGCGGGCGTCATCGACCATGCGCTGGACCTTGGCGCTGCCGGCCTCGCCGACGGTGTCGACCCAGGGCCGGCCGAGCCACGCCTGGGTCTCCTCGCCCGCGATCGCGCTGGACAAGGTGCATTGCCGGATCACCCCCTCGAGATCGAGCATCAAGGTGACATCCGGCTGGGCGATATGTAGGCCAGTCATGGTCGGCAAAGGCTTTCAGCTCTGGAACGCAGCTGCGGCCAGAGCGCTAGGGTATCACCGTCCTGCCCCCCAATGTAAGCGAACTGCGGTTTCGCCGGCGGTGCGACACTGTGACACCGCTGCGCGGAAAGGCTGCTTCCACTTCAACCAACTTCCCGGTCACACGACGGCCCGGGGTGGACCGGCTCAGGCGGCCTGGGCCAGCCCGATCTCGCGCCAGATGGTGCTGAGCGCGCCGATCAGATGCTCGACATCCGCCTCGTCATGCATCGGCGACGGCGTGATTCGCAGCCGCTCGGTGCCGCGCGCCACGGTCGGGTAGTTGATCGGCTGGACGTAGATCGCGAAGCGCTCCAGCAGCTGGTCGCTGATCTGCTTGCACAGCACCGGATCGCCGACCATGACCGGCACGATATGGCTCGGATTGGGCAGATGGGGGATGCCGGCCTGGTCGAGCCGACGGCGCACCAGGGCCACCATGTGCTGATGGCGCTGCCGCTCCGCCGAGCTCGCCTTCAGATAGCGGATGCTGGCGGTCGCGCCGGCCGCGACCGAGGGCGGCAGCGCGGTCGTGAAGATGAAGCCGGAGGCGAAGCTGCGCACGAAGTCGCAAAGGGCGCTCGACGCGGCGATGTAGCCGCCGACCACGCCGAAGCCCTTGGCCAGCGTGCCCTCGATGATGGTCAGCCGGTCGGCCAGGCCCAGCTGCTCCGAGATGCCGCCGCCGCGCGGGCCATAGAGGCCGACCGCGTGGACCTCGTCCAGATAGGTCATGGCGCCATGGGCGTCGGCGACGTCGCAGATCTCGGCGATCGGCGCGATGTCGCCGTCCATGGAATAGACCGATTCGAACGCGACCAGCTTGGGCGCGGCCGGATCGAGCGTCGCCAGCTGGCGGTCGAGATCGGCCGGATCGTTATGCTTGAAGATCCGCTTCTCCGCCCGGCTGTGGCGGATGCCCTCGATCATCGAGGCGTGGTTGGCGGCGTCCGAGAGGATCACGCAGCCGGGGATCCGGGCGGCCAGGGTCGCGAGCGACGCCCAGTTCGAGACATAGCCCGAGGTGAACAGCAAGGCGGCTTCCTTGCCGTGCAGATCGGCCAGCTCGCGCTCCAGGAGGACATGCTCGTGGTTGGTGCCGGAGATGTTGCGGGTGCCGCCGGCGCCGGCGCCGTAGCGGTCGAGGGCGGCATGCATCGCCTGCAGCACCGCCGGATGCTGGCCCATCCCCAGATAGTCGTTGGAGCACCAGACGGTCACCTCGCCGCGCGCCTCGCCGTCCTGGCGGGTGGCGCGGGGGAAGCTGCCGGCGCAGCGGCCGAGATCGGCGAACACCCGGTAATTGCCCTCGCGGTGCAGCTCCTCGAGCTTCGCCCGGAAGAAGGCTTCGTAGTTCATGCTTGCCTCCATGTCCTGGTCAGGCCCCGCTGGAGCACGACCGTGCTGGCCCCTGCCGCCGCCTGGCTTTGATCGTCCAGCGCCGCCGGGCGGCGCTCCGACCGGCCAGCAGGCAAGGTTATAAGCCCGCCCGCTGCCGCGGCTGTGTGATCTAGATCATCGCCGCGGCCATCGGTCGCGGCGGCCTCGTTCGACCCTGGCTCGGCGCTGCGCGAGGCCAGGCTCCAATGCCAGAGCTTGGCGCTCGGCAGCGGCACCACCAGGAACCAGTGCTCCAGGATCGCCAGGACCATCAGCGTGGCGACGAAGGTCAGGCCGGCCGCCTCGAACGGGGTCGCCTCGGCGGCGATCGCGGCCTCGACCAGATAGGTCGCGATCACGCTCGAGACCGTGACCGAGACCGGGAACAGGAGGTTCATCGGCTGCCGGTTCAGGAAGCTGCGCAGGAACGGCAGATGGTCCGGCACGAACTCCTCGCTGAGGTTCGGCACGCCCAGAAAGACGTTGATCCGCGCACTCTGGTGCATCCACCACAGGACCAGGAACGTCCAGGCCCCGATCGGGTTCGCCGCCCCCCAGGTCAGCGCGATCACCACGGCGGCGGCGACCAGGATCGCCAGCTCGTGATAGAGGCTGCACAGGATGGCATGGCCGAAATGGCGCCAGCCGCGGCAGCCTGGCTCGCAAGGATGCCGGCGCGGGCCGGTCACCCAGCCCATGTAGAAGCTCATCTCCAGCCAGGCCCAGATCGCGAGGCCCGAGGTAAAGGCGACATAGGCGCCCCAGATGCTCGGATCGGTCCGGCTGGCAGCCAGGCCGTAGAAGCCGAGCCCGAGCACGACCGTGGCGCCCAGCATGCTCCAGCGGAAGGTCCGCACCGGCAGGCCATCCAGATAGATGACCACGCCGGTGCTGAACCACCACACGAACAATGCGTAGAGGGCTGGCCAGCCGTGCTCGAGCAACGGGCGCGCTCCCTTTGACTACCAGGCCGGGACCAGGCGGATGCGCTGCGGCGCCTGGTTCGGCTTGCTCGGGATCAGGTACATCCGCAGCAAGGTCGCCCCCGCCGCCGCCATCAGCCCGAGCCGCTTTAGCCCGCCGACCAGGCCGCCCTGCTCGCGCGCCTCGGCGCTCGCCTGGCCGATCGCCGCCAGCCGATCCAGCCCGGCCCGGAAGGTCGGGTGGTCGGTGTCGAGGGTCAGCGGGAACACCTGGCGCGAGATCTCGGAGGTGATCTGGTACACCCGGTGGTCATAGTCGGTCGGATCGATGCCGAGCGCCTGATGGAACGCCGGCCGGGCATGGTCGCGGACATACATCGTGGCATAGACCGCGAGCAGGAAGAACTTGACCCAGAGCTTGTTGAAGCCGCTCAGCACCTCTGGATTGGCGCGCATCAGGAGCGCGAAGGCTTCGCCGTGGCGGAACTCGTCGTTGCACCACTTCTCGAACCATTTGAAGATCGGATGGAAGCGCGCATCCGGGTGCTGCTCCAGATGGCGGAAGATGGTGATGTAGCGGGCGTAGCCGATCTTCTCCGACAGGTAGGTCGCGTAGAAGATGAACTTCGGCCGGAAGAACGTGTATTTCTTGGTCTTGGTCAGAAAGCCGAGATCGACGCCGATGCCGAATTCCTTGAGCGCGTCGTTGATGAAGCCGGCATGGCGGCTCTCGTCGCGGCTCATGTAGCTGAACAGCTGGCGGATGTCGGGGTTGGTGACCCGCTTCTTGATCTCGGCATAGAGCACGCAGCCCGAGAACTCCGCGGTCAGCGAGCTCACCAGGAAATCGATGAACTCCTTCCTGAGATCGGGCGGCAGCCGGTCGAGATCGGCGTCCCACTCGGCGGTCCGGACGAAATGGCCCTTGTTGGGATCGCTCGCCATCTCGGCGATCAGCTCGTCCCAGTCCGCCCGCACCCGGCTGACGTCCAGCCGGTCCATCGCCGCGAAATCGGTGGTGTAGAAGCGCGGGCTGAGGACCGTGCTCTCCTGCGCCATGCGGGTGGTTTCGTTGGGCTGCCTCGCCCTGGCGGCAGTGGCGCTCATAGCCTTCTCCCCGACGTGAAACTGAACTCCAACAGCTCCATGAACTCGAAATCTCCGGTCAGCTGGGTCCACAAGCGCTCGAGCCTGGAAGCGCGCACCACGGTGGCGCGGCTTTGCATCACCACGCGCTCCCCGTAGGGCACCTCGGTCGGCGCGTCATGGACCAGCACCTCGTCGCCCGGTCCGACCTCGACATCGGCCAGGTCGACATGGGTGAACAGGCGATCGAAAGTGTTCTCGACCTCGACGGTGCAGGGCACCTCGATGCGTTCACGGCCGATCAGCCAGCTTGGCATCATGGCAATCGATCCTTCTCGTCCAGCAGCTCGGCGAACACGCCGGCATTGGTCGGCCCAAAGGCGGCCAGATAGATCTGCCGGTTGGTCGCCAGATCAGTCAGCCAGAGATCGCCATTAGCGAACCGTGTCAACCGGAAGGGCGTGTCATCGCCCAGGCCATTGCGGTGCCGCTCGCGCGCCAGGCCCCGCAGCACGCCACGGGCAAAGCCGTTGGTGCCAGGCGCCAGCAGGCCGAGCTGGCGGTCGTGATCGGCGACATCCCGGATCACGACCGCGCCATCGGCCCGATCGACGAACGCGAGATCGCGGCTCGCGACCGGGGCCGCGACCGGCCGGCTGGTCGCGTCCAGCCCGCTCAGCCGCGCCAGGGTGACCAGGCTGAGCGTGATGCCGACCACCGCCGCGGCGCCGAGCAAGGCGCCCCGGGGCATGGTTGGGTGGATCGAGCTGGCAGCCATGGCACCCTCCTCGTCAGGCCGCTGCTTCGACCAGCGGCTTCAGCGCTTCAGCGGCGGCAGCCGGAGCCGCCGCTGCGGTCGTGACCGGTGCGGCCGGCACGGCGGCGATCGCCTGCGCCAGCAACTGGGCCACCGCCTGCGGCTGCGGCAGCGCCCGCAGCATCGGCTCCGGCCGCGACACGTGCCAGGGCCGGGCATGCGGCCAGAGCGCCAGATAGGCGATCTTGTCGGCAGCCCCCAAACGCAGCGGCAGGTCGCCGGTGCCATCCCGATAGAGCTTGAGGTCGGCCGCGGCGATCCGGCCGAAGGGCAGGTTGATGCTCATCGGCAGAGCGACGCCGACGCGCATCACCAGGCGTCGGTCGGTGATGGTGTAGACGGAGGTGCGCGCGAACAGCCAGGCAAGGCCGGCCGGCAAGGCGCACGCCGCCAGCGCGATCGGGGTCAGCCAGACCGCGCCCAGCACCGCCGCCGCCACCGAGCGGCCATCGGCAATGTCGGCGATGGCGCTCCACAGCAGCAGAGCACCGCAATAGAGCGCGATCTTGCGGACATGGAAGGCCCGCACGGCCAGGGAGCGCCAAGCCGGCGCGCCCTGCCAGAGGATCCGTTCGCCGGCCGGCAGATGCTCGGGCAGGCCCCGGATCGGGGCTTCGTCGAGCTCGCTCACAGCAGCGGCTCCCGCCAGGACGGATCGGCGAACATCTTGCCACCGGCGAAGTAGCCGGCGATCCGATCCTCTTCGCGCTTGGTCACGACGTCGCCATTGGCCAGGACGGGCGCATCGGCAAAGTGGCGCGCCATCAGCGCCGGCACCTGGATCTGGCGCCGGTCGGCGCGGATCGTGGCGGCGGTGACCGGGATCAGCACTCGGCGGGCGCCACCGGCCAGCTCCGCCTCGAAGAAGCGGATCTGCGGCTCGCTGCGATCGACCCAGACATCGCTGATCGTGCCGACCGACTGCTCATCGCCCGCCAGCACCGCCATGCCGCGCGGATCGGGGTCGCCGGGCGCGATCGCGAAATCGGTCGCGACCCGGAGCGGCACGATCGAGGGCTGGCCGTCCAGGGTCAGCTCGGGCGCGTTCTCGCGCTCGGCATAGGCCGCGGCGCCGACGCCGTCGACCATGGCATTGCCGGTCGGCTCCAAGGGTGCCCCCGGCCAGGCCGCGACCGCGCTCGCCAGCACCTCGCGGGTATCGGCCTTGCCGTCCGGCGCCGAATAGGTGCCGCCATGGGCCAGCCGGAAGGTCTTGGGCGTCGGGATGTTGGGGAAGCCCTGCACCCGGACGAACGCCGAGCGCTCGGATTCGAGCGGATAGCCTTCCCGCTTGTCCTCGCGGCGGAGGTAGAAGATGAGCCCGGCAAAAAACAGCCAGAAAACGTAGAGCGTCAGCTGGGCCACATCGATATAGCTGGTGATCGCGCCGGTTTGCATGGTGACAACCTCCCTTCGCAGGCGGGCTAGCTCGGAAACTCGGCCAGGCCGAAAGTCGCAGTTGGCTGCGGCCGCGTGGCGCGCTCGAAGCGGACCAGGGGCCCGAGCGCGATCAGCGTGGCGAACAGCAATAGGATCTCGATCTGATAGACGGCGCCGTAGCCGGTCGCCGGGCTGGTCAGCGCCTCGCCCAGGCTGCCGGCCTGCGCCAGGCCCGACACCAGGTCGCGGACCGCCCCACCCAGGGCGATCGCGACGCCGGCCGTGGTCGCCTGGACCGCGCCCCAGGCGCCCAGCGCCAGGCCGCTCTGGGCGGCATCGGCCAGGCCCATGGCGGCGGTCAGCATGCCGACCGCGAACAGGCCGCCGCCGAGCCCGATCAGGCCGGTGCCGGTGCGGAACAGGAGCGGCGAGTCGAGCGGTGCGGCAAACAGCACGGCCGTGAAGGCGGCCAGCCCGATCAAGGCGCCCAGCGCCGCCAGGCGGCAGGGGTCGAAGCCGCGGCCGAGCGCGCTCGCCGCCAGGCCGAAGCCGAGCAGCGAGCCGCCGGCGAGCAGAGCGGTCAGCGTGGTCGTGGCCGCCACCGTCAGATGCAATATCTGGCCGCCATAGGGCTCGAGCAGGATGTCCTGCATGCTGAACGCGGCCGTGCCGAGGCCAAGCGCCAGCAAGAGGCGGCCAACCTGGTGATTCTGGCTGAAGGCCCGCCAGCTCTCGGCGAAGCTCGGGCGCGGCCGGTCGGCGGCGGTCCGCGCCGGGTCGCGGCCCTCCTGCTTCCACAAGGCGATCAGGTTCAAGATCATGGTCAACAGACCAGCGCCCTGGATTACCTGGATCAGCTTGATC
Source organism: uncultured Alphaproteobacteria bacterium (assembly GCA_902826935.1). Classification (GTDB taxonomy): domain Bacteria; phylum Pseudomonadota; class Alphaproteobacteria; order Geminicoccales; family Geminicoccaceae; genus CADEGR01. The sequence continues at coordinate 1,936 of CADEGR010000077.1, read as the reverse complement.
TGGCCGAAATCGGCGAGCAGCGCGCCGAAGGCCAGCGAGCTTGCGACCATGCCGACCAGCAGCATCACGTAGAGCAGCGCCACCACCCGCGGCCGGGCCTCGGCCGGGGCGAGATCGGTCGCCAGCGCCAGGCCGGCGGTCTGGGTGGTGTGCAAGCCCGCGCCGACCAGGAGGAAGGCGAGCGCCGCGCCGAGCTGGCCGACGAAGGCCGGCTGATGGCTGTCGCCCGAGAGCACGATCAGCGCGAACGGCATGATCGCAAGGCCGCCGAACTGGAGCAGCGTGCCGAACCAGATATAGGGCACCCGCTTCCAGCCCAGCGCCGAGCGGTGCTGGTCGGAGCGAAAGCCGATCAGGGTGCGAAACGGCGCGAACAGGAGCGGTAGCGAGACCATCAGGGCGACCAGCCAGGTCGGCACGCCCAATTCGACGATCATCACCCGGTTCAAGGTGCCGTTCAGCAGGACCACCGCCATGCCGACCGAGACCTGGAACAAGGCCAGGCGCAAGAGCCGGCCGAGCGGCAGCTCCGGCGTCGCCGCATCAGCGAATGGCAGGAAGCGCGGGCCGATCAGGACCCAGCCGCGGGCGAGCTTATGGTTGACCCGACGCATCATCGCGGCAGCAGGGCCACCGCATGGGACAGGTAGAAGCCGCTGGTGATCCGCTGCGACTGGCAGGACCGCCAGCCGGCCAGCGCCGGCGCCTTGGCCAGACGCTTCAGCAGCGCCCCCTCGCCGACCGGCTCGATCGCCGGCGCGCGGTCGCCGCGCGGGAACAGCCGGCCGACCGCGTGCATCAAGGTCAAGGCCGGCGTGCGCGGCGCGAAGGTGAAGGCGAGCGAGCGCGTGGTGCGGGCAGCGAGGCCGGCCACGACCTGGACCATGTCGTCGGCGCGGTAGTGGATCAGCGAGTCCATGGCGACCACGTGGTCGAAGCGGCCGAGTGCCGGATCCAGCAGGTCGCCGGTCAGGAACTCGATCCGGCCGGCGCCGGGCTGCTCGGCGCTGCGCTCGCGCGCGAGCTCGATCAGGGTCGGCGACAGATCGATCGCGACCACCTCGGCGCCACGCCCGGCCGCTGCCAGCGCCAGGGCCCCGGTGCCGCAGCCGGCATCCAGCACCCGCCGGCCGCGCAGATCATTCGGCAGCCAGTCGAGCAGGGTCGCGCGCATCCGGTCGCGCCCCGCGCGCACGGTGGCGCGGATCCGGCCGACCGGCGCATCCGAGGTCAGCCGCGTCCAGGCCTCGACCGCGGTCCGGTCGAAATAGGTCAGCAGCTGGCCGCGGCGGGCTTCGTAGGTGAGGGATGGCATCAATCGAATCCCAGAAAGTCGAAGATGTCCCGATCCTTCATCGGCATGGCGCTATAGGGCTCCGAGCCCGCCCAGAGCGCTGCCGCGAGGCGCAGATACTCGTTCTGGACCGCCGTGAGCGCCGGCGAGGGCTCCATCTCGAACAGGGTCGATTTCTTGAGCCGGGAGCGCCGGATCACGTCGAGATCGGGGAAATGCGCCACCGTCTCGAGCCCGATCGCGTCGTTGAAGCGGTCGATCTCGTCGGTGGCGGCGCTACGGTTCGCGATCACGCCGCCCAGGCGCACCGCGTAGTTCTTGGACTTGGCCAGGATCGCCGCCACGATCCGGTTCATCGCGAAGATCGAATCGAAGTCGTTGGCGGTCACGATCAAGGCGCGATCGGCATGCTGCAGGGGCGCCGCGAAGCCGCCGCAGACCACGTCGCCCAGCACGTCGAAGATCACCACGTCGGTGTCTTCCAGCAGGTGATGCTCCTTCAGGAGCTTGACCGTCTGGCCGACCACGTAGCCGCCGCAGCCGGTGCCCGCCGGCGGCCCGCCCGCCTCGACGCACATCACGCCGTTGTAGCCCTCGTAGACGAAGTCCTCGACGCGCAGCTCCTCGGCGTGGAAGTCGACC
>CADEGR010000076.1 GCA_902826935.1 uncultured Alphaproteobacteria bacterium | reverse complement strand
TTCGCCAGCACCGCGCGCGCCTTGCTGGAGCGTGGTGTCAAGCGCCTGGTGGTGGCCGGGGGCGAAACCTCGGGCGCCGTGGTCTCGGCCCTGGGCCTGGCCGCCCTGGAGCTTGGCCCGGAGATCGATCCGGGCGTGCCGGTGCTGGTCGCAAGCGGCCCGGAACCGGTCGCCCTGGCGCTCAAATCCGGCAATTTCGGCGGCCCGGACTTCTTTGCCAAGGCGGTCGACGTGCTGGGCGGCGGGACCGGATGAACGGCGCGCCGCAGCCAGCCGCGCCCTCGCCGCCGCTCCTGACCACGCGGGAGCTGGCCAGCCTGCTCCGGATCAAGGAGCGCAAGGTCTACGACCTGGTCGCGGCCGGCGAGATCCCCTGCGTGCGGGTCACCGGCAAGCTGCTGTTTCCGCGCGCCGATATCGACGCCTGGCTCGGCCGCCATCGCCTGGCTGGCGCGCTCCGGCCGGCGCTGCCGCCGGCGCTGGTGGTCGGCAGCCACGATCCGCTGCTGGATTGGGCGTTGCGCGAATCCGGCTCGGGCCTGGCGATGCTCCTGGACGGCAGCCTGGACGGCCTGGCCCGGCTGGCGCGCGGCGAGGCGCAAGCGGCCGGCGTGCATCTGCCGGGCGCCGATACCGAAAGCTGGAACGTCGCCCAGATCGAGGCGGCCCTGCCGGAGCAGCCGGTGGTGGCGCTCGAATGGGCCTGGCGGGTCCAGGGCCTGATCCTGCCGGCCGGGAATTCTCGGGCGGTGCGAGGCTTGGCCGATCTGCCTGGGCTGCGGCTGCTGCCACGCCAGCCAGCCTCGGGCAGCTTCGTCCTGCTGCGCCAGCTGCTGCGCGAAGCGGGCATCGCTTGGGAAGCCTTGACCCTGGCGGAGCCACCGGCGCGCAGCGAGGCCGACCTGGCGCTGGCGATCGCCAGCGGCGAGGCCGATTGCGGCTTGGGCCTTGCCGCCCTGGCCAGGCAGTTCCAGCTCGACTTTCTGCCGCTGGCCCGCGAGCGCTATGACCTGGTGATCTGGCGGCGCGCCGTCTTCGAGCCGCCGCTGCAGCGCCTGTTCGCCTTTTGCCGGAGCGCGCGGTTCCTGGCGCGCGCCCGCGAGCTGGCCGGCTATGACGCGAGCGGCCTCGGCAGCGTCCGCTACAACGGCCCTTGAGCCCAGCTCAGCCGGCCTTACGCAGCGCCATGGGCTGAGCATTCGGCGTGAACAGCGGCTGGCCGTTGATCCGATAGCCGGCGATCGCGGCCTGGCCGTCCGGGCCCAGCAGCCAGTCGATGAAGGCTTGGCCGTCGGCTGCCTTGACGGTTGGATGGCGCGCCGGACTGACCAGGATCACGCCATATTGATTGAACAGGCGCGGGTCGCCCTCGACCAGGATCCGGAAGTCCTGCTGGTTCAGGTAGCTGAGCCAGGTCGCCCGGTCGGTCAGGGCGTAGGCCTGCATGCCCAAGGCCGTGTTCAGGGTCGGCCCCATGCCTGAGCCGGTCTCGCGGTACCAGCCGCCGCTCGCCGCCGCGACGTCGATGCCGGCCGCCTGCCAGAGCGCCTGCTCCTTCTTGTGGGTCCCGGAATCGTCGCCCCGCGACACGAACGGCGCGGCCTTGGCAGCGATCGCCTGCAGCGCCGCCACCGCATCCTTGCTGCTGCCGATCCCGGCCGGGTCGGCCGATGGCCCGACGAGCACGAAATCGTTGTACATCACGTCGAAGCGCTCGACCCCTTCGCCGTCCGCAACGAACGCCTCCTCGTCTTTCCTGGCATGCACCAGCAGGACGTCGCCGTCCCCGTTCCGGGCATTCTTGATCGCCTGGCCCGTGCCGACCGCGACCACCCGGACGGCGATCCCGGTCGCTTCGGTGAACGCCGGCAGGATCGCATCGAGCAGCCCGGAATCCTGGGTCGAGGTGGTCGACTGCACGATGATGAAGCGATCGTCAGCGGCAGCCTGGTCGACCGCATTCAGCCCGGCCGCCAGGGCCAGGCCGGCGAGCATGAGAGGGATCCGCATGGAAGGCCTCCTTCGGGCTTGGGCTGACTACAAGACGATCCGGCCGGCCAGGAAGTCCTGCGCCTGGGGCGAGGCCGGTTGCTCGAAGAACTGCGCGGCCGGCGTCTGCTCGACGATCCGGCCGCGATGCAGGAACACCACCGTGTCGGCCAGGCGCCGCGCCTGGCCCGGGTCGTGGGTCACCAGGACGATCGTGGTGCCGCCGGCATGGGCGGCCTGGAGCAGGCGCTCGATCTGCCAGGTCGATTGCGGATCGAGGCTGGCGGTCGGCTCGTCCAGGAACAGGATCTCCGGCTGCAGGCTGAGCGCCCGGGCGACCGCCAGACGCTGCTGCTCGCCGCCGGACAGGCGCCGCGCCGGCTGATCGGCGAAGCCGGCCAGATCGGCCATCGCCAAGGCGGCGGCCAGCCTGGCCGTTTGCGCCGCCCCGTGGATGCCGCGGCTCTGCAGCGCATGGCGGAGATTGCCTTGGACCGAGCGGCGCAACAGAATCGGGCGCTGGAACACCATCGCCTGGCGCCGCGCGATCGCCTGATCGGCCGGCCGTCCCGCCCAGGCGATCCGGCCGGCGCCGGGCTGGAGCAGACCGTGCAGCAGGCGCAGGGTCAGGCTCTTGCCGCTGCCGTTCGGGCCCATCAGCACGGTCCGCCGGCCGGGCTCGATCGTCAGATCGAGCGGCCCGAGCCGGCGCTGGCCGCCGGCGTCATAGGCCAGGCCGGTCGCGACCAGCGGCAGGATCGCCTGGGCGCCGCCCGCGGCCGCGGCGCCGGTGGTCACGAAGGGCAGGGCCAGCTCAGGCATAGGCCGCCTTCAGGCCGCTGAAGCGGAGCGCCATCACCGCGCCGTTCACCAGGAGCGCCAGGAGGATCAGGATCAGCCCGAGCGCCAGCGCCAGCCCCAGATTGCCGCGCGAGGTCTCGAGCGCGATCGTGGTCGTCATGACCCGGGTGACGTGGTTGATGTTGCCGCCGACGATGATCACGGCGCCGACCTCGGCGATCGCCCGGCCGAAGCCGGCCAAGGCCACGGTCAGGAGGCTGAAGCGGGCGTCCCAGAGCAACGTGCGCATGGTCGCGAGCGGGGTCAGGCCGAGCGAGCGCAGCTGCTCGTCATATTCGGCATGCAGGTCGGCGATGATCTGGCGGGCGAGGGCGGCCACGATCGGCGTGACCAGCACGGTCTGGGCGATGATCATGGCGCTCGGGGTGTAGAGCAGGCCGAGCGCGCCCAGCGGACCCGATCGGGACAGCAAGAGGTAGACCAGCAGCCCGACCACCACGGGCGGCAGGCCCATCGAGGCGTTCAGCAGCAGCACCAACGCGGTCCGGCCCGGTCCGCGCGTCACCGCCAGCGCCGCGCCAAGCGGCAAGGCGACCAGGCAGGCCAGGCTCACCGCGCTCAGGCTGACCGCGAGCGAGCGCAGCACGATCTCGCGCAAGGCCGGATCGGCGCTGGCCAGGAGCTGCCAGGCCAAGCTGAAGGCGGCGGCGAATTCCTGCGTCATTTCCGTGTCTGCCGAGCCATGCCGGAAATGGTGCTGCGCCAGGAAGTGTCCTGCATAGGCGGGTGCGGCGCAACCGCCGGCGCGCGGCACGCCGGCTTGACGCCTGGCTGCGGGCCTGGGATGGATGGCGGGAGCAGAGCGCTGCCGCCGGCGTTCTCCCCTTGGTCATCGCCAACGCCGCCGCCCTTCATGTCGCTCGCCCGCACGCCCGCCCTCGATCCGGCCGCCCCGCTCGCCGGCGCCACCGCCCTGCGGCCGGCCAAGCCGCGCCTGGGCGATGGCCGGCTCGCCAGCTGGTTGATCAATCTCTACTTCTTCTACGCGCTGCTGATCGCGACCAACGCGATCTTCCCGCTCCTGATGATGGGCGACACCATGACCAAGTCGGTGGCGGAGGACGCCACCTTGCGGCTGCTCCTGCTGCCGGTGCTGGCCGGTGCGCCGGTCGTGATCGGCCTGCAATACCGCGCCATGCTGGCCCTCCTGGCGCGCAATCCGGTGCTGCTGCTGCTGCTGGTCTGGATCTGGTGCTCGGCGCTCTGGTCGGTGGCGCCTGGCATCAGCTTTCGGCGCGCCGTGGCGCTGACCACCTTCACCCTGGTCGGCGCGGCCATGGTGCTGCGCTACGACCTCGACCGCCTCCTCAACCGGCTGGCCTGGCTGTTCTTCGCGCTCCTGCTGCTCAGCGTGGTCTTCGTGGTGGCGTTCCCGGGCATGGGCGTGATGCCGGATGGCCGGGGCCTGCGGGGCATCTACACCCACAAGAACGGCATGGGCGGCCTGCTCCTCCTGACCCTGGTCGTGTTCGTGCCGGTGGTCTGGTCGCGCCTGGTCAATCCGGTCGTCGGCTGGGGCGGCCTGCTGCTGACCTTGGGCCTCCTGGTGCCGACCGGCTCGGCCACCGCGATCGTGGTGGCGCTCCTGATCATGGCGATCCAGGCGGTCATCCTGCTGCGCCAGCATTCCGGCATGCTGGCGGCTGCCGGCGTGGCCTTCGGCGCGGCGCTGGTGGCAGGCGCGACGCTCCTGCTGCTCGGCCTCGGCGCCGGCGCCTTCGAGCTGCTCGGCCGCGACGGCTCGCTGACCGGCCGCACCGATATCTGGCACTACGCGCTCCGGATGATCGCCCAGCGCTGGCTGCTCGGCTATGGCTACGAGGCCTTGTGGATGGTGCCGTCCTACGCCCTCTACGCCGTCCAGGTCCTGGCCTGGGAGGCGCCCAATTCGCATAACGGCTATCTCGAAACCATGCTCGGGCTTGGCATCGTCGGTCTGGGGCTGGCCGTGGCCCTCCTGGTCGTGAACCTCGTCCGGCTGGCCCGTCTGGCGGGGCGGCTGGAGCCGGTCGCCATGCTGGTGGCCTTGCCGTTCATGGTCGGCTTCGTGGTGCGCAACTTCATGGAATCCGGCTTCATCAACCAGACCAGCCTCGATTGGGTGGTCCTGGCCATGGTCAGCTGGCTGACCACCAGCGGCCTGGCCGAGCTCCGGCGCCGCTAAGCCGACTGCCGGCTGGCTGCGCTAGCGCCGGCTCAGCTGCGGCGCGCTGTCGGGGATCGGTGCCTCGGCGACCGGCGGCAGCGGCCAATGGGGATTGCGGTAGGGGTCATCCGTCGGCGCCAGCTGGCGGCGGCGTGGCAGCAGGCCATGCAGCAGCCCCGAGCAGGCCAGGCAAAAGCCCAGCAGCAGGAAGCTGGCGCTGAGCGGCGGCCAGGTCCAGACCCGCGAAGCACCAAGGTCGGCCGGCGTGACTGCCGGTGCGACCGCCTGCCAGGCGGCGTGGTCGAGCAGGCCCGCCTGGCTGATTGCGGCCTGCCAGTCCTTGCCGGCGGCCAGCGCCGCCCGGCGGGCCGTGGCCTGCTCGGCCGAGGGCGTCACGCCAGCCAGCTGGTCCGCGCGCTCGAGCAGCGACAGATAGCGGTTGCCGACACTGCGCAGCAGGCGATCCAGCACGGCCGCACCGGCGACCGGATCGTCCCGCTGCGCGGCCGAGAGGTCGGCCAGCGCCGGTTGCGCCAGGCTCGCCACCGGATCGCTCGCCGGCAGCTGCGCCAGCGCCGCCGGCCGATGATCGCCCCGGCGCAGCGCCAGCAGCCGCTCGAAGCGCGCCGCCTGGGTCGCCAGGATCACCTCGAGACCAGCCGCCGAGTCCTGCTGGTCAGACATTGCCCGCCGAGGCCGCATGACCGCCTGGAGGAGCTGCTCGAACCGGGTCCGCAAGGCGGTCTGGCGGGCCTCCAGCCGGGTCAGGATCTCGGTTCGCTGCGTGCTCGCCTGCGCCAGCAGCAGCTCCTGGTAGCGGCCGGCCAGGGCTTGCGCGATCGCAGTGGTGCCAGTCCGCTCGCCGCCCTGCAGGCGGACGGCGATGGCGCCGGCCGGCGTGGTTGCTGACTGCAGCTCGAGATGGCTGCGCAGCTGCTCGACCAGGGCATGGCTGGCCGGTCCGGCGTTGGCTTGGGGCGCATCGGCCCACCATGGCGCCACCAGCAGCGAGCGCGGCTCCAGCGCCGCCGTCAGGGGCTCAGCGCCGACCGTGCTGGCCACGCTGGCCAGCACCTCGTCCGAGCGCAGCAGCGCAAGACGCGCCGCCGGCGGGTCAGGCTGCGCCAGATCCGGCAGCGCCAGGCGCTCGAGCAGCGCGGGCTCCAGCGCCGGCGGCGGCAGGATCACGAAGCTCGCCTCGTAGCTCGGCCGCAGCAGCTGGTCGCCGAGCACGCACACCGCCGTCAGAGCGACGGCACCCAGCCCGATCCGGACCAGGCGCGGCCGCCCGGCGGCCAGCAGATCGGCCAGCATGGCGGTCAAGCTCCAGCATCGGCCAAGGGGGTATCCGCCAGCAGCCGGCGCAGCCCGGCCTCGAGCCCGGTCTCGGCGCGAAAGCCGAGCCGGGCCTCGGCCGCCTTGGGGCAGCCCAGCGAGAACCGGATATCGGCCGGCCGGGCCGGTGCCGGCTGCCGGTCGAGCGGCCGCCCAATCACCCGCCCGACGCTGGCCGCAAGCTCGGCGATCGTGGTCGGTCGGCCGGTGCAGACATTCAGGACATCGCCCACCATGCGCTCGCCGCCAGCGTCATGGAGCTGCGCCATGGCCCGCTGCAAGGCGTCGACCACGTCGCCCACGAACACGAAGTCGCGCACCTGCTGGCCGTCGCCGTAGAGGGTGACCGGCCGGCCGCGGCGCGCCTGGTCCATGAAGATCGAGATCACCCCGGAATAGGGCGAGCCGGGGTTCTGGCCGGGGCCGAACACGTTGAAGAAGCGCAGGCCGATCGACGGGCTGCCGCAGCTGATCGCCGCCGCCCGGCCGTGCAGCTCGCAGGCCAGCTTGTCGCAGCCATAGTGGGAGATCGGTGCCGCCGCTTCCGCCTCCACCGCCGGCCGGTCGCGCTCGCCATAGACCGCGGCCGAGGAAGCGTAGACGAAGGGCAGGCCAGGCGCCACGTCGCGCGCGGCGGCGAGCAGGGTCAGGAAGCCGCCGATATTGGTCTGATGGGCGGCCAGCAGATCCTCGTTGCAGCGCTGGACCGAGGCGACCGCCGCCAGGTGGTAGCAGCCATCGACGCCGCGCAGCGCCCGGCGCGCCTCGGTGGGGTCGGCGACGTCGCCGACCCGCAGCTCGGCCGCCGGTGTGACACCATCGCGCACACTGCTGCTGAGATTGTCCAGAATGCGGACGCGATGCCCACCCGCGAGCAGGGCCTTGACCAGATGGCGGCCGATGAAGCCGCAGCCGCCGGTGACCAGGTAACACGCCATCAGCCAATGCCTCGTTGCGGCCGCCTCGCGTCAGCGCGCGCTCTGAGCTTCGGGACGCGGGCGAGCCTGTCAATCCGCTGAGCGCATGAGATCGTGGGGAAATAGCCATCGGCATATCCTGGGGCCGACGACAGATGCGTCTCTGATCGCAGCCCGGGGCTTGCTTCGTCAAGCAAGGAATTCAACGTCTTTGTGTTGGATAACTGGCCCCTTGGATCGACCGCTGCAGCAGGGCGACAACTGACACGTTATCAAAATGTAATATTGCTCTCTTAAAAGGCGTTACGCGGCCCGACGTTGCCAAGTTGTCACGTGACCGTTGCTCTCATGCATATTGACATTTGCGGCGCGGGCACGTCTTTTTGCGTCACTGCAGACTATATTGCACTGCCAAATGTTCATCCTTAGGTTGTGTCTTTCAGGCTGTAAAACGCCCGAAAGATAGAGCTGACGATCGACCAACTGGCGAACTACTTCTGGCAACCGATTGCTGATGACCAAGCTCCGCGAGGGCCCTGACGCCCGTGCGATCCACGTGCTGATGCTGGGCGAAAGCCTGGATCGGCAGGGCGGGATCGTCACCGTTCAGAAGGTGATCCTGGACGAGGCCGACGATCGGATCGCCTATCGCCACATCGCGACGCTGCCGCCTGGCTCGACCACCCGCAAGGTGGCGGTGTTCGCCCGCGCGCTCCTGCGGCTCAGCTGGGCGCTGCTCAAGGACGAGTGCGACCTCGTCCACATCCACGTCTCGGACCGCGGCAGCGCCTTTCGCCAGACCATCACGGCCAGCCTGAGCCAGCTGTTCGGCAAGCCGGTGGTGATGCACACCCATGCCGGCGCGTTCCACGACTTCTACCCCAGGCTGCCGGAGCCGATCCGGCGCACCATGGGTGCGGTGTTTCGGCGCTGCGCCTGCCTGATCGCTCTGTCGGAGAGCTGGCGGACCTTCTATGTCCGCGTGGTCGGCATGCCGGCGGAGCGGGTGGCGGTGCTCTACAACCCCGTGCCGTTGCCGCCGGTCGTGCCGGAGCGGCCGGCAGGGGAGCTCGTGCGCCTGGTCTGTCTGGGCCGGATCGTCGAGACCAAGGGCTCCTATGATCTGATCCGCGCGGTCGCCGCCCTGGCGCCGGAGCTGCGCCAGCGCATCCGCCTGATCATGGCCGGCGACGGCGAGGCCGGGATCGCCCGCCAGCTAGTCCAGGAGCTGGCGCTGGGCGAGCAGATCACGGTGCTCGATTGGATCGATGCCGCCAAGCGCGATGCGCTGCTGGCGGCCGCCGACATCTTCGTCCTGCCGTCCTATCATGAGGGCCTGCCCATGGCGCTGCTCGAGGCGATGAGCTGGGGCCTGCCCGCGATCACCACGCCGGTCGGCGGCATTCCGGAGCTGATCCAGCAGGATCGCACCGGCCTGCTGGTGGCGCCCGGCGCGGTGGCGGAGCTGGCTGCGGCGATCACGCGCCTGGCGGAAAGCAGCGAGCAGCGCCGCCGTCTGGGCCAGGCGGCGCGGGCGCGCGTGGAACCGTATGGTGCGGCCCGGTATGTCAGTCGGCTCACCGAGCTGTACCAGAGCCTGCTGGCCAAGCCCTTGCGCGCGCCCGAAGCCGTTTCCTAGCCCCCGCGAGGAAGCCACCATGCATGCGACCACCTTCGAGCCCATCGCCGTCCTGCGCACCCGCTTTCACAAGCTGACCGTGGACGAGCTCTTGGGCTACCTGCTGAGCGCGGCCAAGAGCGACCGCAAGCGGCTGGTCGCCAATGTCAATCTGCGGGCCATGAACTTCGCCTACGAGCTGCCCTGGTATCGCGAGTTCATCAACCGCGCCGACCTGGTGTTCTGTGACGGCTGGGGCGTGCTGCTGGCGGCCCGGATGCTCGGCTACCAGCTCGACGCCAGCCACCGGATGACGCCGCCCGACTATCTGGAAGATCTGGCGCTGACCTGCGCCAAGCAGGATGTCTCGATCTTCTTCCTCGGCGGCCGGCCGGGCGTGGCCGACAAGGCGGTCGCCAAGCTGCGCGCCTTGGCGCCGCAGCTGCGGGTCGACGGCCACCATGGCCATTTCGATCACGACGGGCCGGACAACCAGGCGGTGGTCGAGCGCGTCAATCAGTTCGCGCCCGATCTGCTGTTCGTCGGCTTTGGCATGCCGCTCCAGGAATCCTGGATCCGCCGCAATTGGTCGGCGATCGACACACGCGTCTTCATCCCGATCGGCGCGGCGCTGGATTTCTATACCGGCGAGCTCACGCGCGGCCCGCGCTGGCTCACCGACCGCGGCTTCGAGTGGCTCTGCCGCCTGGTGACCGAGCCGCGCCGGCTGGGCCGGCGCTACCTGGTCGACAACCCGCTGTTTTTCTTTCGCATGGTCAAGGATCATTTCATCCTCCCGCGGTTTTGACCCATATGTCAGCCGTCGCCTCGACCACCGGGATCTGCACCCGGCGCGAGCTCTTGCAGCTTGCCGCCGGCGGCGGGCTGTGCGCTGGCGCGCTGGCGGGACTCGGCGGACCGGCCGTCGCGACATCGGCGGCGACCGTCGCGCCGCGGCTGCGCGATCTGGCGGCGGCCGGCGGCCGCTTCTATGGCGCCGCGACCGGCCGACGCCAGCTCGAGGCGGATCCCGACTTCGCCCGCTGCTTTGCCGCCGAATGCGGCCTCCTGGTGCCGGAGAACGAGCTGAAATGGCGGGCGCTGCGGCCCGCCCCTGACCAGTTCGACTTCAGCGGCGCCGACTGGCTGGTCGCGTTCGCGCGCCGCCAGGGCCTTCTGGTGCGCGGCCACACGCTGGTCTGGCACGACGCCCTGGCGCCTTGGCTGCAGACGGTGCGCAGGGCGCGCGACGCCGAGCAGCTGCTGGGCGCGCATATTGCTGCGGTGGTGGGCCGCTATGCCGGCCAGATGCACTCCTGGGATGTGGTCAACGAGGTCATCAATCCGGAGGACGGCCGGGCCGACGGCCTGCGCGCCAGCTTCTGGCAGGCCCGGCTGGACAGCGCCTATATCGAGCTTGCCTTCCACCAGGCGGCCGCGGCCGATCCGGCGGCCCGCCTGGTCCTGAACGAGACCCAGATCGAATATGACGACGACGCCTCGGCGCGCCGGCGCGACCATCTGCTGGCGCTGCTCCAGCGGCTCCTGGCCAAGGGCGTGCCGGTCCATGCCTTGGGCGTGCAGTCGCATCTGGTTGGCCATGTCGCGTCCGACTTCCACGCCTTGGCCGACTTCCTGGATGAGGTCGAGCGGCTGGGCCTGCGCCTGATCGTGACCGAGCTTGACGTGCGCGACTGGGAGCTGCCGGCCGAGCCGGCGGCGCGCGATGCCGCGGTCGCCGCCGTCTATGCCGACTATCTCGCGATGATGCTGCCCAGGCCGAACCTGGACGGCGTGGTCACCTGGGGCCTGAGCGATCGCTACACTTGGCTGTCCGAGTATGGCGCGCGCGCCGACGGGGCGCCGGTCCGGCCACTGCCGTTCGACCATGCCTGTCAGCGCAAGCTCGCCTGGAGCGCGATCTCCACGGCGCTGCAAACTGTCGCCAATAAGACGAGAACCTGATGTTGCCAAGCATGCGCGGCGAAAACCCCCAATATCGGCAGTTGCTTGCTGGTGCTGCTGGTTCCGCTATCTTGGACGTGCTTGCGAGCGCTGGCGCGGCAACTGGCGCCGTCCGGCGGTGCAAAGGTTTGGTCAGGGCCGCTAGCGACCTGCGGCTGCTGCCTGCGCGGCCCGCGACTGGCCAAGGTCGACCTTGGAGCCTAGGCTGACCATGTCCCAATCTTCCGTCGACATTGCCGTGCACGGCAATGGCTGGTCCGGGGTGACGCGCGGCTTGCGCGCCCACCGGCTCAAGATCGCGCTGTTCGCGCTGCTCGCGACCGCCTTGGCGGTCCTGCTGGTCGAGCTGCGGCCCAAGATTTACACCGCCTACACCGAGATTCTGGTGCAAGGCAAGCAAAGCGGCGATTTCGGCGATCTCGGCGAGAATGCCAGCTTTGGCGGGGACGACCTCAGCCCGGCCGACATGGAAAGCCAGCTGCGTCTGATCACGTCCGCAGGCCTTGCCGCCAAGGTCATCGACGCGGTCGGCTTCACCCCCGATCAGCCGGATCGGGCCGCCGATTCCTGGCGTGGCCAGGCCGCAGCCTGGCTGCACGGCCTGGTCAAATCGGTCCAGGCTGGCGTGCGCGACCTGAAGACCCGCTGGCTCGGTCCGGAGGGGCCGCCGGCCGAGATCAAGGGCGATCCGGCGCGGATGCGGCTCCTGGAGGCGTTCCATCAGGATCTGACGGTCAGCCGCGATCCGCTGGCGCGGGTCATCTCGGTCGGCTTCAGCTCGAACGATCCGGCCAAGGCCGCGGCGGTCGCCAACCAGGTGGCGGACACCTATCTGGAGGAGCGGGTCGCCCTGCAGCGCCAGGCGGTCAGCGACACCGCCAACCATCTCCAGGCCAGCCTCGACGACATGGCGACCTCGCTGCAGCAGGCCGAGCGCGAGATCGAGAGCTACCGCGCCCGCTCCGATCTGTTCGCGGTCCAAGGCAGCTCCGGCGCCGAGCAGAGCTACGCCATCCTCTGGCAGGAATCGGCTAACGCCAAGCTCGAGCTGCTGAACACCCAGACCCGGCTGACCGAAGCCGAAGCCGCGATCGGCGATCCCGAGCGGCTGAACAGCATCAGCGAGGTCCAGAACTCGAGCGTGATCAGCGAGCTGCGCCGGCAGGAAGCCGAGCTGCAGCGGCGGATTGCCGATCTGGCGAGCAGCTATGGCCGCAACCATCCGACCATGGTCAATGCCCGGGCCGAGCTGCGCGAGCTGCGCGCCGCGTTCTCGGCCGAGGTCAACCGCATCGTCGAAGGCATGCGCCTCGCGGCGAAGACCGCCCAGAGCCGCGCCGATGCGGTTGCCCAGCGCCTGGCGGAATCGCAGACCCAGCTGGCCACCTCGGAGGGCACCCGCCTGCGGCTGCGCGAGCTGGAGCGCAATGTCGACGTCCAGCGCCGGGTCTACGAATCGATGCTCGATCGCTATCAGCGGGCGCGCGAGCAGGAGAAGATCCTGATCGATTCGACCCGGATCATCACGCCCGCTGAGATCCCGATCGCGCCCTCCAATGTGCCTGGCCTGCTGCTGATCGGCCTGACCGCCTTCGGCTCCGTCGCCTTCGGGATCGGCTGCGCCCTGGTGGCCGAGCTGCTGCGGCGCGGCTACGAGGATGCCGGCAGCGTCGAGGATGCCCTGGCTCTGCCGGTCATCGGCCTGCTGCCCAAGGTCGGCCATTCGGCCAGGCGCAGTCTCGCCGGCAAGTCGGAATGGCGCGAGCTGGAGGCGTTCGGCTACACCGAGGGCATCCGTGGCATCATCCAGGAGATCCTGCCGGACGGTGCTGCCGGCGGCCGGCCATGCAAGGTGGTGGCGGTGACCTCGAGCGTGCCGAACGAGGGCAAGACCACCTTGACCCTGAGCCTCGCCCGCCAGGCCGAGCGCAGCGGCATTCGCACCCTCCTGGTCGAGGGCGATCTGCGCCTGCCGGGCCTGCGGGAAAGCCTGCAGACGGTCGCCGCCAAGATCGGCCTCGCCGATCTGCTGCGCAGCTCGGTCGACGAGCTCGATCAGGCGATCGTCAAGGAGCAGCGTTCCGGCGTCGACATCCTGTTCGGCTGCGGCCCGGTCGGCAACCCGTTTGCCCTGCTGCGCTCGCCGCGCATGCGCCAGCTGCTCGACAAGCTGCGCGGCCGCTACGATCTGATCCTGGTCGATTGCCCACCGGTCATGGTGGCGGCGGAGACCAAGGCGCTGGTCGGCATGGCGACCGAGGTGGTGTTCGTGGTCCGCTGGCGGCGCACCGCGCGCTCGCTGATCCAGACCGCGCTGCGCGAGCTGAAGCGCACGGGCGCGTCCGTGACCGGCGTGGTCCTGTCGCAGATCGAGCTGCGCGAGCAGCACAAATACGGCGATGCCTACGTTCTGTCCTACCTCGACAAATATGATCGCTATCTGACGCCTCCTGCCTGAGTATCCTGCTGATGCGCGTGGTCTGCCTGCAGACGTTTCCGATCGACTATTGCCTGGATTTTGCGAACGCGATCGCGCCCTTGGGCGAGGTCAGCCTGCTCGGCAATGAGCGCGATCTTGAGCGCTGCCGCGCCTATCTCGACCCGCGGATCGAGGCGCTGGGCTTCGCCTGGCCGCGCCACCGCAGCTTCGCCAATCTGCGCCTCGTGGCCGGCCTGGTCCGGGCGATCCGGGCGCGCGATCCGGACGTCGTGCATTTCCTGGGCGGCGATGTCAGCTGGCTGGCGGCGCTGCCCCATCTGATCGGGCGCCGGGCGCTGGTGACCACGATCCACGATGCCGCGCTGCATCCCGGCGACACCGACAGCCTGGCGCTGCTCCGCCCGTTCGAGCGCCATCTGCAGCGGCGTTCGGCGCGGGTGGTCGTGCATGGCAAGAGCATCAAGCGCGAGCTGATGGCAGGTCACGGGGTGCCGCGTGCCCGGATCGGGATCGTGCCCCATGTCGCCTTGAACCGTTACCCCGAGGTGGCGCGCCGGGCCGGCCTCAGCCGCGCCGCCGATGATGGCCAGAAGCGGGTGCTCTTCTTCGGCCGCATCATGACCTACAAGGGCCTGCCGTTTCTCCTGGACGCGCTCGAGCGGCTGCGGCCTGATGGCCTGCGGGTGCGCCTCGTGGTCGCCGGCGCCGGTCCGGCGCTAGACGAGCTGCGGCCGCGGCTGGCGGCCGCCGGCGACGTCGAGCTGCATGCCGGCTTCGTGCCCGATGCGGAGGTCGCCCAGCTGTTCCTCGATGCCGATCTGGTCGCGTTGCCCTATGTCGAGGCGTCGCAAAGCGGCATCATCGCGATGGCGGCGGCGTTCGGCCGGCCGGTCGTGACCAGCGATGTCGGCGAGCTCGGCGAGATCGTGCGGGCGACCGGCATGGGGCTGGTGGTGCCGCCGGCCGACCCGGCCGCGCTCGCGGCCGCGATCCGCCGCTGCCTGGTCGAGCCTGGCCTGGCCGAGCGGCTGGCGGCCGCCAGCCGTCAGGTGGCCGCCGGCGCCATGTCGCCCGCCCTGGTCTGCCGCGCCGCGGGCGAGGTCTATGCCGCCGCCATCACCTCCCTGCAGGCGCTGCCGCCGGGCGCGCCGGCACCGGCCGGCCTGGTCGATTCGCGCCACCAGGAATCCGTGGATGGCTGAGCCGCCGCGCTGGCGGATCCTGCTGAGCGTCGCCTGGTCGGCGCTGGAGGCGACCTCGTCGGTGCTGGTCTCGCTGGTCGCGCTGCTCGGCATCGCCCGGCTGATCGGCGCTGCCGAGTTCGGCCTGGGCGCCCTGGCGCTGGGCCTGGTCCAGATCCTGACCGTCGTGCTCGGCAGCCTGTTCCATGATGCCCTGGTGCGCGGCCACGACGTCGGCCAGCGCCAGGTCAACGCCGCCTGGACCGCCGCGCTGCTGCTCGGGCTGCTCGCCTTTGCCGGTTGCCTGCTGCTCGCCTGGCCGCTCGCCGAATTCTTCCGCGAGCCGCGCTTTGCCATGGTGTTCGTGGTCCTGGCGGCCACCCTGATCCCCGATGCGATCGCCGCCAATCTGATCGCCGAGCGGCGCCGCGCCATGGATTTTCGCCTGGTCGCGGTGCAGTACCTGATCGGCCGGGCCAGCGGCGCGGCGCTCGGCGTGCTGCTCGCCTGGTATGGCTACGGGGTCTGGAGCATGGTGGCGCAGCAGGTGCTCACCAGCCTGGTCATTCTCGCCATCTTGCTGCTCCGCTCGCCGTTCCAGCCGCGCTGGAGCGCCGATTTCGCGGTGCTCCGCCCGCTGGTCCGCTTCACCAGCTCGATCATCGGAACGCAGTTCGTGATCCAGCTCGGCGAGCGGCTGATCCTCAGCTATGTCGCGCGGGTCGGCGATCTCACCCTCGCTGGCTATTGGGGTCTGGCGACCCGCCTGATCGACAATCTGGTCAGGACCATCAACGACTCGCTCTACCACGTGTCGCTATCCTATTTCGCCAAGGTCCAGGATCGCCCGGTCGAGCTGGGCGCCTTGGTCCGCCAGGCCAATGGCTGGCTAGTCGCCCTGGTGCTGCCCAGCCTGGCCGTGCTGGCGGTGCTGGCGCCACAGGTGATCGAGCTCCTGCTCGGCCCCTCCTGGCTGCCGGCCGCGGCGGCGACCCAGATCCTGGCGATTGGTGCCATCTTCCAGCTGCGCCGGCTGATGGACCACGTCGCCTTGAATGCTCTTGGCCACTCGGACGGACCGCTTTGGGCCCATGTCGTCGAGACCGCGGTGGTCACGGCGGCGCTGTTCGGGCTGATGCCGCTGTCGCTCGCCGTGATCGCGGTGCTGCGCGCGCTCCGGCCGCTGATCGGCTATGCCATGATCGGCTGGCAATCCATCCCGATGACCGCGCGCAGCCGGTGGCGCGAGCTGCTCGACTGGGGCCTGGACCTGGGCCTCCTGGCCGCGATCGTCCTGGTGATCCACATGCTGAGCCAGACCATGCCAGCCAACCAGCCGGTCCTCCTGCTGACCAGCAGCGCCGCCTTGGCCCTCGTGACCGCGCTCGCCTTGAGCGTGCTGCTCCGGCCGGGCATCGCCGAGCGGATCTGGAGCCTGGCCGGCGCACGCGGCCGGTTTGGCTGGCGCTCGCGGTGAATTGACCATGCACATGGCACCGGCGCTTGCCAAACGGGCAATGATTGCGCAGCTTCCGACCAAGCAACCGCCGCCCATGGCCGGAGCGGCGGACCTGAACCAACGTGCAAAGTGACATGAGCCCAGGGCTGCGACGACTGGCAATCGATGCCTTGCACCTGTCCCGCCTGCATCGGCTGGTGGGCGGCGCCACCTGTGGCATGGGCGCGATCTTCATGCTGCACCGGGTCCGGCCCAAGCCGCCAGCGGCCGCCTTCGCGCCGAATCGGATCCTCGAGATCACCCCTCAGTTCCTCGAGCAGACGATCCAGCACGTGCTCCGGCTGGGCCGCGAGATCGTCAGCCTCGACGAGATGCATCGGCGCCTCCTGGCGGGCGGCGGGACCCGGCCGTTCGTGTGCTTCACCCTCGATGACGGCTATGCCGACTGCATCGAGCATGCGGTGCCGATCTTCGAGCGCCACCAGGCGCCGTTCACGATCTACCTGACCACCGGCCTGCCGGACCATCGGGCCAATCTCTGGTGGCTCCTGCTCGAGCAGCTGATCCGGGATCATGCCGAGCTGCGGCTCAGGATCGAGGGCCGCACGGAGGTCCATCGCACCGCGACGGTGCGCGCCAAGTATGCGGTCTATGGCGAGACCTACCGCCGGCTGCGTCGCTTGCCGGCCGAGACTTGCCTGGCCACCGTCAACCAGCTCGCCGCCGACTACGGCCAGGATCCGGCCGCGTTGTGCGCGCGGGAGGCGATGACCTGGGCGATGGCCCGCCAGGTGGTGACCGGCGGGCTCGGCGCGATCGAGGCGCATACGCTCCTGCACCATGCGGTCAGCCGGCAGGAGCCGGCAGCGCTGCTCGACGACGTCGAGCGCTGCCGGGCGCGGATCGCCGAGATGACCGGCTATCGGCCGCGCCATTTCGCCTATCCGTTCGGCGATCCGGACGCGGCCGGCGAGCGCGATTTCCGGCTGCTGCAGAGCTTGAACTTCGCGACCGCCACGACCACCCGCAAGGGCGTCCTGTTCGCCGAGCATCGCCATGCCTTGGCGGCCTTGCCGCGGGTGCCGCTCAATGGCGACTACCAGTCGCTGCGCTATCTGGACGTCGTGGTCAGCGGGCTGCCCTTCGCGCTCGCCCAGCAGCGCGAGCGCCATCGGCTGCGCGAGACCGAGCAGCCGGCCGCGGTCCAGGCGACCGGCTGAGCGTCAGCTGGCTGCCCGGCGCTGCTTGGCGGGCTCGGGCGTTTCGGTCGGCATGTCGACCATGTCGGCGCGGAACAGCTGCTCCAGCTCCTCGGCCGCGCGCAGCGCGCGCTCGCGAATCTTCTCCTCGTCGCTCGCCACCTCATACTCGTCATACAGGCGCTTGCGATCATGGTTCCGAAAGGTCTCGATCGCCTGGCGGGCTTGCGCCGGCGGCACGCCCAGGCCTTCCAGGACCTCGCGGGTCATGTCCAGGCTGGCCAGGAACAGCTCGCGCCGGACCACCGGCACGCCCAGATCGATCAGGCGATGGGCGTGCTGGCGGTCGCGGGCGCGGGCATAGATCTTGAGATCCGGGAAGTGCCGGCGCAGCAGGGCCGCCGTCTGCAGCGAGTCCTCGACATTGTCGATCGCCAGGACGAACGCCTTGGCGTGGCCGGCGCCCGCCGCGTGCAGCAGGTCGAGCCGCGAGGCATCGCCATAGTAGATCTTGTTGCCGAAGCTGCTGACGAAATCGACCTGCTCGATGCTCTTGTCGAGGGCGGTGAAGCGGATGCCCTTGGCGCGCAGCACGCGGGCGATGATCTGGCCGAACCGGCCGAAGCCCGCGATGATCACCGGCGGCTCGTCGTCAGGCGGCGTGTCGTAGGGCCGCTCGACTGGCTGTGGCGGCGGCATGGCGCGGCTGGCCAGGGTCAAGAGGAACGGGGTCGCCACCATCGAGAGCGTCACCACCACGCTCAAGAGGTTGGCCAGCGCCGGCTCGAGCAGGCTCTGGCCGCTCGCCTGGTTGAGGATCACGAAGGCGAACTCGCCGCCCTGCGGGATCGCGGCCGCCAGCAGCAAGGCCTGGTGCGGGGCGAGGCCGCGCGCGAGGCCCAGCCCGCCCAGGACCAGCGCCTTGAGCGCCAGGAGGCCCAGGGTCAGGCCTAGGACCTGGAGCGGCTCGCGCGCGATCAGGCTGACATCCAAGGACATGCCGATCGCGATGAAGAAGATCCCGAGCAGCAGGCTCTCGAAGGGCGCGATGTCCGCCTCGAGCTCGTGCCGAAACTCCGAATCGGCCAGCAGCACGCCGGCCAGGAACGCGCCCAGACCGGCCGACAGCCCGGCCGCCTGCATCAGCAGCGCCACGCCGACGATGGTCAGGAGGGCGCTCGCGGTCAGCGCCTCGCGCACGCCGACCGAGGCGACCAGGCGGTAGACATAGCGCAGCACATAGCGGCCGATCACCACGACCGCGGCCACCACCAGGATCGCCCGCGCCGCCGCCAGCGGATCGAAGCTGACGCCGCCCTGGCCGGCCAGGACCGGCAGCAGCGCCAGGATCGGGATCACCGCGATGTCCTGCGCCAGCAGGATCGCGAAGGCGGAGCGGCCATGCGGGGCCTGCATCTGGCCGCGCTCGGCCAGGGTCTGCAGCGCGAAGGCGGTCGAGGACATGGCGAGCGTCAGCCCGACCAGGATCGCCGTGCCGAACGCCAGGCCCAGCCAATGCGCCGCCGCGGCGATCAGGGCGCCGGTCACCAGGACCTGCGCCAGGCCCAGGCCGAACACGCCCGAGCGCAGCGCCCATAGCCGGCGCGGCCGCAGCTCCAGGCCGATCACGAACAGCAGCAGCACGACCCCGAACTCGGCCGTGTGCATCACCGTCTCGATCTCGTGGAAGCCGTAGATCAGGCCGAGGCCCGAGGGCCCGATCGCGACCCCGGCCGCGAGGTAGCCGAGCACGGCGCCAAGCCCGATCCGCTTCGCGAGCGGTGCTGCGACCGCCGCAGCGGTCAGGAAGATCGCGGCATAGACCAGGAACGGCATGGCACCCGTGGCGCTGGCGGTCGGGCGCCGGCACGGCGCTCAGCCCCTTGTTAGCCGCTTCCACCGGCAGCGCCAAGGCAAGGGCAGGGCGGGGGCGGCCCCGCCCTCCGGGGCTAGCCCTCGATCGTCACCTTATCCGGGTAGAACGCCACCTTGTCCTGGATCGCCAGGACCTCGTCATAGGGCTCCGGATAGCCCCAGACCGAATTCTCGATCGCGCGCTCGCCCGCCTGGATCGTCCAGTAGCTCGCCTGGCCCTTGAACGGGCAGCGGCTGTGCTTCTCGGTCGGCGCCAGCAGGTCCATGCGCACGTCCCGCTTGGGCACATAGAACACCGGCGGATAGCTCGCCTCCTGCAGGACCACCGCGTCCGTGCTGTTGGCGATCGTGATGCCGTTGGCGGTCACCGTGACCCGGCCGGCATGCGGCGTGATCGTGATCTTGTGCTCGGGATGGGCGCGGTAGCCCGGTCCGGGATTGGCCATGGCTGGACCTTCCTGTTGCAGCCTGCGATACCGGCCAATAGATAGCGCGTCCGGCCCGCCTGCCCAGGCTGGGCCGCCCATCACCCAGGGGAGTGCCCATGACCGAGCAGCCAGGCGAGCGGCCGCAAGGCTTTTGCTATCCGGTGCTCTATGGCTCGGTACGCAGCGATCGTCAGGGCATCCGCCTCGCCCGCGCCATCGTCCAGCTGCTGGCGGCGCGCGGCCACGAGCCGGTCCTGGTCGATCCGCTGGCGCTGCAGCTGCCGCTGCTCGATCGCATGTACAAGGAATATGGGCCGGGCGAAGCGCCGGCCAATCTGGAGCGCCTGGCCGAGCTCTACCGGCGTGCCGACGGCTTCGTCATCGTGTCCGGCGAGTACAATCACGGCATCCCGCCGGCGCTGAAGAACCTGCTCGATCATTTCCTCGAGGAGTACTTCTTCCGGCCCTCCGCGATCGCCTGCTACTCCGCCGGCAGCTTCGGCGGGGTGCGCGCGGCGATGCAGCTGCGCATGACCCTGGCCGAGCTTGGCATGCCGAGCATGTCGTCGCTGCTGCCGACGCCCCGGGTCCAGCAGCTGTTCGACGAAGCCGGCACCACCACCGACCAGGGCTGGCTCAAGCGCGCCGAGCGGTTCTTGAACGAGCTGGACTGGTGGGCCGAGGCGACCAGCCGGCAGCGCCAGAGCCGGGGCACGCCCTATTGAGGTGCATCAGGCGCGCAGCCGGCGCCGCACCGGCGGCAAGGCAAAGGGCAGGGCATAGGCCGCCAGGCCGATGCTGCCGAGCAGGCCGAGCTTGAGGGCGGCCGCCGGCAGGGAGGCCGCCTGCCAGCCTGCCAAGAGGGGTTCGCCCGCCAGCAGCGCCAGGGCCATCAACGCCAGGCCCGTGGCCATCACCAGCACGCCGGTCACCAGGCCCCGATCCAGCCGCAGCTGCTGCCGGCGCAACAGGATCGCAGCCAGGACCAGGAAATTGGTCCAGGCCCCGACCGAGGTCGCTGCCGCCAGCCCCACATGCAGGAACGGCCCGGTGAGCAGCAGCTTCAGGACCACATTCACGGCAACCGCGCCGAACAGCACCAGCATCGGCGTGGTGGTGTCGCCGCGGGCATGGAACGCGGGCACGACGCTGCGCAGAAGCACGAAGGCCGGCAGGCCCAGCGCAGAGGCGGCGAGGCCTCCG
>CADEGR010000075.1 GCA_902826935.1 uncultured Alphaproteobacteria bacterium | reverse complement strand
CCATCCTTTCCCGCTTCAATTCCCCCTGCGAAGCGCCTATATCTAGCCTGTCGGCTTGCCGACTATGGCGATAAACGCCACTCGGAATAAGCGTAGCGGACCCGGGGGCAGTACCCGGCGCCTCCACCAATCCCGCCCTGACCCGGCGGACCCATGGGGGCGACATAGGCTCGACGCGCGTGGTAAAGGGGTGGTTTTTGCCCGGCATGGTACCGCCGTTATCGGACCAACCTTATAGGTGCCAACGATAACCGTATGGCCCTCGCTGCCTAGTCATAGGTAAGCGCGGTCCGGGGGGCACCGGGCAACAGAAGCCCCCCAACTCCACCCGCAGGCGGTCCAGCCAAGACGCCGCCTGATCCTCCGATCCGACCCAGCAGAGTGCGCCCGAAGCATGACCAAGGAGCTGATCGATTACCCCAAGCTGGTCGAAAAGGCCCTGCGCGGCGTCGTGCGCGACACGCTGGCGCTAGTCGCCGAGGACGGCCTGCCGGGCGATCATCACCTCTATATGACCTTCCGGACCGACGATCCGGGCGTGGTCCTGCCCGATGCGCTGGCGGCGCGCTATCCCAACGAGATGACGATCGTGCTGCAGCACGAGTTCTGGGGCCTGACGGTCGAGGAGGACGGCTTTGGCGTGACCTTGAGCTTCGCCAAGACGCCCTATCGGCTGGAGATCCCCTACGCGGCCTTGACCGTGTTCGCCGACCCCTCGGTCGAGTTCGGCCTGCAGTTCACCCAGCAGGAAGCGGCCGCCAACGCCCCGGCCCCGCTGCTCGAAGCCAGCCCCCCGGCGCCCGTGGCAGCGCCCGCGACCGGCGACAGCGCCGAGGTCGTGACCCTGGATCAGTTCCGCAAGAAATAGCCGCCGCCCCGGCGATCTGGCGCATTGACAGGGCTGGCCTGCCGGCCTTTGCTGCGCCGGTTCGTGCCATCAGCCGCCGGGTGAGCCACCATGTCCGAGCCGAAGACCCGCACCGAGACCGACAGCTTCGGCCCGATCAAGGTGCCGGCCGATCGCTACTGGGGCGCCCAGACCCAGCGCAGCCTGCAGAACTTCAAGATCAGCGGCGAGACCATGCCGGCCGCCCTGGTGCGCGCGCTGGGCGTGGTCAAGCAGGCGGCCGCCCGGGTCAATCGCGAGCTTGGCGCGCTCGACCCGCGCCTCGCCGAAGCGATCGACCAGGCCGCCGGCGAGGTCATCGAGGGCCGGCTCGCCGGGCACTTCCCCCTGGTGGTCTGGCAGACCGGCTCGGGCACGCAGAGCAACATGAACGCCAACGAGGTGATCGCGAACCGCGCCAACGAGCTCATGGGCGTGCCGCTCGGCAGCAAGGAGCCGGTCCATCCCAACGATCACGTCAATCGCGGCCAATCCTCCAACGACACCTTCCCGACCGCGATGCATATCGCCGCGGCCGAGCAGGTCAAGACCGCGCTGCTGCCGGCGCTCGAGCATCTGCGCGCGGCCCTCGATGACAAGGCCAAGGCGTTCGCCGACATCATCAAGATCGGCCGGACCCATCTCCAGGACGCGACCCCGCTCACCCTCGGCCAGGAGTTCTCGGGCTACGTCCAGCAGATCACCTACGGCATCGCCCGGATCGAGCAGACCCTGCCCCGGCTGTACGAGCTGGCCCAGGGCGGCACCGCGGTCGGCACCGGCCTGAACGCCAAACGGGGCTTCGCCGAGAAGTTCGCGGCCGCCGCCGCCCGGATCACCGGCCTGCCCTTCGTGACCGCGCCCAACAAGTTCGAGGCGCTGGCCGCCCATGACGCGCTGGTCGAGCTCTCGGGCATGCTGAACGTCCTAGCCGCCAGCCTGACCAAGATCGCCAACGACATCCGCCTGCTCGGCTCCGGCCCGCGCTGCGGCCTGGGCGAATTGCGCCTGCCCGAGAACGAGCCCGGCTCCTCGATCATGCCGGGCAAGGTCAACCCGACCCAGTGCGAGGCCATGACCATGCTGTGCGCCCAGGTCATGGGCAACCACGTCGCGGTCACGATCGGCGGCGCCACCGGCCATTTCGAGCTGAACGTGTTCAAGCCTCTGATCATCCACAATGTCCTGCAGTCGATCCGGCTCCTGGCCGACGGGGCGCGCAGCTTCACCGACAATTGCGTGGTCGGCATCGAGGCCGATCGCGTCCGGATCGACGATCTGCTGCACCGCTCCTTGATGCTGGTGACCGCGCTCAATCCCAAGATCGGCTACGACAACGCCGCCAAGGTCGCCAAGAAGGCCCACCAGGAGGGCACCACCCTGAAGGAGGCCGCCTTGGCGCTGGGCCTCCTGACCGCCGCCGAATTCGACCAGCTGGTCCGCCCCGAGCAAATGCTCGGCCCGGCCTGAGCGCCGGCTGGCGCACTGACCCGTTTCCGAACTTCCGTCCGGTCAGAAGCGGCGCCCTCCGCACGCACGACCCTCCGTGCGATCCGCTGGCTGATGCCAATGGCGAGCCCGTTTGGCCCGAAGTGCGGCTGGGTTGCCTGCTACGAATTCAAGGTGCCTCAGATCTTCAGCGCATGGCTTGCCTGCGCCAGTTCAGCCTGACTAGCGGGACCATCTTCGCGAGCCGCGCTCCGTCGCGGGCATGGTGAGAGTATAACCGAGGTTCTCGGGAACCGGCGCGCCAACGGCCGAAAGTCAGCGGCGCGCGCAAAGGTCGAGCATGTCGTTGCTGAGGAGTAAGGACCGCATGGGCCGGTTCACCCGCGCCATAGGCTTGGCGCGGGTGACAACCAACCTCGTCTACAACATCAAAATGGCTGATCTGGCTGCTATGGATGGCGGTCCCATAGGCAACGGTGCGCGAGGCAGCAAGCAGGGGCATCGTATCGGCGTGAGTAGCGCACCCGCTACTCTTCCTCTGTATGTCTCGGCTGCCTGCAGCCTGCAGCGTCGGTCGCCAAAATCCGCGCTGATCGAAGTCTCCAGTCGACTAATCGGCGGGCGGACCCCCGGGGTCGCATGGACCAGGGGCAGGATCGGCGGATGAGCTGAAGATTGGTCAATCCAGCTGCGTGCGGTTCGCCTGCTCAGGAATAAGCCAACGCCGGCGGTGGGCGCCGCGGTCAGGCGAGCGGGGCGAGCGGCAGGAGCTTGCGGGCGGTCGCCTCGTCGGTGATCAGGCTGGACACGATGCCGGTCGCAAGCGCGCCTTCGATCGCCGCCAGCTTCTCGCGGCCGCCGGCCACCGCGACCACCTGTCGTCCGCGCAGATCCTCGAGCTCGAGGCCGAGGGTGCGCTGATTGATCTCGTTCGCGACCAGGCGGCCCTGGCGGTCGAAGAACCGGCCGATCAGGTCGCCGACCGCGCCGGCGGCGCGCAAGGCGGCCAGCTCGCGCGCGGTGATCTGGCCGGTGCGCGGCAGCAGCGAGCGCGGGCCGCAATCGCCGATACCGACCAGATAGAGATCGGCCCGGCTCGCCAGGTCCAGGATGGTGCGCACGCTGGTCTGGGCGATCAGCACGCTGCGCGCCTCGACGGTATCCGCGATGAACGGCACCGGCATGATGAAGCCCTCGGCCTCGGTGCGCGTGGTCAGGCGGTGGATCACGTCGAACGGATTGGCCGCGGCATGGCGGGTGAGCGAGCCCAGGACCGAGACGAACAGCTTGTCCGGATGGGCGCGGCGCGGCAGCCGGTCGGCCAGCGCCGAGAGCGTGCGGCCCCAGCCGACCCCAATGATCGCCTTGCCGTTGCGCTCCAGATAGCGGCCGAGACTCCGCGCACCGGCGGTGCCGAGCGCCTCGATCGTGGCTTGGCCGCCCTGGCCATTGTCGGCCGCGGCCGCATCCGGCTCGTCCATGGTCGGCACGAGGGTGCAGCTGACCAGGCCGAAGCGGTTCACGATCTCGTTCTCGAGCGCCACGGTCGAGGACATCTCGTGCTCGATCGAGACCTTGACCAGGCCGAGCCGATGGGCGAGCGAGCTCAGCCGGTGGACCTTGATGCGCGACACGCCGAGCCGGCGGGCGATCTCCTCCTGGGTGAAGCCGCCGACATAGGACAGCCAGGCCGCCCGCACCGCCAGATCGGTGTCGCCCTCGCGCACCTCCGTCACCGCCGCTTTTCCTTTTAGACCGCGCATCGCCGACCGCTACCTGCCGCTGCCGGAGCGGCAGCACCCGGCCGCACAATGCCGCCGCTGGTGCTCAATTGCTAGTTCAAGGTCGATCACGGTCGTCGGCCGGGGCGGTCGCGGTCCGGAGCGCTGGATAGAGCCGCCGGAAGCGGCCATGCAACTGGCGATAGTGATCGGCCAGCGCCGGCTCGGGCGCCTCGGGCGCGCCGACCGGGCGCACGGCGGCGGCCGCCGCGGCCGCGACATCCGCATGCACGCCGGCGCCGACCGCCGCCAGCAGGGCGGCCCCCATCGCCGGCCCCTCCTCGACCTCCAGCCGCTGCAGCGGCACATCGAGCGTGGCGGCCAGGATGCCGCGCCAGAGCGGGCTGCGGGCACCGCCGCCCAAGGCATAGAGGCAGTCAGGCGACACGCCCAGCCGGCGCATCAGGTTCAGGCCGTCCGCCAGCCCGAACGCAACCCCCTCCAGCAAGGCGCGCAGCAGATGGCGCTCGTCATGGGCAAGGCTGAGGCCGATCCAGGCGCCGCGCGCCGCGGGATCCATATGCGGCGTCCGCTCGCCGGCCAGATAGGGCAGGAAGAACAGGCCCTCGGCGCCCGGCGGCACCTCGGCGGCGCGGGCCAGCATGGCGTCATAGGGATCCGCCCCTGCGGCGCGCGCCGCGGCCGCTTCGGCCTTGGCCAGGACATCCCGGTACCAGCGCAGGCTGCCGCCGGCGGAGAGCATCACGCCCATCAGATGGTACTGGCCCGGCACGGCGTGGCAAAAGGCGTGCAAGGCGCCGTTCGGGTCGATCTGCAGGTCGCGCGAGGGCACGAACACCACGCCCGAGGTGCCGAGCGACACGAAGCCCGTGCCGCTCTCGACCACGCCGGCACCGACCGCGGCCGCGGCGTTGTCGCCGCCGCCGGCAACCACCGGCAGGCCGGGCGGCAGGCCGGAAGCGCGGCCGCCGGCCTCGGAAATCCGGCCGGTCACCTCCGGCCCTTCATGGACCCGCGGCAGCCAGGCCCGCGGGATCTCCAGGGCGGCCAGGATTTCCGACGACCAGTCGCGCCGGCCGAGGTCAAGCAGCAGCGTGCCGGCGGCATCGGAGGCGTCGGTCGCGAAGTCGCCGGTGAGGCGGTAGCGGATGAAGTCCTTGGGTAGGAGCAGATGGCGGACCCGGGCATAGGCGGCCGGCTCTTGGTCGCGCAGCCAGAGCACCTTGGGCGCTTGAAAGCCGGTCAGCGCCGGATTGCCGGCGATCGCCCGCAGCCGCGCCGGTCCGACCCGGTGCTCGATCAGGGCGCAGGCATCGACCGTGCGCTGGTCGTTCCACAAGATCGCCGGCCGGATCACCTGGCCGTCGTGGTCGAGGAAGACCGAGCCATGCATCTGGCCGGTCAGGCCCAGCGCCTCGATCCGGCCGGGCGCGGTCTGAACCAGCTGGCGCAAGACCCGGCAGGCGGCCTGCCACCAGGCTTCCGGGTCCTGCTCGGTCCACCCCGGCCGCGGCGTGAGCAGCGGATAGTCCTCGGTGGCGCTGGCGACGATCCGCCCGCGCTCGGCCAGCAGGAGGCCCTTGACCCCGCTGGTGCCGATGTCCAAGCCGATGCACAAGCCACGCTCTGGCGTCGTGGTCATGGCGTCTCCCTGCCAGCCTGATCCCTGTCCTTAGGCGACAGCTTGAGCGGTTAAGGCCGGATCGGTCAACGTCTGTTGCTTGACCGGCCCTGCCCGCCGGTGTACCGGCGCTGCTGCGGCGGGCGGTCGGACATGCCGGCGGCCGCTGGTCAAGGCGCCGCCGCGACGCAATCTTACGCCGGGGATCAACCGGTCCGGCCGATCGGATCGCATGGAAACGGGGAGAAAGATGCAGGACAGCATCGCCGAGGCGGAGGCTTGCGCCAGTCTGGCTATAATTGCGCCGCGTTATAAAGGCTTCATCATCGACCAATGGGGCGTGCTCCATGATGGCGGGGCACCCTATCCGTCGGCCGTCGCCTGCCTGCAGGCGCTGCGCGCGGCCGGCAAGCGGGTGGTCCTGCTCAGCAATTCCGGCAAGCGGGCGGCCTTCAACCAGGCGCGGCTGCAGGCGATGGGCTTCACCGCCGATCTCTATGACGCGGTCGTGACCTCGGGCGAGGCCTGCTGGCAGATGTTGAAGGACCGGCAGGATCCGTTGATCCGGAAGCTCGGCCGGCGCTGCGTGCTGTGGTCGCGCGATCAGGACGAGCGCCATGTCGAGGGGCTGGATCTGGAGCTAGTGCCGGATGCGAGCTCGGCGGATTTCCTCTATCTCGCCGGGGTCGCCGACTTCGCCACGCTCGAGCCGTTTCTGCCTGATCTGACCACCGGGGCGGCGCGCGGCCTGCCGATGATCTGCGCCAATCCGGACGTGATCGCGATCTATCCGGGCGATCAGCGCGGCATGGCGCCGGGCGGGGTGGCGCGCCACTACGAGAGCCTGGGCGGCGAGGTCTTCTATATCGGCAAGCCGCACCGGCCGGTCTATGAGCGCTGTCTGGCCGAATTGCCGGGCCTGGCGGCGCACGAGGTCCTGGCGATCGGCGATTCCCTGGAGCATGACGTGGCCGGGGCCAACGGCATGGGCCTGGATGCGCTCCTGATCACCACGGGCGTGCATCGGGATGCGTTCGCGGCCGGCCATGATGGTGCCCTGGGCGAGCTGGCGGCGCGCTTTGGCGCGATGCCGCGCTGGCTGGCGCCGAGCTTCGCCTGGCAGGCCGGCTGAGACCGGCGCCGCAAGCTCAGCCGGCGCGGGCATGCTCGATGTAGATCGCCCGCAGCCGGCGGGCCACCGGGCCAGGCTTGCCGTCGCCGATCACCGCGTCGTCGATCTGGACCACCGGCATGACCAGGTTGGTGGCGGACGTGATGAAGGCCTCCTCGGCCGCCCGCGCCGCCTCTGGCGCGAAAGCCTGTTCGACCAGCTCGATGCCGGTCTCCGCGACCAGGTTCAGGAGCGCGCGGCGGGTGCAGCCGGCCAGGATGTCGTTCGACAAATGCCGGGTCAGGATCCGGCCGGCCTGGACGATATAGGCATTGTTCGAGCTGCCCTCGGTGACCAGGCCGTCCTCGACCAGCCAGGCATCGTCGAAGCCCGCCTCGACCGCGGTCTGCTTGGCCAGGACCGAAGCCAGGAGCATGACCGACTTGATGTCGCGCCGGCGCCAGCGCAGATCGGGCAGGGTCATCACCTTGAGGCCGCGCTGGGCGGTCGGGTTGTCGACCACGGCGACGTGGCGGCCGAACAGCACCAGCGAGGGCTGGGGCGATTTGGGGAAGCCGAAATCGCGCTCGGCCGGCCCGCGGGTGACCTGCAGGTAGACCCGGCCTTCCTGGATGCCATTCCTGGTCATGATCTCGGCCTGGAGCCGGTCGATCTCGGTCAGCGGCACCGGCGGCTCGATCCGCAGCTCGCGCAGCGAGCGGCCCAGGCGCTCCAGATGCGCCGCCCGGTCGACCAGCCGGCCGTCAATGATCGGCGTGACCTCGTAGACGCCGTCGCCGAACAGGAAGCCGCGGTCGAAGATCGAGATCCGGGCATCCGCCTCGGGCACGAACTGGCCGTTGACATAGGCTAGCATCGACATCGAGGTCTCCTGCGGGCGGCTGATCTGGCTGTCTAGCCGGCTGCGGCGCGCATGAACACCCCGTCGATCTCGACCTGGCGGGCGAGCTTGCGCTCGAAATAGCCGGGCAGGACCAGATGCAGCTCGAAGCCCCAGGCGGCCAGCTGGTCGAGCATCGGCCGAAAGCCCAAGGCGTCCTCATAAAGCGGCAGGAGCGACAGCTCCAGCTGGATGCCGGCCAGACGCGGCAGCAGCTCTTCGGCGCCGGCCAACACCTCAACTTCGAAGCCTTGGGTGTCGATCTTGAGGAACGGCCGATCGTCGGGCGCAAGGTAGGGCAAGGCCGCCTCGTCCAGCCGGGCCAGCGGCACCGGCTCGCGCGCCCGCACAGCCGAGCTGGGCGAGAGCTCGCGCAACAGGGCGGTCTGCGGACGGAGCGAGCTCATGTCGCTCTCGGCCGAGACCTCGATCTCCGCGCTGCCGGCGGCGGCGCCCAGCGCCATGCGCGGGGCGATCTGCCAGGCCGGATCGGCCGCGGCTGCTTCGCTCAGCGCCTGGTGCGCCGCGCGCAGGGGCTCGAACGACACGATCTTGCCCTGATAGCCGTGGGCGCGCAGGCGCTTGGCGTATTGGCCGACATTGGCGCCGACGTCGAGCACGCAGCTGATTCGGTGACGCGCCAGGATCGCGGCCAGCTGCGCCTGCGGCAGCCGGCTCTTGCGGCGCGGCACCAGGTCGTAGCCGAGCCAGCCAGCCATCGCCTTGAGCGGCGTCAAGCGGCAGCCGGCAGGCTGGGCGCGAACAGCTCGACGGGCCGGGCGATGCCGGCCAGCTGGTGGCGGCCCAGCGAGCGCAACGGCGGGCCGCCCGCGCAGCGCCGGGCGAACCCGTCTGAGATCAGGATCCCGGCATGCAGCTCGGCGCACAAGCCCTCGATGCGCGAGGCCAGGTTGACGGCCGGCCCGATCACGGTGAAGTCGAGCCGGTTGGCGGTGCCGATATTGCCGTACATGACCTCGCCGGCATGGAGCGCGATGCCGCATTCCAGCGCCGCATCGCCGCGCTGCCGGCGCTCCTGGTTGAGCCGCAGCATCGCGGCCTGCGCGGCCAGGGCGGCGGCCAGCGCCCGCTCGCAAGCATCCGGCGCGTCGAGCGGGAAGATCGCCAGCATCGCGTCGCCGATGAACTTCAGGATCTCGCCGCCAGCCTGCTCGACCGCCGGCCCCATGCAGTCGAAATAGTCGTTCAGGCAGGCCAGGAGCGTGTCGCGATCGGCGCGCTCGGACAGGGCGGTGAAGCCGCGCAGGTCGCAAAACCAGATAGCGGCGTCGACCGTGGCGCCGCTGCCGCGGGTGATCTGGCCCTCCAGGATGCGCTCGCCGGCATGCTGGCCGACATAGGTGTTGAGCAGGTTGAGCGTGATCCGGCGGCGCAGATGGATCTCGAGGATCAGGCTGAAGACCGGCATCAGCTCGGCGATCTGGGCGATCTGGGCGTCGGTGAAGCCGCCTGGCCGGTCGGTCGCCCAGCTGGTGCTATGGATCTTGCCGTCGAAGAAGGTCATGGGCAATGCGAAGTAGTCGGTAAGACCTTCCGCCTTCAGCTCGCGATAGAGCGGAAACGGCAGCGCCTCGTCGGGCAGCTCGAGCCGCTGGCGGACCTCGCTTGCGCGATCGATATAGAGCTGGCGGAGCGGGCTCAGCTGGAAGCTCTCGCTGTCGATCACGCCATGGCCGCGGCTCAGGATCTCCGGCGCCGCCTGGCCCGGCCGCCAGATGCAGCCGAGCGCGAATTGCTGCGGATGCAGGGTGCGGACATGGAATCCGGCCCTCGCCAGCGGCAGGCCGGCCGCGACCATGCGCTTGACCAGCGCATCGAACAGGGCCGGCCCGTTGGGCAGCTGCCTGGCTGGACCGAGCAGCCAGTCGCGCAAGGTCAGCCGCTCAGATCCGTCCTGGTCGGGAGCCAATGCCGGATCGGGCCTAGATGATCGCCGCACCGGCCGGCTCCAGCTCGGCCAGCCTGGCCCGAGCCGCGGTCAGCGCCTGGGTGGTATGGTGCAGCCGGCCGGCCAGCTCGGCCATGACCTGGAGGCCGATCTGCGGGAACTGGCTGACCAGCTGGAAGAAGTTCTCCTTCGAGATGCGCAGGGTCTCGAGCTCGGTCACAGCAGTCACCGTGGCGGTGCGCGGCACGTCGCACAAGATCGCGGTCTCGCCGATGATGTCGTTGCGGCCGAGCTCGGCCACGATCAGGGGCCCGTGCGGCGTGGCGACCGTGACCTCGGCCTCGCCCTCCAGGATAATGAAGGCGGCATCGCCAGGCTCGCCCTCACGGCAGATCTCCTCGCCGGCCAGGTAGTGCAGCCGCTCGTTGGTGAAGGCCAGGAGCTTGAGCTTGCTGGGCTCGATCTTGTTGAACAGCGGGATGCCCCGCAGCACCTCGACGTCTTGTTTCAAGCCCATGCCCAGCTCCCTCGCCCCTTGCGCCTCAGGCGGCGATCATGTCGTCCAGCGCCGACCCGTCCTTGTTCAGCTCGGCATAGGAGCCGAGCGCCGCCAGCCGGCCATGCCGCATCACCAGGACCTGATCGAACTTCTCGGCCCATTCCCAGCGGCCGAGCGCCCAGATCAGCGTCCGTCCCTTGAAGCTCTCCAGGCAGCGCTCGATGATCGCCTGCTGCTCGCCGGGATCGAGGGCTGCCGTCGCATCGTACACGATCAGGATTTCCGGCCGCTTCAAGATTGCCCGCGCCAAGGCCAGCTTCTGCCGCTGCGCCAGCGACAGGCGGCTGCCGCCGACGCCGACCTCGGCCTGCAGCCCGACCTCGACCACCCGGCCGCGCAGGTCGAGCTCGGACAGGACCTCGCCGATCAGATCGCCGATCCGCTCGGCCGCCTGGGCCTGACCATAGGCGATCTTGCCGAACAGAATATTGTCCTGGAGGCTGGCGCCGGCCGTATAGCAATCGGCCTCGAAGAAGGCAACCGCGGGCCGCAAGGACGGGGGCAGCTCCGCCCGGAAGCGATGGCGCGCCACGACGATGCTGGCCTGGAGCGCCTCGTCCAGCAGATCGAGGCGATGGCGCGCCGGGATCAGCTTGAAGGTCAGGGCCAGCAGGCGCTCGCGCTCGGTCGGGCTAAGCTTTGCGAGTGTGCCCGCATCGACCTTGCCAACCAGCGTCCGATAGTCCGGCAGGTCTTCCGGATTGATGAAGCTGAACTGCCGGAAATATTCATGCTCGGGCGGCAGGTCGGCGAACAGCTCGACCATCGTCTCGGCGACCCGGTAGCCCGCATCGACCAGCCGCTCGGTCAGATCCGAGCGATCCAAGACCTGGCGGACATAAGGATGGCTGGCGAGCCGCTCGATCTGCAACTCGTCGCCCATCGGTGCGCCGAACAGCAGGTTTTCGGCCAAGGTGGCGTTGGTGTTGTAGCGATCGACGTCGAACACCTCGACCAGCCGGCCCAGATTCGAGGACTGCAGCCGCTCGCCCATGGCGCGGCGGGCCTCGAGCACGCTGGCCGCCAGCTGCGGCCGCGCAGCCGCATCGATCGAACCGCGCAGGCCCATCTGATAGACGTCCCGGTCCATCCCGACCAAGGCGAGGGCGCTCTCCATGACCGCCGGCAGCTCGTCCGGCCCGTTGATGCCGGCGGCCTGGTAGTCGACCCAGTCGGCCTCGACGTCATAGGGCGAATTGCCGGAACGCTCGGCCTCCAGCCGCTCGCGCTGCCATTGCGCCTTGGCCCGCGGCTCGATCGTGGCCGGCCGCACCGGCCGATATTTGATGCCGAACAAGAGATTGTACTCGATCGTGCCGGTGAAGATCTGGGCCGGATAGCCGACATGGGTGAGCCGTCGCCCGGTCACCGATTCGGGCAGACGCAGCAGGTCCTTGTCGCCCAGCATCACCCGGCCGCCATTGGGCATCAGAAGATTGGCCAGCACCAGGGTCAGATCCTCCTTGCCGGCCCCGGCCGGGCCCAGGATCGCCACCCGGCTCGGCAGCTCCAGGCTGAAGCTGACGCCATCGAGGGTCATCGAGCCGTCGTCGTTCGAGACGGTGAGGTTGATCACCCGCAACGGGCCAGCCAGATCCAGCTCGGGCGGCTCGGCGGTCTGCAGCTGCTCGTCGCGGGTGCCGACCGGATCGAATTGCTGGATGACCTGATCGTATTTGATATGGGCATCCCACATCATCTCGTAATAGCCGAGCAGCTCCTTCCACGGCGCGTACAGCTTCTCGTGGGCGCCCAGAACCGCGACCAGGGCGCCCAGCGTCAGGTCGCCCTGGATCACCAGATAGCCACCGATCGAGTAGAAGAAGAATGGCGCCAGCTGGGCTAAGAAGTTGTTCAGAAACTTGATGAAGAATTTCTTCTGGTAGATCTTGAAGCGCAGATCGAAGACTTTGTAGAGGTCCTTGCTGAAGCGCGCCCGCTCGAGCTGGGTGGCGTCATTGGCGCGCAGATCGCGCACGCCGGCGGTCGTCTCGCTGATCCGCTCGGCCAGGTAGCGGACCTGGCGGACCCGGGCCTTGCCCAGCAGATTGACCTGCCGCTGCAGCTTCGGAATGATGTAGGCCTGGAGCGGATAGAGCGCGATCGCGGCGGTGCCCAGGACCCAGTCCTGGGCGAACATGAAGATCAGAATCGTCAGCAAGGTGCCGCCCTGGAAGGCCGGCAAAGCCACCGCCTCGCCGATGAACCCGCCGAGCGGCTCGACCTCGGCATTGATCATCTGGACCACCTCGCCGGTCGAGATCCGGCGGAAATGGGGCAGCGGGAAGCGCATCACGCAGCCGTAGAGCTCGTAGCGCAGCCGGCGCAGCATGCGCTCGCCGACGATGCCCTTGTAGACGTTGATGATGTATTTGAACGCGCCGTTGATCAGCACCAGCAGCAGGAACAGGCCGCAGAGCACGAACAGGTAGTCGACCTGATCCAGCCGAAAGCCCCACATCGCGCCGCCTTGCTCATTGGCGAGCGCGTCGTTGACGATCCGCTTGGGCAGCTCGAGCGACGCATAGAGGAACGGCAGCGACGCCACGGTCATGGCGAGGATCAGCATCTGCGCCTTGAAGCTGTGGCGCATCAGATACCGAAAGATGCTCTTATCCATCGTGCATCCTGCTACGGCCATGTCCCACGGGGCATGGCGAACCTGGCGGCATCATAGCGCAATATCGGCCGGCGCCAGCCATCTGTCACCGGGGTGCCAGCATGGCCGGGCCGCCCCGTCCGGCTTGACCACCCTGCCGCTCCCGGTCAAGACGAGCCCTAAAAATTCATGAATAGACGATCATGAATTCATGAATACGTTCAATAATAGTAGTGACGTCAATTTTATTTCACGCAAAATCTTTGCCATCTTCATTGAAGGAGCCAAGAAGCGCCGCCACTTCCATCAGCGTTCGCAGAGCGAACTGACCAATGGCTAGTGGCCAAGGAGATGCCGCCATGCACAAGCTCACTTTGACCGCCGTGATCCTCACGAGCGCGCTCGGCCTGTCGAGCACGGCCGCTCTGGCCCGCAATCCGGACCGCGCCGTCAATCACGACCTGGCGCATCTGGAACGGGCTGACGCCGCCGTCCATCGCGATCTGCAGTGGGATCGCGCGCGGCTGAACGGGCTCGATCGGAAGATTGCGACCAAGCCGCAAACCAGCACCGGGCTGGCGGCCGACCGGGCCGAGCAGCAGCGCCTGGATCTGCGGATCGCGCGCGACCAGGCGAAGAGCACGGCCTTCGGGCAGGACATCGCCAATGACCACCAGCTCAAGCAGAGCCTGGATCAGAACCGTGCGCTGAAGCGCCAGACCAGGGTCAGGGAGCATGAGCTGCACCAGGTCGATCATGTGATCCGGCGCGACGACGGCCGGGGCATGACGGTGCCGGCCAACGAGCTGACGCGGCAGCAAGCCCTGGAGCGGACCATCGCGCGCGATACCTCCGCGGAGCGCCAGCTGAACCGCGAGATCGCAGCCGATCGCAGGTTCAACGCTGACCGCTGGTTCTAGCTGCCTGGATCGCCATGGCGGGCGGGGGGGGGGAGGCCCGCCATGGCTGCCAGACCCGGGGAGATCTCGCGGCTGAGAAGGTCACGGTAGCGGCACCGGCCGATGGCCGCTGTGACGACCGTCACGGTTCTGCCACCTTGCCGGCGCTAAGCTGGGAACCGAGTCGGCCGAGCGCTCGTTCTCAGGTCGGTGGCGGGGGCCTAAGCCGGTAAGTCTGGCAAAAATCTTGCCTTGCGGATGCCAGCGACGGTCAGCATAACCACTTATCGGTCTGGCGAATAACGGAACCGCGATGAGCTCGGCGGCAAGGCTGCTGATCTACAGCCACGACAGTTTCGGGCTAGGCCATCTGCGGCGCTGCCGGACGATCGCGCATCATCTGGTCCAGCGCTACCGCCAGCTGTCCGTGCTGATCCTGACCGGCTCGCCGATCATCGGCCGCTTCGACTTCAAGGCGCGGGTCGATTTCGTGCGGATTCCGGGCGTGATCAAGCTCCGGAACGGCGACTACACCTCGCTCAAGCTGCATCTGGACCTCGAGCATACGCTGGCGATGCGCAGCTCGATCATCCAGCACACGGCGGAGGTGTTCGATCCGCATCTGCTCCTGGTCGACAAGGAGCCGCTGGGCCTGCGCGGCGAGGTTAGCGAGACGCTGAAGGTGCTCAAGAGCCGCGGCACCCGGCTGGTGCTGGGTCTG
This sequence comes from uncultured Alphaproteobacteria bacterium, assembly GCA_902826935.1. GTDB lineage: Bacteria > Pseudomonadota > Alphaproteobacteria > Geminicoccales > Geminicoccaceae > CADEGR01. The sequence continues at coordinate 6,351 of CADEGR010000075.1, read as the reverse complement.
CGCGACGTCATGGACGAGCCGGCCAGCCTGTTGCGCGAATGGCGCCGCAAGCAGGTCTTCCCGGCGCTGCACGACCTCTATGACGAGATCTGGGTCTATGGCCTGCCGGCGATCTTCGATCCCTTGACCGAGCTGCCAGGCATGGCGGCGCTGGCCGACAAGGTCCAATTCACCGGCTATCTGCGGCGCGAGACGCCGGCCGTGCCGCCGGATACCAGCGAGCAGGGCCTGCCGGATCGGCCCTATATCCTCGTGACGCCGGGCGGCGGCGGCGACGGGGAGGCGCTGATCGACTGGGTCTTGCGCGCCTATGAGAGCGACCCCACGATCCCCTATCCGGCGCTGATGGTGTTCGGGCCGTTCATGCATCTCGAGCGCCGGCTCGAGTTCGAGCGGCGGGTCGCGAAGCTCGACCAGGTCCATGCGCTGACCTTCGAGGCGCGCTTCGAGCGCTTGCTGGAGCGGGCGGCGGGCGTGGTCGCGATGGGCGGCTACAACACCTTTTGCGAGATCCTGTCGTTCGGCCGGCCGGCCTTGCTGGTGCCGCGCACCAAGCCGCGCCAGGAGCAGCTGCTGCGCGCCGAGCGGGCCGCCCAGCTGGGGCTGGTCAGGATGCTGGGCGACGATGGCGTGCGCGACGCCGGCCAGATGGCGGCCGAGCTGAAGCGCCTGCCCGACTGGCCGATGCCAGGGCGGCCCGAGATCGGCCAGTTCATGGGCGGCCTCGATCGGATCGCCGAGCTGGCCCGGCCCTGGCTGCCGGTGCGCAACCGGCGCGAGCGCGCCGCCCTCCAGCGCACCGCCTGACCACGCCAGCCGCATGCCGCCGCGCCCGCGCATCGCCGTCTTGGTCAAGGGCTATCCGCGCTTGTCCGAGACCTTCATCGCCCAGGAGATCCTGGGCCTGGAGCGGCATGGGCTGGCGCTCGAGATCGTGTCGCTGCGGCAGCCGACCGACCATCAAGTGCATGGGCTGCATCGCGCGATCCGGGCGCCGGTGCGCTATCTGCCGGAATATCTGAAGGATGCGCCGGCCCGGGTGCGCCGGGCCTGGCAGACGGTCCGCCACTGGCCGAGCTATCCCGCCACGCGCGCTCTGTGGCTGCGCGATCTGCGCCGCGATCCGAGCGCCAACCGGGTCCGCCGCTTCGGCCAGGCGCTGGTTCTGGCGGCCGAGCTGCCGGCCGATATCGGCCTGCTCTATGTGCATTATCTGCACACCCCGGCCTCGGTCGCCCGCTATGCCGCCCATCTGACCGGCCTGCCCTGGTGCGGCTCGGCCCATGCCAAGGACATCTGGACCACGCCGGACTGGGAGAAGCGCGAGAAGCTGGCGGACTGCGCGTGGCTCACCACCTGCACCGCCAGCAATCTCGCCCATCTGCAGAGCCTGGCGCCTGCTGCACCGCTGATCCTGACCTATCACGGCCTGGACGCCAGCCGCTTCCCGGCGCCGGAGCGCGGCCTCGGGCCGGATGGCAGCGATCCCGCCCGGCCGGTGCAGCTGCTGGGCGTCGCCCGGCTGGTCGCGAAGAAGGGCCTGGAGGTGCTGCTGCAGGCGCTGGCCGCGCTGCCGGCCGACCTGCATTGGCGCTATGTCCATATCGGCGGTGGCCCGCTCAAAGGCCAGCTGCAGGCGCAGGCGCAGATGCTCGGTCTGGCCGGGCGGATCGAGTGGCAAGGAGCGCAGGCGCAGGATGCGGTGCTGGCGGCCTATCGCGACGCCGATCTGTTCGTGCTCGCCAGCCGGATCGCCGCCGATGGCGACCGCGATGGCCTGCCCAATGTCCTGATGGAGGCCGGCAGCCAAAGCCTGGCGGTGGTGGCGAGCGCGGTCGCGGCGGTGCCCGAGCTGGTCCAGGACGGCGTGACCGGCCGGCTGGTGCCGCCGGACGAGCCGGCAGCGCTCACGGCAGCACTCCTGGCGCTCTGCCGGGATCCGGCGGCGCGCCTGGCGTTCGGCCAGGCCAGCCGGCAGCGCGTGCTGACCCAGTTCGCGGCCGAGCCCGGCATCGCGCACCTGGCTGAGCGGCTGCAAGCGAGCCTGCCGGAGGCGCCGCGGGCGGCGGCATGAGCGGCCCCGGCCGCCGCGTCGCGTTCTATGCGCCGCTGAAGCCGCCGGATCACCCGGTGCCCTCGGGCGACCGGCGCATGGCGCGAGCACTCATGGCGGCGTTGGCGGAAGCGGGTTGGGACGCCGAGCTGGTCAGCCGGCTGCGCAGCTACGATAGGACCGGCGATGCCGGGCGCCAGGCCCGGCTGCAGGCGATCGGCGCCGGCCAGGCCAAGCGCCTGGCCACGCGGCTCGCGCGCCGGCCGGCGGCGAGCCGCCCGGTCGCCTGGCTGACCTACCACGCCTATCACAAATCGCCGGACTGGCTCGGGCCGACGGTCAGCCGGGCCCTTGGCATTCCCTATCTGCTGGTCGAAGCTTCCCATGCCGCCAAGCAGGCGCATGGGTCCTGGCAGCTCGGCCACGCCGCGACCGCGGCGGCGATCCGCCAGGCCGCAGTGGTGCTCGCCATGACCGAGGTCGATGCGGCCGGCCTCGCGCCGTTGCTCCAGCCGCCGCAGCAGCTGCGCCGCCTGCCGCCCTTCCTCGACCCGGCGCCCTATGCCGCAGCCCGCCTGCGCCGGGCCGAGCATCGCCGATGGCTGGCGGCGGCTCACCAGTCCTTGGATCCGGCCCAGCCCTGGCTCCTTGCGGTTGGCATGATGCGGCCGGATGCCAAGCGCGACTCCTACCGTTTGTTGGCGGCAGCACTCGACAAGATCAAGACTCTAACGTGGCAATTGATTATAGTCGGGGATGGCATTGCCCGCGCTGAAGTTGAAGAGTTCTTCCAACAATTTACATCTAGGCGAGTGTCCTTTGTGGGATTTCAAGAGCGCGACTCGCTCTTAGCTTGTTACGCGGCCGCAGATGTTTATGTTTGGCCTGCAGTGCGCGAGGCCTATGGGTTGGCGATCCTGGAGGCGCAGGCGGCGGGGCTGCCGGTCGTGGCGGGGCATGATGGCGGGGTGGCGGAGGTGGTGCGCGCCGGCGTGACCGGCCTGTTGCCGGCCGCCGGCAATGTAGCAGAGTTCGCTGCGGCCGTGGCGGAGCTGCTGGCAGCGCCCGAACGGCGGGCGGCGATGGCCGCCGCAGCGGTTGAGTTCGTGGCGGCGGAGCGCGCCCAGGCGGCCGCGGCAAGATTGCTCGATCAGGCGTTGCAGGCAGCGCTCGCCGGCACCGTGGCTGGGCAGTGACGCATACCCGGGCGCGGCAGGCCGGGGCTTGGGGAGGAATGGCCGGGGATGGCACTATCATGACGGTGGCCCGAGTCCCGACGGCGCGCGGCCGGGCCAGCTCGTGGCCGCCGCCGGCCGTGGTCGACCAGCGCTAGTTGATTTAGGGCGATCTGAGCCATGCATGTTCTGATCTGGGTGCAGCATCTTCTCGGCACGGGCCACTTCAAGCGCGCGGCCCATCTGGCCAGCGCGATCGCGGCCGATGGCCTGCCGGTCACCCTGGTCACGGGCGGCCCGCCGCTCGACTGGCAGCCGCCGGCCGGAGTCGAGCTGGTCCAGTTGCCGCCGATCCAGGCGCGCGATCGCGATTTCAGCGCCCTGGTCGACCTCGAAGGCCGCCCGATCGACGATGTGTTCTGGGCCAAGCGGCGCGCCAAGCTGATGGCGGTGTTCTCGCGCACTCGGCCGCGGCTGGTGATCACCGAGATGTTCCCGTTCGGCCGGCGCGCCTTCCAACGCGAGTTGCTGCGCCTGCTCGAGGTCGCCGCCGGCTTCAGGCCCAAGCCTTGGATCCTGTGCTCGGTGCGCGACATCCTGGTCCACAAATCCAGCCAGGAGCGTTACGCCTGGATGCGCGACATGGTCCTCACCCATTACGACCGGGTGCTGGTCCATACCGATCCGAAGCTGGTGCCGTTCGGCCTGACCTTCCCCCATGTCGAGGCGATCGCGTCCCGCCTGGTGAGCACCGGCTACGTGACCGCCTCGCCGCCCCCGCCGCGGCAGATGAACGGCCCGCCCGAGGTCCTGGTCTCGACCGGCGGCGGCCGGGTCGGCGCCAAGCTGCTGCAGGCGGCGATCGGCGCCCGCAACCATACCCGGGTGGCGCGCTCCCCTTGGCGCCTGATCGCCGGCATCAACGCCGCGCCCAGCACCATGGAGACGCTACGCAACGAGCTGCCCAAAGGCGTCTATCTGGAGCAGCATCGCGCCGATTTTCCAGCCCTCATGGCTAACTGCCTTCTCTCGGTCTCGCAGGCGGGTTACAACACGGTGGTGGAGGGACTCCGTCTCGGCCGGCGCATGGTTCTGGTGCCGTTCGAGAGCGGTCTGGAAACTGAGCAGCGGGTTCGGGCCGAACGTTTGAACAGCTTGGGTCTGGCGCAGACCGTGCGCGAGCTGACCTTGTCCTCGGGCAGCCTCGCCAAGGCAATCGATGCCGCGCTGGAGCTGCCGGAACCCAAGCCGGCGACGTACGATCTCGACGGCATGGCGCGCACGGTCAGGGTCGTGCGCGAGCTGCTGGTGCCCGCACCCGCTTTGCGGGTTGGGGAGCGTGGGTGAGCAGCTGGGGCGAGCTGGAAGCGGTACTTGACGAGGCGGCCCAACGGGGCGACATGATCCGGGTCTGGTGGCGGGACGACGATGCCGGCCACAGCCATCCGGCGCTTGATCGCCTGCTCGATCTGGCCGAGCGCCACGGCTTGCCGATCGCGCTCGCGGTGGTGCCGATGTGGTTGGGCGCGGACGTCCAGGGTCGGATCGCGGCGAGCGGTCAGGCGACCGTGCTGCAGCACGGCTACCGCCATGCCGATCACGCAGCGGCCGGAGACAAGCCGATCGAGGTCGGCGGGCGCACCGCGGCACACTGCCTTGCCGAGCTGCGCGAGGGTCAGGCGCGGCTCGAGGATGCCTTCGGTGCTGCCTTCCTCGCCATGCTCGTGCCGCCCTGGAATCGCATCGACGAGCGCGTGATCGAGCACCTCACGGAAGCCGGCTTTCGCGGCCTGTCGACGTTTGGCCCGCGCGAGGGCATCGAGGCGGCGCCCGGCTTGCCGCTGATCAACACCCATCTCGATCCAGTCGACTGGCGCGGCTCGCGGCTGTTCGTGGGCGAAGAGCCAGCGCTCGGCCGCCTGGCCGAGATGCTGGCGCTGGACGAGCCGGTCGGCATTCTCACCCACCATCTGGTCATGGACGAGGCCGGCTGGCGCTTCCTCGATCAGCTCCTGGACCTCCTGGCGCACCATCCGGCCGCACGCTTTTGCGCGCCCGGCCAGCTGCTCGAGCATCCGGCGTGAGCGGCCCGCTGCTTGCGGTACGCGATCTCGCGATCGACTTCGTGGTCGCGGAAGGTACGATCCATGCCGTCCGCGGTGTCGACTTCACCGTGGGCCGGGGCCAGACCGTGGCGCTGGTCGGCGAAAGCGGCTCGGGCAAGACCGTGATCTCGCAGGCGATCTTGGGCATCCTGCCGCGGGTCGCCAGGATCAGCCGCGGCCAGATGCTGTTCCACGATCCGCTCCGGTCGGAAGCGCCGCCCCTCGATCTGGCCCGATATGCCGATGATGACCCGGTCCGGCGCGGCCTGCGTGGGGCCCGGATCTCGATCATCTTCCAGGAGCCGATGAGCTCCTTGTCGCCGCTGCACACGATCGGCGACCAGATCTCCGAAGCGCTCCGTCTGCACCACGAGGTCAGCCGCGAGCGTGGCGTCGAGCGCACCATCGAGATGCTGGGCAAGGTCGGCATTCCCGATCCGGTCGGCGCGTTTGGCCGCTACCCGTTCGAGCTGTCAGGCGGCCTGCGCCAGCGCGCGATGATCGCGATGGCGCTGATCTGCGAGCCGGCGCTCCTGATCGCGGACGAGCCGACCACGGCCTTGGACGTCACAATCCAGGCGCAGATCCTGCAGCTGATGCGCCAGCTGCAGCAGGAATTCCGGATGGCGATCCTGTTCATCACCCATGATCTGGGGGTGGTGGCGAACATGGCCGACGAGGTCGTGGTGCTCTATCGCGGCCGGGTGATGGAGCGCGGCCAGAGCCGGGATCTCCTGGCTGGACCGGAGCATCCCTATTTGCGCGCCTTGCTGCATGCCGTGCCGCGGCTCGAGCTGCCGCCGGGCGAGCGGCTGACCCCGCTGCGCGAGGTGGCGGCTGCGGGCCGGGATCTCCTGGCGGCAGGCACCGGCCTCGCCCGCCGCGCCATGGTCGCGGATGCGCCCTTGTTGGAGCTGGCGGGGCTGCGCAAGACCTACCGGGCGCGCGGCAGCGGCTGGGGCACCAGTGGTGCGGCCGAGGTGGTCGCGATCGACGATGTCAGCCTGACCATCCGCCA
>CADEGR010000074.1:13875-21129 GCA_902826935.1 uncultured Alphaproteobacteria bacterium | reverse complement strand
CAACGCTGTGCTCGACCGCCTGGCGAGCCGGCTGCGGCCGGCTCCGGAGCCCGACGTAGCCCCCCAGGACGCCGGCGCCGATGACGCCGCGGCGGATCCGGCATGATCGCGAGCGACGGCGAGTTCGACTTCATCGCCCGCCATCTGCGGCCGCTCGCGGCCGGCCATCCGGCGGCCCTGGATCTCGGCGACGACGCCGCTTTGCTCGAGCCCGCGCCCGGCACCCAGCTGGTGATCGCCAAGGACGCGCTGGTCGAGGGCGTGCATTTTCTGGCCCATGACCCGGCCGAGCTGATCGCGAAGAAGCTGCTCCGGGTCAACCTGTCCGATCTCGCCGCCATGGGGGCGACGCCGCTCGGCTATCTGATGGCGCTGGCCCGGCCGAAGGCGCTGACCCCGGAATGGCTGGCCCGCTTCGTCACCGGCCTGGCCGAGGACCAGGCGCTCTACGGCCTGGCGCTGCTGGGGGGCGACACGGTCGGCACGCCCGGCCCCTTGACCCTTTCGGTCACCATGCTGGGCGAGGTGCCGCGCGGGCAGGCGCTGCGCCGCAGCGGCGCGCGGGTCGGCGACGACCTCTACGTCTCCGGCACGCTCGGCGACGCCGCCCTCGGCCTCAAGGTCCTCCAGGGCCGGCTGTCGGTGTCGATGACCGCGTCCGACTACCTGATCGAGCGCTACCGCCTGCCCGAGCCCCGGATCGCGCTCGGCCTGGCCCTGCGCGGCCTGGCCCACGCCGCGATCGACGTCTCGGACGGGCTGGTCGCCGATCTCGGCCATATCGCCGAGCGCTCCGGCGTCGGCGCCGAGCTCTGGGCCGAGCGGCTGCCGCTCTCCGCCGCGACCGCCCGCCTGCGCGGTGCCCTGGAGGCGGCGCTGACCGGCGGCGACGATTACGAGCTCTTGTTCACCGCCCATCCCGAGCAGCGGCCGGCGGTCGAGGCGGTCGCCCGCGAGCTCGATCTGCCGATCAGCCTGATCGGCCGGATCGATGCCAGCCAGACCGTCCGGGTGCTGGACTCGCACGGCCAGACGCTGCCGATCGCCAGCGCCGGCTGGCAGCATTTCTAGCCTGAGCGGGCAGCCTCAGCGGGTGCCGTAGAGGCGATCGCCGGCATCGCCCAGGCCCGGCACGATATAGCCGTGATCGTTCAGCCGCTGGTCGATCGCGGCGGTGAAGATCTGGACGTCCGGATGGGCCGCCTGCATCTGGGCGATGCCTTCCGGGGCGGCGAGCAGGCAGGTGAACTTGATCTGCTGGGCGCCGTCCTCCTTCAGCTTGGAGACCGCCGCCACCGCCGAGTTGCCGGTCGCCAGCATCGGATCGACCACGATCACCTGGCGCTCCTGCAGGTCTTCGGGCACCTTGTAGTAATATTCGACCGCGACCAGCGTATCGGGATCGCGGTAGATGCCGATATGGCCGACCCGCGCCGACGGCACCAGATCGAGCATGCCGTCCAGCAAGCCGTTGCCGGCGCGCAGGATCGAGACCAGGCAGAGCTTCTTGCCGGCCAGGACCGGGGCGCTCATCTCGGCCAAAGGCGTGTCGATCGGAGTCGAGGTCACCGGCAGATCGCGGGTCACCTCATAGGCCAGGAGCAGCGCGATCTCGCGCGCCAGGCGCCGGAACTCCACGACCGTGGTCTCGCGCTTGCGCATCAAGGTCAGCTTGTGCTGGACCAGGGGATGGGCGACGACGGTGACATTGGCCGGGGTGCTAGCCATCGAAAACCTCATGCAGGCGCGGGAATCCGCTGTCGCTATACACCCTCCAGCCGGCCGCGGCCAGCTCAGCCGAGCGGATCCGCAAGCCCAGCGCCGCGCGCCGCCAGCGCCCGGATCGGCCGGTAGGCGGCCGCCGGCAGCTGGCTCCAGCCGGTCAGCAGCAAGGCATCGCGGTGCGGGGCCAGAGCCCGGTCGGCAAAGGCCGCGGCAAGGCCGGCGCGCAGCCGGCGGAGCAGGGCAGGCGGGGTCGCGGCCGCGGTGATGTAGGGCAGGCCGGGTGCGGGCGGGGTTGGGCCGAGGACGCGCGTGCCGGCCAGGGCGCTTGGCTCGTGGCGGGCGAGGAGGGTGTGGGTGACGGCATCGATCGCCGCCACCGCCGCGTCGCCGGCCTGCACCGCTTCGAGGCTGGCGACATGGCTGCCGGTGACCAGGAGCCGGCTGAAGAACCGGCCATCTTCGGCGAGCGGCGCTGCCATGGCGCGCAGCTGGTGGAAGCCGGAGAGCGAATCCGGACCATTGACCGCCGCGACCCGGCCGCGCAGGTCGGTGAGCCCGGCCGCCGCGTCGCCGGCCTGGACCAGCAGGAGGCTGCAATAGCTGGGCCCGACGCAGCCGGGTGCCGCGTAATGCGGCGTGCCGATCAGGCGGACGCGGCCGGCCAGCTGCGCCACCAGCGGATAGCCGCAGCTTTGCGCCAGCAGCAGGTCCGGATCGAGCCAGGCCGAGCCGTGGTCACCACGGCTGAGCCGCTCGGGCACGTCCGGGACGCCCGCCTGCCGGAAGGCGGCCGCCAGGCCCTGCCACCAGCCATCGGTCGCCGTTTGGACGGCCGGCAGATCATACATCGCCAACTCGGCCAGCCGCGCCATCACGGCAAGCTCAGGACAGGTCGTCGAGGAAGGCTAGCATGCGCGTGGTCAGGCCGTCGAAATCCGGGTTCCAGGTCAGCCGGCGCATGACATAGCGATCGAGATTGGCGTCGTTGATCTCGCCATAGCGCACCGACACGCCATGGATGGTCGAGCGATCCGCGCAGATGAACCAGGCCGGCGTGCTCTGCTCCTGATCGTAATGGGCGCAGCTCAAATAGTCGCCGTTGCGGCCGTAATGGGTGTTGCCGGGCGCGATCGGCAAGGCCGGGTGGGCCAGGTCCAGGATATCGGGCGAGCCCTCCAGCTGGCGCTCGGTGATCGCCGGGCAGGTGGCGGCACCCGCCGTCGGCGCCTGGTCATACCAGAGCAGCGCCCGCGGTCCGGCCAGATGGCTGCAGAACCAGCTGCGCGCGGCGTCTGGATCGATCGTCGCATCATCCGCCGAGACCGCCATGAACACCGGCACGGTCATGGGTGCTGCCGGCCTGAGGCCAGCCAGCAGATTGCGCCGCTGCTCCAGCGCGCTCTCGGCCAGCGACAGATAGGCGGCCGGGTCGTCCTCGGCATGGAGCGTGTTCCAGCTGCCCCGCCGGCTCATCAGCTCGCGGATGCCGCCCAGGCCGAAGCGGCTGGTCGGTGCCGGCAGATCGGGCGCCAGGAGGACCAGGCCGGCCAGCTGCGGCTGCTCGGTCGGCTGACCGTTCAGGACATGGTCCAGCGCCAGGCTGGCGCCCAGGCCGAAGCCGGCGATCACCAGCTGATCGGCGGTATCGGCGAAGCTCTCGATGCCGGCCCGGGTCGCCGCCCGCCAGCTCTCGAGATCGACCGTGGTCAGATCGCCCGGCACCGTGCCATGGCCCGGCAGCAGGACCGCCCGGACCAGGTAGCAGGCGCGCGCGAAGCGGCTGCCGAGGTCGCGCATCTGATAGGGCGAAGCGCCCAGGCCGTGCACCAGGAGCACGCCCTTGGCGAACTGGCCGCGCTTGGCGGTCCGGCATTTGCGGCTCTTGGGCACCAGCTCGAACGGGCCGCGCTCGCCCAGCGCCATCGGGTCGAAGCTCTGATCGACCTTCTGGTTGGCCTTGGCGATGACCGACTTGGCCGCCGTGACATAGCCCGCGAAGTCCTGGCCGGGCAGCGGCAGGGTCAGGCGGGAGGGTTGAAAGTGGGCGGTCGTCGGTTCCGGCGCGGCACAGCCGCCAAGGAGCAGCAACATGCCCAGACCGAGCAGCCAGCCTCTGGTCAAATCCGGCATCGGCCCCGTTTAGCGCAGACCTGCTGGCAATACTACCCTTAGGTGCCGCCCGGCCGGCAGAGAACCAGGCCTGGCACCGGCCTTGGCGTCCTCAAGGCGAACGCCGCCGGAGCGGCCTGCCAGCCCTAGGAGAAAAGGGCCGCCAGCTGCAGCTTTGGCCGCCTCAGCCGAGATTGGGCGAGTTGGCCCAGCCGGGATGGCGCGGCAGGCCGTCGTCCGGGATGGTCACCAAGGGGTGCTTGGAATTGGTGAACACCCACCGGTCCGGCATCATGCCGATGTCCTGGCCGCGATCGAGGGTCGGCACATGGACCAGCACGAAATCGGCGAAGGCGTCGACCTCGAGATACATGTGGCAGCCGCAGGTGCTGCAGAACTTGCGGTGCGCGGTCGGCTTGGTGTCGAAGTTCTTGAGCTTGTCCTGGTGCTCGGTGACCCGAAAGCCGGCCTTCGGCACCACCGTGATCAGGGCCAAGGCGCCGCCGCAGACGTCGGTGCAGTCGGTGCACAGGCAATAATGGGTCTCGACCGGCCTTTGCGTGTAGGCGAAGCGCACCGGATCCTGGTCGCAGCGGCAGCCGCCGACCACCTTGAAATCGTCCGCCATGACGGGTCAGCCACCTCCTGCTCGAATGCCACGTTCGGCTCGGATCTTAGCCGAATTGACGCGCGCTGCCAGGAGAATGCGGGCCCGGCCGCGGGGCCGGGCCGCAAGTCCGCTCGCGCCTTCCCGCTAGTGGCTCTCGCGCGGGATCGCCGCCCCGCGCACGCCCTGCAGGAAGTCGAGATCGGCACCCTCGCTCGCCTGCAGCACATGGTCGACATAGAGCTTCTGATAGCCGCTCTGCATCGCCGGCACTGGCGCCTGCCAGGCGGCGCGGCGCCGCGCCAGCTCGGCGTCGTCGACGTCGAGATGCAGCCGCCTGGCCTCGACATCCAGCTCGATGATGTCGCCATTCTGGACCAAGGCGAGCGGGCCGCCGGCCGCCGCCTCAGGGCAGACATGGAGGACCACCGTGCCATAGGCGGTGCCGCTCATCCGGGCATCCGAGATCCGGACCATGTCGGTGATGCCCTTCTTCAGGACCTTGGGCGGCAGGCCCATGTTGCCGACCTCGGCCATGCCGGGATAGCCCTTCGGCCCGCAGTTCTTGAGGACCATGATGCAGGTCTCGTCGATGTCGAGGCTGTCGTCGTTGATCTTGGCCTTGTAGTCCTCGATGGTCTCGAACACCACGGCGCGGCCGCGATGGCGCATCAAGGCGGGCGTCGCGGCCGAGGGCTTCAGCACCGCGCCATCGGGGGCCAGATTGCCGCGCAGGATGACCATGCCGCCATGCTTGGTGTGCGGGTTGTCGAAGCTGCGGATCACCTCGGTGTTCCAGTTGGGCGCATCCTTGACGTTGGCCCACATGCTCTGCCCGGTCACGGTCAGCGCGTCCTTGTCGAGCAGGCCATGCTCGCCCAGGGTGCGCAGGACCGCCGGCAGGCCGCCCGCATAGTAGTAGTCCTCCATCAGGAACTTGCCGGACGGCATGATGTCGACCAGGGTCGGCACCTCGCGGCCGTAGCGGTCCCAGTCGTCCAGGCCGAACTCGGTCTTGGTCCGGCCGGCGACCGCGATCAGGTGGATCACCGCGTTGGTCGAGCCGCCCAGCGCGCCATTGGCGCGGACCGCGTTCAGGAAATTCTCGCGCTTCAGGATCTTCGAGATCCGCAGATCCTCATGGACCATCTCGACGATCCGCCGGCCGGTCAGCTGGGCGATCACCCGGCGCCGGCTGTCCACGGCCGGGATCGCGGCGCAGCCCGGCAGGCTCATGCCGAGCGCTTCCGCCATGCTGTTCATGGTGGACGCGGTGCCCATGACCATGCAATGCCCGGCCGAGCGCGACATGCAGGCCTCGGCGTCCATGAAGTCGGCGAGGCTCATCTCGCCCGCCTTGACCATCTCGGAGAAGCGCCAGACATCGGTGCCCGAGCCGATGTCCTGGCCGCGGAACTTGCCGTTCAGCATCGGCCCGCCCGAGAGCACGATCGCCGGGATGTCGCAGCTGGCCGCCCCCATCAGCAAGGCCGGCGTCGTCTTGTCGCAGCCGGTCATCAGGACCACGCCATCGACCGGATTGCCGCGGATCGCCTCCTCGACGTCCATGGCGGCCAGGTTGCGGAACAGCATCGCGGTCGGCCGCAGATTGCTCTCGCCGGTCGAGAACACCGGAAACTCCAGCGGAAAGCCGCCGGCCTCGTAGACGCCGCGCTTGACCCGCTCGGCCAGGTCCCGGAAATGGGCGTTGCAAGGGGTCAGCTCGGACCAGGTGTTGCAGATGCCGATGACCGGCCGGCCATCGAACAGATCGGCCGGAAAGCCCTGGTTCTTCATCCAGCTGCGGTGCAAAAAGCCGTCCCGGTCGGGATGGCCGAACCAGGCGGTGCTGCGCAGCGGCTTCTTCTCGCTCGACATCCTCTTGCTCCCCGACAAGCCCTGATTTTGGCGCCAGCGCCTGGATCGGCCGCCGGCGCAGGTGGTATCGGCCGACCATACAGGATCGAGGCACGCCCGGAAAAGCATCCTGCCGACCGTGGGCCGAGTGCGTGCAATCGCCGCTTGTCGCGGCCGGCAAAGGTGGTCACATCTGGCAGAGCCAAGGACGAACGAACCGGAGGGACGTCGATGTTCAATGCTGGCCAGCTATTGTCGGATCTGATGCGCACGGGCCTTTCCAGCCAATCGCTCGATCGGATCAAGACGGCCTTGGGCGACGTGCTCCAGTCGACTGGCCAGCCCGGCCAACCTGGTCAGCCAGGCCAACCTGGTCAGGTGGTGCCGCCCGGCCAGGCCGCGGCCGGCGGCGGCGACTTCCTGGGCGGCCTCGCCGACCAGGCCAAGGGCATGCTCGGCCAGCTGGGCGAGCGGGTCGGCCAGGGCGACAAATGGGCGATCGGCGGCATCGGAGCGGCCGTGGGCGCGCTGCTCAGCGGCGGCGGCGGGGCGGCGCGCGGTGCCCTTGGCGGGGCGGCGACCGCCCTGCTCGGCATGCTGGCCTACAATGCGCTGAAGGACGGGCAGGGTGCGGCACCCGGCGCGGCGCCAGCCGGAGGCGAGCTGCCGCTCGGCGTCCGGCCGCCGCAGACGCCCGCCGAGGAGGCGACCCTCGAGCGGCGCGCCACGCTCGCCTTGCAGGCGATGATCACGGCGGCCAAGGCCGACGGGCGGATCGACGACACCGAGCGCCAGCGGATCCTCGGCAAGCTGAACGAGGCCGGCGCCGATCCGGAGGAGCAGGCCTTCGTCGAGGCGGAGCTCGCCAAGCCCATGGACCTGGATGCCCTGGTGGCCGCCGTGCCGGACCAGCAGACCGCGGCCGAGATCTATGCCGCCTCGCTGCTCGCGATCAG
>CADEGR010000074.1:0-13775 GCA_902826935.1 uncultured Alphaproteobacteria bacterium | reverse complement strand
TGCCGGACCAGCAGACCGCGGCCGAGATCTATGCCGCCTCGCTGCTCGCGATCAGTGTCGATACCCCGGCGGAGAAGGACTACATGCAGCAGCTGGCGCAGCGCCTGGGCCTGGACCAGGCAACCGTCGCCAGCCTGCACGGCCGCCTGGGCGCGCCGCCGCTGGCCTGAGCGCCCAGGCGCCCCGGCGTGGGCTGTTAATCGCTCGCTAAGATCCTTCCGCCAGACTGGTCGGGCCAGCTTGGCGGGAGGCTCCATGGCGCGCGCGCGCGACGTGATGACCAAGGCGTTGGTGACGATCGGCCCCGATCTGCCGGTCGCCGCCGTCGCCGAGCTGCTGCTCGAGCGGCGGATCAGCGCCGTGCCGGTGGTCGACCAGCGCCAGCATCTGCTGGGCATGATCGGCGAGGGCGACCTGATCCACGGCGATGCCCGCAGCCCACAGCCCAGATGGTGGCTGCGCCTGCTGGCGGCGTGGCCGGGCGACCTGGTGGTCGGCGGCGAGCGGCGCGCCGCCGAGGTCATGTCGACCGACGTGGTGACGGTCGAGCCGGATGAGGGCCTGCCCCATCTGATCGAGCTCCTGGCCAAGTCCCGGATCAAGCGGGTGCCGGTGGTCGAGGCCGAGCGGCTGGTCGGCATCGTCAGCCGGGTCGACGTCCTGCGCCATCTCAGCCGCAGCCACGCCGCCTAGCCGTTCAGCCCGCCGGGTGCACGTCGCGCAGGCGCTGGGCGTAGACGTTGATGATCAGCGCCATGAGCAGAATCAGGCCGCGGATCAGGACCTTCAGGAAGCTGTCGATATCGATGTGGTCGAGGCCATTGTTGAGCACGCCCAGCACGAACAGGCCGATGATCGTGTTGGGAATGCCGCCCCGGCCGCCAAACAGGCTGGTGCCGCCGACCACCACCGCGGCGATGCCGTCCAGCAGGTAGTCGTCGAACTCGTTCTGCTGGGCGCTGCCGAAATAGGCGACGCCCAGCATGCCGGCGACGCCGCTGCAGACCGCCGAGATCACCAGCGCCGTGCCGATCACCCAGCGGACATTGACCCCCGACAGCTCGGCTGCCTCGCGGTTGCCGCCGACCATGTACACGTAGCGGCCATAGCGCGTGTAGGTCAGCACGATGTGGCCGACCAAGAGGAACAGGATCGCGATCAAGACGATCCAGGGCATGCCGAGCACGCTGCCCGAGCCCAGGACGCGCACCAGGTCCGGCACGTTGTAGGCGATCTGGCCGCGGATCAGCATGGCCGAGATGCCAGCGGCGATCTGCATCATGGCGAGCGTCATGATGAAGGACGGAATGCCGATCCGGGTCACCCCGATCGCGTTGACCACGCCCAGGGCAAAGCAGGCGAGCAGGCCGCAGATGATCGCGAGGCCGCCCGGCAGCGGCAGGTTCGCGATGTTGACGTAGGCTTCCTGGAGCGTGAAGAACGCGACCACGATGCCGGCGGCATTGGCGATCGCGGCGATGCTGAGGTCGATCTCGGCGCACAGGATGACGAAGGTCAGCCCGGTCGCGATGATCGCGGTGATCGAGATCTGGCGCAGGATGTTGCCGACATTGCCGACCGTCAGGAAGGACGGGCTGAGCAGGGCGAAGATCGCGATCAGGAACAACAGCGTCAGCAGGGGCGCGATGTTGCGCAGATGGCCCATCAGGAACCGGCCGGCCCCCGATCGGCCCGCGGTGGCGGCCTGGCTCATGACGCTTCCATCCCAAGCGGCGTGATCGATCGGCGGCTCATGCCGCACCGAGCAAATGGTCTTTGCCGATCGTCTGGTTGGCGAATTCCTGCACGATCCGGCCCTTGCGCAGCACCAGCACCCGGTTCGCCATGGCCAGCACGGTCTCGGGCTCGGTCGAGACCAGGAGGATCGCGATGCCCTGGTCGCGCAGATCGTGGACGATCTTCAGCACATCGTCCTTGGCGCCGACATCCATGCCGCGGGTCGGCTCGGCCAGGACCAGGAGACGCGGCCGCTCGGTCAGCCATTTGCCGAGCGCCACCTTTTGCTGATTGCCGCCCGACAGATTGCGCAGCAGCGCCTCGACGCTGGGCGGGCGGATGCCGAGCGTCTTGATGTGACCCTCGGCGATCTGGCGCTCCCGGGCCGGGCGCAGCCAGACCTTGCCGATCTTCTCCAGCATCGCGATCGAGAGATTGCGGTAGACCGGCTGCTCCGGGAACAGCATGCGCCGCCGGCTCTCGGCGACATAGGCGATGCCCGCCCGCTTGGCATCGGTGGTGTTGCGCAGGCGGACCGGCTGGCCGTCGATCAGGATCTCGCCGGCGGCGAGCGGCAGCTTGCCGAACAAGGCGCGCGCCAGCTCGAGCTGGCCCGAGCCCATGAAGCCGTAGATGCCCAAGACCTCGCCCGGATGGACCGCGAACGACAGATCCGCGCAGGCGCCCGGGATGGTCAGGCCGCGCACCGTCAGCACCGGCGCCGACTCGGTCTCGCTGGCCAGCACGATCGCTTCGGAATAGGTCGCCTCCAGCTCCTCGTGGCCGGCGCCGATCATCCGCTCGATCAGCCATTTCTTGTCGGTCTCGGCAGCGGCTGCGGTCGCGACCAGGTTGCCGTTGCGGAACACCGTGATCCGATCCGCGATCGCCAGCACGTCTTCCAGGAAATGCGAGATGAACACGAAGCTGGTGCCCTGCGCCTTGAGCTGGCGGAGCACCGCGAACAGCCGCTCGATCTCCGGCGGCGAAAGCGCCGAGGTCGGCTCGTCCAGGATCACGATCCGAGCACCCGAGAACAGCACCCGGGCGAGCTCGACCAGCTGCTGCAGGCCGATCGGCAATTCGCCCGCCGGCATCTTGGGATCGAGGTCGAGGCCGAAGCCGGCCAGATGCTCCTTCGCCTCGGCCGCCATCTGGCGCCACGCGACGAGGCCCAGCCGGCCAACCGGCTGGCTGCCCAGGAACACGTTCTCGGCGACGCTCAGATCGGGGATGATGCTGAGCTCCTGGTGGACCATGCCGATCCCGGAGGCGAGCGCGTCGCGCGGCGAGCGGAACCGGGTCGGCACGCCGGCCAGGGCCAGCGTGCCCTCATAGTCGTGATGCACGCCGGCGATGATCTTCATCAGCGTGCTCTTGCCGGCGCCGTTCTCGCCGACCAGGGCGTGGATCTCGCCGCGCTGCAACGCGAAATCCACGCCCTTCAACGCATGCACGCCGCCGAAGCTCTTGGCGACTGCGCGCATCTCGAGCAACGGCGGCGGGGCGCTGGCCATCATGCGAAGGTCGGACGGCTCCGGTGGGATCAGCCGGTCGGATCGGCCGGTCAGATCAGGAAGTGGTCCTGCATCCAGAGCATACCGGCGGCATTGTCCTTGGTCACCACCGGACCGTCGGTGATCACATGCTTGGGAATGCCCTCGCCGGTCTTCTCGCCGGCAACGACCGCGGCGACGCCGGCGACCACGGCACCACCGTGGATCCGGCAGGACGGGTTGCGCACGGTGGCGAACATCCGGCCATCCAGCACCGCCTCGACCGCCGGCGGCATGGCGTCGACGCCGCCGATCAGGATGTCGGTCCGGCCGCGCGCCTTCATGACGTTGTAGGCGGCCAGCGCCATGTCGTCATTGTGGAAGAAGGCGGCGTCGATCTTGTCGTGCTTGGTCAGCAGGCTGTCCCAGATCCGGCTGGCCTTGGTGACGTCCCAGTCGGCCGGCTGCTCGTCCAGCACCTCGATGTTCGGGAACTTCTCGATCACCGCCTTGAAGCCGGCGGCGCGGCCCTGGGCGCCGGTATGGCCCAAGGCACCCTGGGTCATCACGATCTTGCCCTCGCCGCCCATGGCGTTGACCAGGGCCTGGGTCACCGACGCGCCCATGAACTCGTTGTCCGGGGCCAGGAAGCTGTGGACCTTGATCTCCTCCAGAGGGGCGATCAGCGTGTCCAGGTCGATCACCGGGATGCCGGCCTCGATCATGCGGTTGACCGGGTCGGTGAGCGTGCCGATGCCGAACGCCTGGATCGCGACGAAGTCCCAGGTCTGCTCGGCCATGTTGTCGATGGCCTTGCGCTGCTTGGGCGCCGAGAGCTCGCCGTCGAACCAGGTCACCTCGACATTGAACAGCTTGCCCCAGAACTCGGCCGCCTGCTTGCCCTGGGCGCACCAGGTCGCCTGCAGCCCGGCATTGGAGAACGCCGCCTTGAGCGGCTTCTCGGAGCGGCCGGCTTCCTGGGCCATGGCGCGCGCGATCAGCGGGTCGAGGCCGCCGGCCGCGAACAAGGCGCCACCGGCGCCGGCCACCGAGGCCGTCTGAATGAAGCGACGGCGCGAATTGGACATCACGTCCTTGCGATCGGTCACGGTGCACAAGCTCCCCTGATGAAGTCGTTGGCGCGACACCTGCGCTGGCGCGGCCGGCGCGTCGCCCGTCTTGGCGGCTCGAGCCCGGTCTGGCTCGCCGGCGACAGGTCATATCATATGAATAATGGGCCGTTTGCGGCAAAGCAACTGGCGGCGCGGCGGCGATCGGCGGGCCTGCAACCGCTCGGCTGTGGCATCGCGATCTGGTGATGCATCCCTGGTTGTAGACGCGGGCAGCCGCCGCCTGACCATCCGCAATCGCCTTAAAGTTGTTGCACCGACCAGGCCAACTACATTAGAGCCGAGGAGCTGCTTGCGCGCAGCGTAGCGGCCGCCCCGGGCTTGGGGCGGCAGGAGTTCGAACCAGCCGTGCCCAGCCCTCTGCCCCCGCTGCCGCCAGCTTCACCTCGCACCGGCGACCGCCAGCTTGGCGGCGGCGACCGCTGATGGCGCGCTATCTGAGCTTCATGCATCGCGGCCGGGAGAGCTTCGGCGCCGTGCTGGGCGACCGGGTCGCCAATCTCGGCCGGCAATTTTCGAGCCTGCAGGCGATGATCGAAAGCGGCCAGAGGCCGCGCATCCGCAGCGCCGATCTGTACCTCGCCGACATCACCTTCCTGCCGCCGATTCCGCGGCCGGGCAAGATCCTGTGCATCGCCGGCAATGGCGCGGCACCGGCCGGGACGCCGCCGCCCGGCCGGTTTCTGCGGCCGCCGGGCTCCCTGGTCGGCCATGCCAGCCCGCTGCTGCGGCCGCAGGAAGCACCCGCGCTCGGCTGCAACGGCGAGCTGGCTCTGGTGATCGGCCGGGCCGGCCGGCGGATCCCGGTCGAGCAGGCGCTGGGCCATGTGTTCGGCGTGACCATCGCCAATGGCGGCGGCGGCGGCGCGGTGGCACCTGAGCCGACCGCTCCGGCCATCCCGTTCGATCGCAGCGGCGCCATCGGCCCCTGGCTGGTGACCGCCGACGCCATCGACCTCAGCCGGCCGCTGGCCCTGACCACCCGGGTCAACGGCGCGCCGCGCCAGAGCGCCAGCACGGCCGAGCTCAACCTGTCCTTGGCCGAGCTGATCAGCCACTGGTCGATTTGGACCGCGCTCGAGCCGGGCGACGTGCTCCTGACCGGCTCGCCCGCCGGCAGCGAGCTGGCTGCGGCTGGCTGGCTGGCGCCGGGCGACCTGGTCGAGATCGATGTGCCGGGCATCGGCGTGCTGCATAATCGGGTGATCGACGAGCCGATCGGCGAGCGTTAGGCCGGCCGGCCGAAATCCCCCTCGGTATTGTGGCCGTGCGCCGGCTATCGCATAGTTCGGCGAGAGCGGTCGCAACAATGAAGTCCGCAAGCTAACGACAACTGGGGTGGGGTGGCCGCGGACCGCTCGGGCACGGCCCCTGGGGGATCAGGATTCCATGGAACGTCGTCGCTTCTTGAACGCTGCCGGCACCGGGCTCGCGGCTGGCGGGGCGATGGTCGCCGCACCCTTGGTGCGCTCGGCCTATGCCCAGTCCAATCCCGAGATCAAATGGCGTCTGACCTCGAGCTTTCCGAAGAGCCTGGACACGATCTACGGCGCAGCGCCGTATTTCGCGGAGCGGGTCGCGGCGATGACCGACGGCAAGTTCCAGATCCAGGTGTTCGCCGCGGCCGAGATCGTGCCGGGCCTGCAGGCGCTGGACGCCACCCAGAATGGCACGGTCGAGATGTGCCATACCGCCAGCTACTATTATGTCGGCAAGGACCCGACCTTCACCTTCGGCACCGCCTTGCCGTTCGGCCTGAACACCCGCCAGCAGATGGCCTGGTTCTACCATGGCGGCGGCAACGAGCTGATGCGCGAGTTCTACGACACCTACAACGTCGTGCATTTCGTCGCCGGCCAGACAGGCGCCCAGATGGGCGGCTGGTTCCGCAACGAGATCAAGACGCCGGAGGACCTGAACGGCCTCAAGATGCGCATCGGCGGCTTTGCCGGCAAGGTGATCGCCAAGCTGGGCGCCGTGCCGCAGCAGATCGCCGGCGGCGACATCTACCCGGCGCTGGAGAAGGGCACGATCGACGCGACCGAGTGGGTCGGCCCCTATGACGACGAGAAGCTGGGCTTCTTCAAGGTCGCCAAGAACTACTACTATCCGGGCTGGTGGGAAGGCTCCGGCCAGCTGATGGTCATGGTCAACAAGGGCAAATGGGCCGAGCTGCCGCCGGCCTACCAGGCGGTGGTCCAGGCGGCCGCGGCCGAGGCCAACAACTGGATGATGGGCAAGTACGACGCCCAGAACCCGCAGGCGCTCAAGCGCTTGGCCGCCCAGGGCGTGCAGTTCAAGCCGTTCCCGAAGGATGTGCTGCTGGCCTGCCAGAAGGCGGCCCTGGAGCTGTACGACGAGACCTCGGCCAGCACGCCGACCTTCAAGAAGGTCTACGACGCCTACAAGGTGTTCCAGGCCGATCAGGACCTGTGGTTCAAGTTCTCCGAGAACACCTTCGACAACTTCGTCTTCTACAACCAGCCCAAGACCTGAGCCCCGCTCGGGCGACGCGCCGGCCGCAGCTTCGGTCCGGCGCGTCGCCCGCCTGGCTCAGTTGCTGCCCGGGGCCGGCACCGCCGGTGCCTCGGGCGCTGGCACGTCTGGTGCCGGCACGTCCGGCGCCGGGATCGCCGGCGCGCCCGGGATCTCGATGCCGCCCGGCTGCGGCACGTCGGGCGGCGCCACCTCGATCTGGATCGAGTTGGGATCGACCGCCGGGCCGTGGGCGATGTTGTCCAGGACCAGGCCCGGAAACATGATCACGATCGCGACCATGATGCACTGGATGATCACGAACGGGATCGCGCCCATGTAGATCTGGCCGGTCGTGACGCCCGCGGTCGGCCGGCCGGTGACCACGTCCCGATAGGTTTCGACCGGCGCCACGCTACGCAGATAGAACAGGGCGAAGCCGAAGGGCGGGTGCATGAACGAGGTCTGCATGTTGACGCCGAGCAGCACGCCGAACCAGATCAGATCGATCCCCAGCTTCTCCGCGACCGGCCCGAGCAGCGGCACCACGATGAAGGCCAGCTCGAAGAAGTCGAGGAAGAAGGCCAGGAAGAACACCAGGATGTTGACCACGATCAGGAAGCCGAGCTGGCCGCCCGGCAGGCTGGTCAACAGATGCTCGACCCAGAGATGGCCGTCGACACCGTAGAAGGTCAGGCTGAAGACGCGCGCCCCGATCAGGATGAAGATCACGAAGGCCGAGAGCTTGGCGGTCTTGTCGAGCGCCTGGCGGATCAGATCGATGGTCAGCCGCCGATTGATCATCGCCAGCACCAGGGCGCCGACGGCCCCCATGGCGCCGCCCTCGGTGGGTGTCGCGATACCGAGGAAGATCGTGCCCAGCACCAGGAAGATCAGGATCAGGGGCGGCAGCAGGGCCAGCGCCACCCGGCTCACGAGGGCCATGCCGCGCAGCCGGCGCGCCTCGAGCGGCAAGGCCGGCGCCGCCTGGGGCCGGATCATGGTAACGCCGATCACGTAGGAGGCGTAGAGGCCGGTCAGGACCAGGCCGGGATAGAGGGCGCCCTCGTACATGTCGCCGACCGAGCGGCCGAGCTGGTCGGCCATGACGATCAGCACCAGGCTCGGCGGAATGATCTGGGCAAGCGTGCCCGAGGCCGCGATCACGCCGCTCGCGAGCCGCCGGTCATAGCCGTAGCGCAGCATGATCGGCAGCGAGATCAGGCCCATGGAGATGACCGAGGCGGCGACCACGCCGGTGGTCGCGGCGAGGAGGGCGCCGACGAAGATCACCGCGAAGGCGAGGCCGCCCCGGATCGGCCCGAACAGCTGGCCGATCGTGTCGAGCAGGTCCTCGGCCATGCCCGATCGCTCCAGGATCAGGCCCATGAAGGTGAAGAACGGAATCGCGAGCAGGGTGTCGTTGCTCATGATGCCGTAGAGCCGCTCGGGCAGGGCGCCGAACAGATTGGGCGTGAGCAGGCCGAGCTCGATCCCGATGAAGCCGAACAGGAAGCCGTTGGCCGCCAGCGCGAAGGCGACCGGGTAGCCCAGCAGCAGGAAGATGACCAGCGAGCCGAACATGATCGGCGCGAGGTTCTCGATGATGAAGGGCATCATGGGTGCATCAGCCCTTCGCCATGGGCGCTGGTCACGCCCGGATCGGGCAGCTCGCCCCGGATATAGGCGATCCGCTTGATCAGCTCGGAGATGCCTTGCAGGAGCAGGAGGATGAAGCCGAGCGGCACCAGGAGCCAGACCGGCCAAAGCACCAGCCCGCCGGCATTGGGCGAGGTCTCGCCGGTCACGAATTTGTCCATGAACACCGGCCAGGACAGCCAGACCATGATCACCGTGAACGGCAAGAGGAACAGGATCGTGCCGATCAGGTCGATCCACAGCTGGACCCGGCGCGACCAGACATTGTAGACGATGTCGATCCGGATATGCTCGCTGCTGCACAAGGTGTAGGCGGACGCCAGCAGGAACACCGCCGAGAACAGGTACCATTGCAGCTCGAGCCAGGCGTTCGAGCTGACGTCGAAGGCCTTGCGCATGCCGGCATTGGCGGCGCTGACCAGGACCGAGGCCAGGATCAGCCAGGCGACCCAGCGGCCGATCCTGCTGTTCAGCGCGTCGATGCCGCGCGAGATCGATAAGAGCCCCTGCATGCGGCCTCCCCGTTGACGCAGGAGCTTGCTGCTCCCTGACCCCCGCGCGAGCCACCTGAGGCGGCTCGGCTATCCCACGTCAACTAGGCCGGAAAATGGCCGGCTTGGCAAGACAAGCCAGGCCCGATCAGCTGGCGGCTCAGACCTTGGCCCAGGTCAGCGCCGAGCTGGCCGCGTAGTTCCAGACCGCGCCCATCACCGCCCCGGCGGCACCCGCCAGCCACCAGATCGGGGCATGGCCGAACAGCCAGCTGGCGACCCCCAGATTGGCCAGCGCGCCGACGCTGCAGACCGCGTAGAAGGACGCGAGGCCGCCCAGCGCCCGCCAGCCGGTCAGGCGGCGATCGCGGAAGGTCAGCTGGTTGTTGCAGAAGAAATTGGTGGTCATGGCGAGCCAGGTGGCCGCCAGCTGGGCCGCCTCGAAGCTGAGCTCGGTCTGGTCGAGGAGCACGCGCAGGCCGAGCAGGTGGACCACCAGGCCGGCCAGGCCGATCAAGGCGAAGGCCAGGCAGCGGACCGAGACCAGGCGACCCAGGCCCGGCCCCAGCGAGCGGCTGAGCAGCAGGCCCAGCGTGTCCAGCGCCACCAGCAGATCGAGCTTGCTCTCGCCGCGCCGCCGGGCGCGGAACAGAAACGGCAGCTCCCGGATCCGGATCGGCGCCTTGGCGCTGGCCACCAGGTCGAGCAGGATCTTGAAGCCGCTCCCCGCCAGCTCGCCGGCCACCGCCTCGACCAGCGGCCGGCGGATCATGAAGAAGCCGCTCATCGGATCCGACAAGGGCAGCTTGAGCAGCCGGCGGGCGAGCGCATTGGCGCCTTTGGAGGCGAGCTGGCGGGCGGCGGTCAGCCCGGCCGGCCCATCCGGGGCGGCGAGCCGCCGGCTGGCGACCACCAGATCGGCCTGGTCGGCCCGCAGCAGCGCCAGCATCGCCGGCAGCAGCGCCTCGTCATGCTGCAGATCGGCGTCCATGACCGCGACGAACGGCGCCGAGGAGGCGAGGATGCCTTCGATGCAGGCCCCCGCCAGACCGCGCCGCCCGATCCGCCGGATCACCCGGACCCGGGCGTCGGTCGCCGCGATCGCGCGCGCCAAGGCGGCGGTGCCGTCGGCGGAATCATCGTCGACCACGATGATTTCCCAGGCCGTGCCGGCCAGCGCCTGGCCGATCCGGGCGATCACGGTCCGGATGTTGGCGGCCTCGTTGTAGGTCGGCAGCACGACCGAAAGCTCGGCCGGCGCCAGGCCGGAGCGGACGGCGGGGGCCGGCAGCGACCGCCCCGGCGCTTCGGCCAGGCGGGCAGCGGCGGCAGCCATGCTGATCGTAGCGGTCACGCGCATCTCCGGTTGCCCCGGCAGCGGTACAACCGCCGGCTGCAAAGGGCGGGGTCGTAGCGGCCGATCGCGATCGACACGCGCCAAGCGCGAAATATATAGCATATATTCGTTTAGAGCGCGAGTAGCCGATGGCCGCCAGCCAGACCGCGAGGATCACGGCGATCATGGCGCCACCCCATCCGCAAGGGCGGCCCGGCGCCGCTCGATCCAGCGATCCGCCCGGGCCAAGCGCCTTGCCCGGCCAGCCTGGCGCGCCGGATCAGCACATAAATTGCTGCCATCGTCTGGGCTTGTTCTGATCTCCTCATTCCGATATCAGCACCGCTTACTCTGATCCTTTAGTGTCAATTCGAGGTGGTCTTGTTTTTATCGATCGAGCGCCATGGCGCGCAGCCCGCGGTGCTCCTCAGCCCGGACGAGCAGCTGACCTACGCCGAGCTGGCCGCCGCCGCCGATCGCGCCGTGGCGCCGCTCGGGCAGGCGCGCCGGTTGATCGCGATCGAGGCCGTCAACGAGCTGCCCTCGCTGCTCGCCTATGTCGGCGCGCTGCGCGCCCGGCTGCCGGTCCTGCTGCTGCCGGAAGGCGCCGGCGCGCAGCCGAGCCCGCTCCTGGCACGGATGGCGCCAGCCCAGCTGTTCCATCGCCAGGCCGGCGTCTGGCAATGGCAGGCGCTGGCCGAGGGCGACGCTCAGCCCTGCCATGACGATCTAGCACTCCTGCTGCCGACCTCCGGCTCGACCGGCAGCGCCAAGCTGGTCCGGCTGTCCTATGCCAACCTCGCGGCCAACGCCGCCTCGATCCAGGCCTATCTGGCGATCAAGCCCGGCGATCGGGCGATCACCTCGCTCGCCTTCTCCTATGCCTTCGGCCTGTCGGTCATCAACAGCCACCTGGCGGCCGGCGCCTCGCTCGTCCTGACCCGGCGCTCGGTCGCCGAGCCCGAGTTCTGGACGCTGCTGGATGCGTGCGGCGCCAACAATTTCAGCGGCGTGCCGCACAGCTTCGAGCTCCTGGAGCGCCAGGGCTTCACCTGCGCCGACCATCCCGGCCTGCGCTACCTCGCCCAGGCCGGCGGCAAGCTGGCGCCGGCCAAGGTCGTGCGGTTCGCCCAGGACGCGGCCGCCCATGGCGTCCAGTTCTTCGTGATGTACGGCCAGACCGAGGCCGCGCCGCGCATGGCCTATCTGCCGCCCGAGCTCGCCATCGAGCAGCCCGATGCGATCGGCCGGCCGGTGCCGGGCGGCGCCTTCGCGCTGATCGACGAGCAGGGCAGGGACGTGACCCTGCCGGACCAGCCGGGCGAGCTGGTCTATCGCGGCCCGAACGTGATGCTGGGCTACGCCGAGCGCCCGGCCGATCTCGCCCGCGGCGCCGAGGTCGAGGCCCTGCATACCGGCGATCTGGCGGTCCGGGATCGCCAGGGCCTCTATCATATCGTCGGCCGCAAGAGCCGGTTCTCCAAGCTGTTCGGCCTGCGCATCAGCCAGGACGAGGTCGAGCGCTGGCTGACCGAGCAGGGCTGGACGGTGGCCGTCACCGGCGATGATGCCGGGCTGGTGGTTGCGACCGAAGGTGCCGTCGACGGCCCGCGGCTCGCCCGCCTCACGGCCCGCCGCCTGGGCCTGCCGGTGACGGCGCTGCGGGTCGAGGCCTGGCCCGCGCTGCCGCGTCTCGCCAATGGCAAGCTCGACTATGCCGGCATCCTGGCGCAGGCCCGCCGGCCAGCGGAGCCCGAGACGGCCACCAGCCAGGAGGGCGCACCGTCCTTGCGGGCCGAGCTGGCCAGCCTGCTCGGCCGGCCGGCCTTGCGCGACCACGACAGCTTCGCCAGCGTCGGCGGCGACAGCCTGACCTATGTCCAGGCCTCGCTCGCGATCGAGCAGCATTGCGGCCAATGTCCGCGCGGCTGGGAAGCGATGAGCATGCAGGCGCTGGAAGCCTACCGGGCGCCGGGCAAGGCCAAGGCGACCCTGGCGATCGAGACCCTGTTGCGCGCCGTCGGCATCGCGACGATCGTGCTGGGCCATCTGTCCGAGCGCACCCTATTCGCCGGCGGCGCCGTCCTGCTCCTCCTGATCGCCGGCTATAACTTCGCCCGCTTCCAGCTGCCCAACCTATTGCGCGGCAACTTCAAGGACCCGCTCCGCGCCCTCTTCTTCCGGATCGTCCTGCCTTACTACGCGATGCTGACCTTCTACTTCGTGCTCAAGCGCGACTTCTATCCGATCAGCTATCTGATGGTCAGCAACATCACGACCAAGTTCGAAGGCGGCGACGGCAACATCTTGATGATCTTCTGGTTCATCGAGGTCTATGTCCAGATCCTCCTCGGCCTGATCCTCCTGTTCATGCTGCCCAGCCTGCGCCGCCTGGTGCAGCGCCAGCAGACCGCCGCGGCGGTGGCGCTGCTTGGCATCGGCGTCCTGTTCCGGGTGGTCGGCGACTACCTGCCCGGCCATGGCCTGCTGGCGAACGAGTCGCCCTTGATGCTGCTCTATCTGTTCGCGCTCGGCGCCTGCATCTACACCGCGCCGGGCGGCCTCATCGAGCGCCTGGCGCTCAGCGTCGTGGCGCTCGCCACCTTGTGGCGCCTGCAGCCCCTGCACAGCCCGTTCGGCTACCCGGTGTTCCTGCCCGGCCTCCTGCTCCTGATCTGGACCACCACCGTGCCGGTGCCCGGACCGCTACGCCAGGCGATCGCCATGATCGCCGCCGCCAGCTTCATGATCTATCTGAGCCACCCTTTCCCCGAGCGCCTGCTCCAGACGCTCCATGGCGGCCCCTTGCCGATCCCCCTGGCGCTGGCCGCGCTGCCCGTGGTGCTCGGCATCGGCATCGTGATCCGCCAGGGGCTGCAGCGGCTCGAGCAGCGCCGCGGCTGGCTCGACCGCCTGCGCGCCTGGCGGACCCGGCCAGCCGGCGGCCTCTAAGAGCGGCTGATCCAGCGCTACGCAAGCGACATGATCGATGCGGGGCTAGCGCTGCTCGCGCCGCCGCTGCCGCGAGCCCGACCCGGCGGCGGCAAGCCATCGAGGTGGCTCAAGCGCTGCTGCCCATGGCTGACCTGTCGGTTCGCTGCCGGCGGCTACCAGGGCGCAACGGCAGAGCGGCAGCAATCTTCACGGACCTCTTGTGGCCGGCGCACCAAGCACAACATGGGCCGGCTGCCAAAGGAGCCGACCATCGGATGGGCCGGTTCAACCGGGCTTGTTCGATAGCGATGACCGGCTGCTCCGCTTGAGTGATATCGGTGATCAGCGCGGGGCCTATGCGGCCAAGGTCGACTTCGAGCTCTCTCGCCCCGAACTCGAAGCGGCGTTGAAATGCTCCGACGGAGCCAAGGGTGGGCGGCAGAACAACCTGTCCGATCATTGATCAGCGTTGCCGATTCCAGATCGGCAACGCTGATCAATGATCGACTGTCCTTCA
>CADEGR010000073.1 GCA_902826935.1 uncultured Alphaproteobacteria bacterium | reverse complement strand
GCCGGCCGACCACCTGGGCGAGCAAGGGCTGGCGCTGGCGGGCGGCCGTGACTAGGATGCCGCCGCAACCGTCGCCTCGCTGCGCGCATCAGGAGCATCGTCCGATGGCCCAAGCGGCTCCGCTTATGGCTGGCAAACAAGGCTTGATCATGGGCATCGCCAATGATCGTTCGCTGGCCTGGGGCATTGCCAAGGCGGTCGTGGGCCAAGGTGCCGAGCTGGCGGTCACCTATCAGGGCGATGCGCTCGCCAAGCGGGTCATCCCGCTGGCCGAGCAGCTGAACGTGCCGCTGATCATGCCGGCCGACGTCGCCGATCCGGCCAGCCTGGACGCGCTGTTCGCGACCCTCGCCGACACCTGGGGCCGGCTCGACTTCTTGGTCCATGCCATCGCCTTCTCGGACAAGGAGGAGCTGAAGGGCCGCTATGTCGACACCACGGCTGGCAATTTCGAGCGCAGCCTGATGATCTCCTGCTACTCCTTCACCGATCTGTGCCGGCGGGCAGCGCCTTTGATGGCCGAGGGCGGCAGCTGCCTGACCCTGACCTATAGCGGGGCCGAGCGGGTCATGCCCCACTACAATGTCATGGGCGTCGCCAAGGCGGCGCTCGAGGCCAGCGTGCGCTATCTCGCGGCGGATCTCGGGTCGGAGCGGATCCGGGTCAACGCGATCTCGGCCGGGCCGATCAAGACGCTGGCGGCGTCGGGCATCGGCGATTTCCGCTACATCCTGAAGTGGAACGAATACAATGCGCCGCTCCGGCGCAACACCACGATCGAGGATGTCGGCGGGGCGGCCGTCTATCTCCTGAGCGAGCTCGGGTCCGGCACCACCGGCGAGGTGCTGCATGTCGACAGCGGCTACCATGTGGTCGGCATGAAGGCGGTCGACGCACCCGACATCAGCGTCGTCTGAGCGAGGGAGCCGGGCCCAGCATGGCCGGCAACAGCTTCGGCACGCTGTTCCGCTTCACCACCTTCGGCGAGAGCCACGGGCCGGCGATCGGCTGCGTGGTCGACGGCGTGCCGCCGCGGGTGCCGCTGGCCGTGCCGGACATCCAGCATTGGCTGGACCGCCGCCGGCCGGGCCAGTCGAAGTTCACGACCCAGCGCCAGGAGCCGGACAGCGTCGAGATCCTCTCGGGCGTGTTCGAGGGTCAGACCACCGGTGCCCCCATCGGCCTCCTGATCCGCAATGTCGATCAGCGCTCCAAGGACTATGGCGCAATCAAGGACCAGTACCGGCCGGGCCATGCCGACTACGCCTACGATGCCAAATATGGCATCCGCGACTACCGCGGCGGTGGCCGGGCGAGCGCGCGCGAGACCGCGCTCCGGGTCGCGGCCGGGGCCATTGCCCGCAAGGTCCTGCGGGGCGTGACCATCCGCGGCGCCATGATCCAGATGGGCGCTGACCGGATCGAGCGCGCCGCATGGCGCTGGGACGTGGTCGAGCAGAACCCCTTCTGGTGTCCCGATCAGGCCGCCGCCTTGCGCTGGGAGGAGCAGCTGGGCGCCATTCGCAAGGCTGGCTCCTCGATCGGCGCGGTGATCGAGGTCGTGGCCGAGGGCGTGCCGGCCGGCTGGGGCGAGCCGGTCTACGACAAGCTCGATGCCGACCTCGCCAAGGCGATGATGAGCATCAACGCGGTCAAGGGCGTCGAGATCGGCGCGGGCTTCGAGGCAGCCACGCTGTCCGGCGAGGCCAATGCCGACGAGATGCGCATGGTGGGCGGCCAGCCAGCCTTCTTATCCAACCAGGCGGGCGGCATCCTGGGCGGCATCTCGACCGGCCAGCCGATCGTGGTGCGCTTCGCGGTCAAGCCGACCAGCTCGATCCTGACGCCGCGCCGCTCGATCGACCGCTTCGGCCAGGAGGTCGAGGTCACGACCAAGGGCCGCCACGATCCTTGTGTCGGCATCCGCGCCGTGCCGGTCGGCGAGGCGATGCTGGCGGTCGTCCTGGCCGACCATTATTTGCGCCAGGCGGCTCTGCAAGCTGGTGCCGGAGCGGCCCTCAGCGAGTAGGCCGGGCGTCCCGCTGCCGCCCGGCCAGTCGCGGCAGCCGCGTCGGTGCGATCAGGAACAGCTTGGTCACCCCGACGTGGCCAAACTCGATGAAGCGATAGCTGAAGGCCGAGATCAGCAGCAGCAGCACCAGATAAACTCCGAACTTGCCGGTGAAGACCCAGTCCGCGCTGCCATGCAGGGTGGTCACGGCGTGCAGCAGCAGCCAGTGCCAGATATAGATGCTGAAGCACATCATGCCGATCACCTGGAGCGGCGCAAATTCCAGCGCCCGCCGGACGATCGGCGCGGTCGCGGGCTGCTGCAGCGCAAGGATCAAGCAGGCCACGCCGGCGGCAAAGCCGAGACTCCAGAACGTCTGCGACCATGGCGGCAGGTCGCCTGCACGCCACGCCGCAATCGCCAGCAGCATGCTGGCGAGCAGCACCACGGTCAGAGCGAGCAATAGCGGCCCGTGGCGCTTCAGGGCTGGCACGCGCACCCAGCCATAGGCGGCCAACATGCCAATGCAGAAGTCCGAGAGCCGGCCTGGCAAGGAATCGCTGATCACGTTGAGCGGGATCTTGTGATCATGCAGCGCGGCCAAGCCTATGGCATGGATGATCGCCGAGAAGCCGATCGTCCAGAGCAGCGTCTTGCGGATCCCTGCCCGGCCCATCGCCAGCAGCAGGAAAGGCAACAAGGCCGAGTACCAGATCTCGACACCTAGGGACCAAAGGGGAGGATTCTCCGGCGGGAAGAACCATCCCGGCCTTGGAAACAGAACAAATGCATAAGTGATGGCGCGTTGCAGGAGCTCTGGCGTCGAATGATCCATCGAGAGGATCAGGCATATCAGCACATTCAAATAGTACAGCGGCAACAACCGGCGTGCCCGCTTTTGCAGGAACTCGGACGGAACCAGGACGTCACCCTTGCAGATCGGCAAGAACAGGACAAAACCGGAGAGCACGAAGAAGATGTTCACGCCCAGCCAGCCACCGGTCAGCAGCGGCTGCACAAAAAGATAGGTCGTCAGGTCGCTCTGCTGGACGGCGATCGGCTGGATGAACTCAGCATAGGCGTGGTGGAACAGGACCATGATGATGGCGATGCCGCGCAGACCATTGATGAAATCAACCGTCTCACGTGCCGACCGGCCGCCATGATCAAGGAGCGGCGGCACCAAACGCCTTGCCGTCACCCATTGACGCGGCCAACGGGATGATGGCTGCCGACGAGCCTGCGCAGTCATGCCAAAGATCCATGGATTGTCGCGGCGCTCGAAGCCAGGTGCCAAGCCCGACCTCGCCGGCCAGAGCCATAGAACATCTAAGGTTGATCATCTATAGAAAAGTTCGCGTTTTTCGACGCGGCTCGCGCAAGATCCGACGCTATCCGCGCACCTGCCAAGCCTGCCGGCGGACCAGGAGCAGGAAGCGGGCGACCATCGACACGGCTGCGACCGCGAGCGCGGTTGCCAGGCCCAGCCAGATGCCCAGGCCGCCGAGGCCAAGGCCGAAGCCCAGGCCAAGGGCTGCGGTGATGCCGAACAGCCAGTAGGCCATGATCGCCAGCAGCATCGGCCAGCGGGTGTCCTTGAGACCGCGCAGGGCGCCGCCGCCGATCACCTGGCTGCCATCGAAGATCTGGAACCAGGCAGCCACCAGCAAGAACGACATGGCCAACCCGATCGCCTCACTATTGGCCGGGTTCTGGCGATCGAGGAACAGGCCAACGATCTGGCCCGGCCAGAGCAGCATGCAGGTGGCGGTGCTGCCCATGAACAGGACGCCGAGGCCAAGCGCCGCCACGCCCGCGCGCCGGGCACCGCTCTGGTCGCCGCGCCCGGCCGCCAGGCCGACCCGCACGGTCGCCCCCTGGCACAGGCCGAGCGGCACCATGAAGGTCACGCCGGCGCATTGCAGCGCAATCTGATGGGCCGCCAGCGCCGCCGTGCCCAACCAGCCCATCATGAAGCCGGAGGCGGCGAACAGGCCGACCTCCATGATCAGCGTCACCCCGATCGGCAGGCCGAGCCGGATGATCTCGCGCACCCGCGGCCACTCGATCCGCCAGACCTCGCCGAGCAGGCGATAGCGCCGAAACCGCCGCTCGGTCATGAGGTAGAGCTGCAGCATGACGAACAAGAGCCAGTTGGTCAGGCTGGCAGCGATCCCGGCCCCCAGCACGCCCAGGGCCGGCAGGCCGAACGCGCCGAAGATCAGACCGTAGCTGACCACGACGTTGAAGCCGACGCCCAGGAACATCACCACCATGCCGGGCCGCGGCCGCTCCACCGCGGCCACGAAATTGCGCTGCACGGTGAACCAGAGCGTCGGCAGCAGGCCCCACATCGCGGCGTGGACATAGTCCTTGGCCAGCTCGATCAGCGCCGGTTCCTGGCGCAGCACCGTCAGGATCGGCCCGATCTGCCAGAGCAGCAGCCAGGCCGGCAGGGTGATCAGCACGGCCACCCAGAAACCCTGCAGGGTGGTGCGCCTCGGCTCGCGCACGGCGTAGCTCTTCCGGCCCAGGTCATGGGCCATCATCGGCGCAGTCGCGAGCACCACTCCGATGCCGAACAGGGTCAGCGGGAAGATCACGTTGATGCCGAGCACGCTGGCCGCCAGCGCCTCTGGCGACAGCCAGCCGAGCAGCACGACCTCGGTGGTCTGGATCGAGATCTGGCCGAGATTGGTCAAGACGATCGGCAGGCTGAGCCGGATCAGGCGCTGGCCCTCGTCCCACCACAGCGCCAGCTCCGCTTGGCCGGCCCGCGCGCCCATGGCTGATGCCCGCCGGTGCCGCCCGCCTAGCGGACCAGATATTTCTCGATGATCGCGGGATTGGGCTCGACGCCCAGGCCCGGCGCGTCGGGCACCATGGCGTGGCCGTCGACGATCGGGATCGGCTCCTTGGCGAGCGAGCGGCTGATCTCCGAGGGCTCCACGCAATATTCCATGATGAAGGCGTTCGGCACGGCCGCCAGAAAATGCAAGGAGGCGGCGACGTTGATGTCGGTCGTGAAGTTGTGGTTGATGACCGGCAGGCCGCGCAGCTCGGCCTGCTTGGCGATCGCCATCGCCTGGGTCAGGCCGCAGCGGGTCAGATCGACCTGGACGACATCGATCCGGCCCTCGTCCATCAGCCGGGTGAAGCCGCGCAAGGTGCATTCCTCCTCGCCGGCCGCGAGCTTGAGATCGGTGCCGGCGGCGACCTTGGCATAGCCGCTCAGATCATCCGGATGCAGCGGCTCCTCCAGCCAGGCGAGCCGGTAAGGCTCGAACAGCCGGGCCCGTTGCAAGGTGGTCTTGGCATCCCAGACCAGGCCGACATCGAGCATCAGGTCCATGTCGTCGCCGATCGCGTTCCGAATCGCGTCCAAGTAAGCGCAATCGGTCTTGGCGTCCCGGCCGAACGGCTCCCAGCCGAACTTGACCGCCGTGTAGCCCTGATCCTGGGCGCGCCTGGCCCGATCCGCGGTCGCTTCGGCGCTGAACTGGAACATGTTGGAGGCGTAGACCCGCACGCGCTTGCGAAAGCCGCCGCCCAGCAGCTTGTAGACCGGCTGGCCCAGCGCCTTGCCGCGGATGTCCCATAAGGCGAGATCGATCCCGGCCATCGCCTGGATCACCGCCCCTTCGCGGCCGTAATAGAGGGTGCCCTCGTACATCTTGCGCCAGAGCCGGGCACCTTCGAGCGGATCCTCGCCGATCAGGAGCTGGCGCAGGCCGGTGACCAGGGTGTGCGAGGTCGGCGCCTCGATGATCGCCTTGGTGACATGCGGACAGCCATCGACCTCGCCCCAGCCGGTGATGCCGGCATCGGTCGCGACGCGCACGATCAGGGCGTCCTGCGAGCTGTCGGTGCGGGCCTGGATGTCGGGCAGCCGCAGATACAACGCCTCGACCTCGGTGATCCGCATGATCGCTCGCCTCGTGGTCAGCCCGGACTGCGCTCCTGATCCTTGATGGTTGCCACGAAACGCGCGCCGAAGTCACGCAGCTTCGCCAGGCCCACGCCATGAACCGCGCCGAAGGCCTCGATCGTGGTCGGCCGCTGGCGGGCGAGCTCGTGCAGCGTGCGGTCCGGGAAGATGATATAGGCCGGCACGCCGCGCTCCTTGGCGAGCGACATGCGCAGCGCCTTCAAGGCGCCGAGCATGCCTTGATCCGCGGCCGCCAGAGGGGCCAGCGGCACCCGGCTGGCCTTGGCCTTGCCCGCCTCCGCGCGCTGCAGCGCATCCAGGCGCAGATCGAGCCGCTCCGTGCCGGCCAGCAGCGCCCGGCCGCGCGCCGCGACCAGCAGGCTGCCGAAGGCCGCGATGTCGATGGCGAGGCAGCCGGCGGCGACCATCTGGCGGATGATCGACTGCCATTCCGGCCGCGCGCGTCCGGCGCCCGAGCCGAATTCCGGCAGCCGGTCGTGGCCGAAGCGGGTCAGCTTGTCGTTGGGCTTGCCGAGCAGGACGTCGATGACGTGGCCGGCACCGAAGCGTTCGCCGGTCGCCTCGACCGCCGCCAGCACCAGCTGGGCGGCCGCGGTGCCGTCGACCACCGGCAGCGGATCGAGGCAGAGATCGCAATTGCCGCAGGGCTCGTCGCCGGGCTCGCCGAAATAGGCGAGCAAGGTCCGCCTGCGGCAGGTGGGTGCTTCGCAAAATGCCAGGAGCGCATCCAGCCGGCGATGCTCGACCCGCTTCTTGTCCTCGGCGGCTTCCGACTGGTCGATGAACATCCGGCGCATGCGGATGTCGTCGAAGCCGTACAGCATCAGCACCTCGGCCGGAGCGCCATCGCGGCCGGCGCGGCCGATTTCCTGGTAGTAGGCCTCGAGGCTGGCCGGGATGTCCAGGTGCAGGACGAAGCGGACATCCGGCTTGTCGATGCCCATGCCGAACGCGATGGTCGCGACCATGACCAGGCCGCTCTCGCGCAGGAACCGGGCCTGGGCGGCATTGCGGGCGGCGGTCTCCATGCCGGCATGGTAGGCCAGCGCCTCGCAGCCGGCCTCGACCAGCGAGGCGCGGATCTCGTCGACCTTCTTGCGGGAGAGGCAGTAGATGATGCCGCTCTCGCCCTGATGGCGGCGCAGGAAGTCCTGCAGCTGGCGCTTGGGCTGCTGCTTGGCGAGCACGCCCAGCTGCAGGTTCGGCCGGTCGAAGCCGGCGACGAAGCGCGCCGCCTCGCCGCCGAAGATCTTGGCGACGATCTCGTCCTGGGTCAGCCGGTCGGCGGTCGCGGTCAGCGCTGCGATCGGCACGTTCGGGAAGGCGTCGCGCAGGCCGGCGAGCTGGAGATATTCGGCCCGGAAGCTGTGGCCCCACTGGCTGATGCAGTGGGCCTCGTCGATCGCGATCAGGGCGAGCGGCAGGCGTTGCAGAGCGGCCAGCATGCGCTCGGTCATCAGCCGCTCGGGCGCCATGTAGACGAGGCGGACCTCGCCGCGCTGGACCCGACGCCAGGCCTCGATGTTGGCCGCGCGGTCCTGGCCCGAGTTGATCGCGACCGCCGGGACGCCGTTCAGCTCGAGCGCGCTGACCTGGTCCTGCATCAGCGCGATCAGGGGCGAGATGACCACCGCGAGGCCGCCTTTGACCAGGGCCGGCACCTGATAGCACAAGGACTTGCCGGCCCCGGTCGGCATCACCGCAAGGGTGTGCTGGCCGGCCAGCAGGCTGTCGATCACCGCCGCCTGGCCGTGCCGGAACTCGGCATAGCCGAACACGTCGCGCAGGATCTGATGCTTGGCGTCGGCCGGGTCGGGCATGCGGGGGTCCGGGCTGCTGCAGTCGGCTCCGGACATACCGCAAGCGGCGGCTGGGGAACAACCTCGGGTGACGCGTCAGATGGCGATTGGCGGCCAGGTGCGGCGCAGCCGAGCCGACGGCCCGGCGCGCCAGATGCGCCGGGGCGGCGCGTCAGAGGCGACGCTGGCCCGGCAGCGGCGCGCCAGCTGCGCCAGCCGCCGTCAGGCGGCCCCCGAGGGCACGCCGACGGCGGGCCGGGCGTGGTGCATGCCGATCAGTCGAGCGCGATCCGGGCGATCAGGCCCAGGGTGATCGCATCGCCGTCGACATCTTCAAGCTCGTTGAACGCCTCGAACTGGTAGCGCGCGTTCAGGTCGAGATGGAGCCGCGGCAGGACCTCGAAGTCGAGGCCGGCGCGGGCGGTGTAGAAGGGATCGCTCCACTCGTCCTCGAGATCGTCGTTGTAGAGCACGCCGATGCCGAGGCCGGCATAGATCGTGCTGCCGAGCAGGACGAAGGCCTGGGGCGCGATCGAGCCTGCCTGGCCGCCGCCGAAGCCGTCGGTGAAGTATTCCAGATCGGCCTCGAACTTGAACAGGCCGGCCGGGACGTACTGGTAGGAGGCGATGAAGGACGCACCCTGCTCGTTGATGTCCACGCCCTCGTCATCGAGGTCGTCGAGCGCGGTCCAGTAATGGATGCCGGCCCCGATCCGGCTCTCGGCCTGGGCCGCGGCCATGGGCCAGGCCAGGCCGAGCGAGGTCAGGATGCAGGCAAGCAAGATCCGGCCATGTCGCATGATGTTCCCCCGTCGAATGGCGCCAAGTCCGGCTTCGTTAACGGATCTTCATGAACCGCGTTCCCAATCCAAGCGCTGCCGGGCGCATTGCCGCCGCACTGTGGCGCAGGCGCGACAGGTCCTTGGCGTTTGCCGGGGTGCCGCGGCTGGTGGCATAGTGCCCGACGGGGCGGCGGCCGCTGGCGGCGCCGGAGGGAGCGCGCGAGGGTGGCTGTCATCAGGATCATGGCCGATGATCTGACCGGCGCCCTCGATGCCGCGGCACCCTTCGCCCTGGCCCAGGGGCCGCTGCCGGTGCTGTGGCGGGCCGAGCGGCTGCCGGCCGGCTCGTTCGCCTTCGACAGCGAGAGCCGGACCGTCCGGCGCGCCGACTGGGCCAGCTGCCTGCGCGCCAGCGCCTCCGGCGCCGAGCTCTGCTTCAAGAAGGTCGACTCGCTGATGCGCGACCGGACCGCGACCGAGATCATCGAGTGCTGGCAGAGCGGCCTGTTCCAGAGCCTGGTGATCGCGCCCGCCTTCCCCGCCCAGCAGCGCATCACCCGCCATGGCCGGCATTATTGGCGGCCGAGCGCGCGCGGCCGATGGCGCCTCCTGCCCTGCGATCTGCGCCAGAGCTTCGCCCGGCGCGGCCTCGCCTTGCCGGTCGCGGCCGGCCCCGCCGAGCTGCCGGCGGCCGGGCCGGTCTTGTGCGATGCCACCGGCGACCAGGATCTGAACGACCTGGTGGCGGCGGCAGGCCAGCTGGCCAAACCGCTCCTGTGGTGCGGCAGCGCCGGCCTGGCGCACGCCCTGGCAGGCGGGGCGCGGCCAGCACCGCCACCGCCGCTGCGGCCGCCGCTCCTG
Source organism: uncultured Alphaproteobacteria bacterium (assembly GCA_902826935.1). Taxonomy (GTDB): domain Bacteria; phylum Pseudomonadota; class Alphaproteobacteria; order Geminicoccales; family Geminicoccaceae; genus CADEGR01. Next base: position 11,746 of record CADEGR010000073.1, on the reverse strand, counting down.
GTGATCATCGGCACCCGCCATCCGGTCACCCGGCGCCAGATCACGCGCCTGGCCGAGCAGCACGGGCCGCTGGTGGTGCGGCTGCCGGCCGGCAGCAAGGCGGCGATCAGCGCGACGGTGGATCGGCTGGCGACCACGCTGGCCACCGGCCGGGCCGCCTTGGTGTTCGATCTGCCGAGCCAGACCGCGGCCGGCACGGCGGCCGCGGCGATCAACGCCGTCTTCGCCGCCCTGCCGCGCGCCGTGGCGCAGCCGGCCAGCCTGGTGGTGACCGGCGGCAGCACCCTGATGCGGCTGATGCAGGCCCTGGGCAGCGAGGCCCTGACGCTGGCGGGCGAGCTGGAGCCCGGCATCGCGCTTTCGACCATCGCCGGCGGCGCCTGGCACGGCAGCCGCGTGGTCTCCAAATCCGGCGCGTTCGGCAGCTCGACCCTGCTCGCCCGTCTGCTCGCCAGCCCCGCCACTGCTCAGCCGGAGATCGCCCCGCCATGACAGAGCGCCCCTTGCGGCTCGGCCTGACCATGGGCGATCCGGCCGGGATCGGACCCGAGATTGTGCTCAAGGCCCTGGCCGAGCTGACCGGTCCGGCGGCGCCGGCCGGGCCGGAGCTGGTCGTGGTCGGCACCGCCAGCTGCCTCGAGCAGGCGGCCGACACTTTGGGCCAGACGATCGAGCTGGTGCCAGGCGGCGCCGGCCGGCGCTGGCCCGAGGTCGGGCTGGACGAGGCCGCATCGGCCAAGGCGCCGGTCGCCGCTGGCAAGCTCGGCGCCGAAGGCGGGCGCCTGGCCTATGCCGCAATCGCGCGCGCGGTCGATCTGGCCCTGGCGGGCACGATCGATGCGATCGTGACCGCGCCGATCAACAAGGCGGCGCTGCATCTGGCCGGCCACGACTTTCCCGGCCACACCGAGATCCTGGCGACGCTGACCGGCAGCCGGGGCAGCTGCATGCTCCTGGTCCATGACCGGCTGCGGGTCAGCCACGTCTCGACCCATGTGGCGCTGGCCGAGGTGCCCAAGCGGCTGACGCCCGAGCGGCTGGGCCGGGTGATCGAGCTGACCGAGGCGGCCCTGGTCGATCTCGGGATCGACCGGCCGCGGATCGGGGTGTGCGCGCTCAATCCCCATGCCGGCGAAGGCGGCCTGTTCGGCCGCGAGGATGACGAGGTGATCCGGCCGACCGTGGCGCGCTATCAGACGGGCGGCCTCGCGATCGAAGGCCCGGTGCCGGGCGACACGGTGTTCGTCAAGGCGCTGGCCGGCCAGTATGACGCCGTGGTCGCGATGTATCACGACCAGGGCCATATCCCGCTCAAGCTCCTGGGCTTCCAGCTGGACGCCACCGACGGCCGGATGAGCGCTCTGTCCGGGGTCAATGTCACCCTTGGCCTGCCGATCATCCGGACCTCGGTCGACCATGGCACGGCCTTCGACATTGCCGGCAAGGGCATCGCCAATCCGCAGAGCATGCTGGAGGCGATCGAGCTGGCGGCCAAGCTCGCCGCCGGCCGCCGGCGGGCGGGCGCCGTGCCGGCCGGTCAGCCTCTCAACGCCTAAGATCACCGCCTTGGGCGGGGCAGGCAGCGGTCGCACATCCCCATGGGGAACGTGCTATGGATGGAGCTGGGTCGATGGCGCGGCCAGATCCAAACGCCTCGCCAGCCCCCTGATGCAGTGGGATGACCGGTGACCGCGAGCTCGACCACGCTGCCAGCCATGCCGGCCGCCGATGATCCGGCGACCGCTGCCGGCGGCTTGCCGGCGACCGAGCCGTTCCTGCTGCGCTCGATCGAGGTCCAGGTCTATCGGGCGCCGGTCGATCTGCCGGTGCGCACCGCCTTCGGCCTGATGAGCGACCGGCCGGCGGTGCTGGTCCAGGTGGTCGGCGAAACCGGCGTGGTCGGCCTGGGCGAGGTCTGGTGCAACTTTCCCGGCTGCGGCGCCGAGCACCGGGCGCGCCTGGTCAAGACCGTGCTGACGCCGCTGCTGCTGGAGCGCGAGTGGTCCGGGCCGGCCGCGATGCTGGCCAGCCTGACCAGCGCGACCCGGCTGCTCGGCCTGCAGACCGGCGAGCCCGGCCCGCTCGCCCAGGCGATCGCCGGGGTCGACATCGCGATCTGGGACATGCTGGCGCGCCGGGCCGGCCAGCCGCTCTGGCGGTTCCTGGGCGGCCACGGCTCTGGCCGGGTGCCCTGCTATGCCAGCGGCATCAATCCGGACCGGGCGCCGGCCCAGGCGGCGCTGGCCAAGGCCGCGGGCTTTCGCGCCTTCAAGCTCAAGGTCGGCTTCGGCCGCGAGCTGGATCTGGCCAATGTCCGGAAGGTCAAGGCCGTGGTCGGCCAGGCGACGCCGGTCGCGGTCGATGCCAACCAGGCCTGGGGCGGCGAGGCGGCGCTGGCCATGGCCCAGGCCCTGGCGCCGCTCGGGCCGGTCTGGCTGGAGGAGCCGCTGGCGGTCGATCAGCCGGCGGATGCGTGGCAGCGTCTGGCCGAGGCGACCCGGCTGCCGCTCGCAGCCGGCGAGAATTTGCGCGGCGAGGCGGCCTTTGCCGAGCTGCTGGCGGCCGGTGCCGTGCAGGTCGTGCAGCCCGATGTCGCGAAATGGGGCGGCATCTCCGGCTGCTACCCGGTGGCGCGCCGGGCCCTCGCGGCCGGGCGGCGCTATTGCCCGCATTATCTGGGCGGCGGGATCGGCCTGTTGGCCTCGGCCCATCTTCTGGCGGCGGCCGGCGGCGACGGCCTCCTGGAGGTGGACTGCAATGTCAACCCGTTGCGCGAGGGTCTGGCCCAGCCGTTTCCGGCCTTCGAGGCGGGCGCCCTGATGCTGTCGGAGGAGCCAGGCCTCGGGGTGGCGCCGGGCGCCGAGGCCGACCGGTTCGCGGTGGCCGATCATGGCTGAGCCGGCGCTGACCGTGCTGCTGGCCGGGCGGGTCGCCAAGCTTGGGGCACCGCTGCTGCGCCAGCATTTTGGCGCGCGGCTGGCGCTGGTCGAGCTGCAGGATGAGGCAGCGGCGGGCGCCCAGGCGGCGGATTTCGCCGCGGCCGAGGTTCTGATCGCCACCCGGTTCGACGCGACGCTGCCGGCGATGCCGCGGCTGCAGCTGATCCAGCTGCCGGGTGCCGGGCTGGACGACATCGATTTCGCCGCGGTGCCGGTCGGCTGCCGGGTCTGCAACGCATTCGAGCATGCGATCGGGATCAGCGAATACGTCATGGCCGCGATCCTGCATTGGACGGTCAGCCTGCCGGCCCGCCATGCCCGGTTCAAGGGCGGCGACTGGTCGGGCGACGTCTGGCAGCCGGGCGGGCTGCGCGGCGAGCTGGCCGGCAAGACGCTGGGCTGCATCGGCTATGGCACGATCGGCCAGGCGGTGGCGGCGCGGGCGCGCGCGTTCGGCATGCGGATCATGGCGGTCACCCGCACGCCGCGTCCATTCGCGCCGGAGCCCGACTGGCTGGGCGGCTACGGCCTGACCGAGGCGCTGCTGGAGGCGGCGGATTTCGTGGTCGTGGCCTGCCCGCTCTCGGCCGAGACCCGCGGCCTGCTGGGGCCGCTCTATCTGGGGGCGATGCGGCCGAGCGCTTATTTGATCAACGTCGCGCGCGGGCCGGTGGTCGATGAGGACGTGCTGTTCGAAGCTTTGCAGGCGGGTCGGATCGCCGGCGCGGCGCTCGATGTCTGGTACCGCTACCCGTCAGCCGCGGACCCGTCGCCCAGGCCTGGCCACCGGCCGTTCCACGAGCTCGACAACGTCCTGATGACGCCGCATTGCTCGGGCGCCACCGAGGGGCTGATCGAGCGGCGCTTCGCCCTGATCGCCGACAACCTTGAACGGCTCCTGGCCGGGCGGCCGTTGCGCGAGCAGGTCCATCCCGCGGCCGAGTGACCGGCCGCTCAGTTCTGGCGGACGATCCGGCCCTCGATGGCGGCGCTGACCTTGCCTTGGCGCTCGAGCGCGGCCATGACGCTGGAGGCAACCAGGACCGCGCCGGAGGGATCGATCAGGGGCTGGCCCTTGGCCAGGACCGCGAAGCCGTCGCCGCCGCGGTAGAGATAGTCGTTGGTCGCGACCCGGTAGCGCCGGCCGAGATCGAGCGGCTGGCCGGCGACGGTGACCTCGACCACCCGTTGGCCGGCCGGGCGGGCGGCGTCGTAGGCGAGGCGCAGGCCGGCGACCTGGAGGAAGCGGCCGGCCTTGCCCTCGAGGCCGGAGAGGCCGTGCTCGAGGGCGGCCAGGAGGTCGGCGCCGCTCAAGGCGAGGAGCACCGTGCGGTTGCCGAACGGCAGCTCGGTCAGGATGTCCTTGCGGGTGAGCGTGCTGCCGGCGGGATAGACCCGATCGCCGCGGATGCCGCCGCCGTTCATCAAGCCGATCTCGGCGCCGACCGCGGCGCGCATGGCATCGGCGACCAGATTGCCGAAATTGCTCTCGGCGGTGCGCACGCTGTCGCGCCGGCTGTCCAGCTCGACCGCAGCGGTGCCGACCGGGACCAGCAGGTCCTCGTCCAGCGCCTCGTTGTACTGCTCGACCAGGGCCTGGATCGGGCCGTCGGGGGTGACGCCGGCGGTGCCGAGATAGCGCCAGCTGGGCAGGACGCGGAGCGTTGGCTTCTCGTCCTCGGTGACCCGCTCCAAGCGGAGGTCGACCACAAGCAGGTAATGCGCATCAGAGCCGGCCTTGGCGATCAGGCCGCCCGCCTCGTAGATGCTGATCGGCTCGTGATCATGGCCGCCCAGCAGCAGATCGATGCCGTCGACCGCCTGGAGCAAGGCGCGATCGTCGGCCAGATCGGCATGGGTCAGCGCCACGATCAGCTCGGCACCTTGCCCTCGCAGCGCCGCGACCGCCTGCTGGGCGCGCTCGATCATGGGCGCGATGGTGATCGTCGGGCCGGGCGAGGACAATTCCTTGGTGGTCGGGGTCAGGAGGCCGAACACGCCGATCTTGAAGCCCGCCACCTCGAACAGCCGGGACGGCACCAGGCCCAGCGGCGGCTGGCCGTCCGGGCCGGCGACATTGGCGGCGAGCCAGGCAAAGCGGGACTCCTTGATCCGCTCGGCCAGGACGTCGGGGCCGAAATCGAACTCGTGATTGCCCGGCACGGCCAGCACGAGGCCCAGGCGGTTGTAGAGGTCGATCATCTGCGCGCCCTTGGTCAGGCCGGACATGACCGAGGGCGAGAGCAGATCGCCGCCGAAGGTGGTGATGCTGTGGGCGGCCTTGGCGCGCTCCTGCTTGAGCAGGGTCATCAGCTCGGCGAGGCCGCCCTGGCCGTCGACCGGCGCGATCTCGTAGACGTCGTTGCTATGCAGGAAGGTGATCGTGACCGGCGCGGCCGCCGCAGCGCCGCTTGCCAGGCCGAGCAGCAGGAGGACGAGGGCGAGCAGGCGCTGGCGCATGGGGCGGCTCCCGGGCTGCGGCGGCGGGCGGCTGGTCAGGCGTAGACCACGCCGCCATCGACGTTGATGACCTGGCCGGTGATATAGCTGGCGCCCGGGCCGAGCAGGAAGAGGATCACGCTCGCCACCTCCTCCGGCCGGCCGAAGCGCTTCAAGGTGGTTTCGGCGATCAGCGCCTTGCGCCGGCGCTCGTCGGCCAGCATCGCCTGCGGCATCGCGGTCTCGATGATGCCGGGCGCCAGGCCGTTGACCAGGACCGCGGGCGCCAGCTTGCGGGCCAAGGCGCGGACCAGGCCGACCACGCCGCCCTTGGCCGCGGTGTAGGCGATGTGGTCGATCGAGCCGCGCCGGAAGGCGAGCGAGCTCACGAACAGGAAGCGCCCGCCGGCGGCCGGATCGAGCAGCGGCCGGCAGGCGGCCGCCATGTCGAAGGCGTTGGTCAGGTTGGCGGCCAGCACCTGGTCCCAGACCGGACGCGAGGCGGCATCCAGGTCATCGGGCGTGAACCGGCCGGCGAGATGGACCAGCCCGTAGACCGGCTTGGCCAGGCCAGCCAAGGCGGCAGCACAGGCGGCGGGCGTGTCGAGCGCCGAGACCGCGCTGGTCAGCCGATCGCCGGCGGCGCAGGCGGCCGCGAGCTCGGCCAGGCCGGCGCGGTCGGGATCGACCAGATGGACCCGAGCACCCGCCGCCAGCAGCAAGGGCGTGGTCGCGCGCGCGATGCCGCCCGCCCCGCCCGTGACCACGATCAAGCGATCGGTCAATGCCATGCCCATTCCCCCTGCGCCGGTGCTTGCTGCAGCCTTGACCGAGGCCGGCTTGCGGTGCAAGGGCCGACCCGAAGCGCTCCCTTCAACCGTAAATCACTATTTGCGCGATCTGGATGCAAGTGACAGCTGACCTACCGGATTACTTCACTCACCCAATTAATTACCGCCGGCCGGGTGCGTGGGCCTAGGCAATCGTTTTGCGGGTGGCTAATGTGCTTTGCCAGGACGCGAACCAGCCCGTCAATTGGATCAGCCCGCGATGAGTGCCGCCTACGAGCCCTCGATGGATGAGATTTTGCGCAGCATCCGACGCATCATCCGGAGCGACAAGGATCAGGATGAGCAGCCGATCGCGCCGCCGTTCGGCACTCCCAAGGCGCCGGCCGCCTTGCGCGGCCAGGACAATCTCATCCAGATGAAGCTGGGCGACCAGGATCGGGTCCGGATCTTCGAGAAGAAGCTGCAGACCCAGGAGCGCGACTACGAGGCCAAGCTCGCGGCGCAGAAGAAGCAGGCGGTCGAATACTACAAGCGCAATCAGGAGCTGGTCGGCAGCTTGGCCGAGCACAAGCAGCAAATCAGCGCCCTGCTGGCGGAACTGCGGATCGCCCATAGCGTGCTCGAAAAGCTACAGTCGAAGAATAAATCGCTAAAGGATCAGGTCGAGCAGAGCCGCAAGGATTATTCCGGCTTCTTCGTGCTGCAGACGATCAAGCACGAGATCGACAAGCGCTTCCGGCCGGTGGGCGAGCGCGACGACCGGGTCGGGCAAGCGCTGCGGTTGGAAATCTACAACGAGTTCAACAAGATCCTGTTGGGCATTCGCGACCGGCTGCGCGGCAAGCTCAGCAGCTGAAGACGCCCGGCCGGGACGACCGGCTGGTCGCCCCGGCGGCCGATGGGCGGCTCAGGCCGGCGGAATGCGCAGCATCTGGCCCGGATAGATCTTGTCCGGATCCTTCAGCATCGGCTTGTTGGCCTCGAAGATCACCGGATATTTGTTGGCGTTGCCGTAATGCGCCTTGGCGATCGCCGAGAGCGTGTCGCCCTTCTTGACCGTGTACATGGTCGCCTCGGGCTCGGCCTTGGCCGGCGTCAGGCTCTCCTCGACCTTGCCGATGCCCTGCACATTGCCGGCGGCGAGCACGATCTTCTCCCGGGTCGCCTGATCGGGCACCGGACCCGCGATGGTCACCTTGTCACCCGCGACCTCGACCTTGAGATCGCTGGCCGGCAGGCCATGCTTCTCCAGCTCCTTCTTCAGATCGTCGGCCGCCGGGGCCGCCTCGGCGCTTCCGATCCCCAGCTTCGCCCCCACATCCTTGACAAAATCGAAGATGCCCATGTCAGCGTTCCTCCACATAGAAAAGTGCGGCAGGCTGGCGGTCCGCCCCTGCCGGCTGCCACCAAGCAGAGTGCCGCGGCCGTGGCAAGGGGCCTGCGCAAGCGGCACCCGCCTGCCCTGCCCGCGGATCAGGGACGCGGGCGCAGATCGGCCAGCGCCAGATCGATCGAGCGTGTCACCCGGCCATCTCGGCCACGCAGCGCCAGCTGCACCCGCCCGGCCGGCCAGTCGATCGCGATGCTGCCGAAATTGGCCTCGCGATACAGCTCGCCCAGCCGCCGTGGATCGGTCTCGGCGGCATTGGCATAGGTCCGGTTGATGCCGCTCGAGGTCAGCTCGTAGAGCGGATAGCCGAGCCCGGCATCATGGTGATAGAGCGCTCCGAAATGGCGATCGCCGGAGAGCAGCACCACGCCCGCGGCGCCGGTCGTCCGCAGCAGCTCGAACAGCCGCTGCCGCTCGGCCGGCAAGTTGCCCCAGCGCTCGAAGCCGTGGCCCTCGGCCAGGACCTGGATCGAGGAGCCGATCAAGCGGAGCTCGGCGGGCTGCCGGAGCTGCTCCGCCAGCCACTGCCACTGCTCAGCGCCCAGCATGGTCTTGGCCGGATCGGGATCCGGCAGATAGCGGCCGTGGCCGGTGTCGTCGGCGGCCGTGCCGCGGCGCAGCGGCGAGCGGAAATAGCGGGTGTCGAGCAGGATCACCTGGACCCGCTGGCCGGGCGGGCCGAAGCTCCTGGCGCTGTAGACGCCCGGCCGGTGGCGGCGGGGATCCTCGGCCGAGAGCTGCCAGTAGTCGGCGAACAGCGCTTGCGAGCGCTGCTTGTTCGGGAACTCGGCGCCGGCGTCGTTCAGGCCGAAATCATGGTCGTCCCAGGTCGCCATGACCGGCAGGCCGGCGCGCAGCCGGGCCAGGCCCGGCAGCCGGGCGGCCGTCCGGTAGGCTTCAGCCAGCTCGGTCAGCTGGCCGGAACGGTCGTCGCCATAGACATTGTCGCCGAGGAACAGGAACAGCTCCGGGCGCCAGGCCAGGATCTGGTCCATGAGCGGCTGCGGATGGTGCTGATCGGCGCAGGAGCCGAACGCGATCCGGGTCAAGGCGGCCGGCTCGGCGGCGCCAGCCGGCGCCGCCAGCAGGCTGCCCAGGATCAGGACGCAGGCCGAGAGCAACCGGCGCGGCATGGCGGCTTTCCCTTGCTTGACCGCCAGCCAGCCTAGGCGATCGTCGGGACAGTTCCGTGATGGTCCAGGCTAGCCCGGCCGCACGCCACTGTCTTTGCATTTGCCCGCGGATCGGCTGTTATGGCGACGGCTGGCGGCTGTCCCGCCCGCCGCTTGCAGCCCGCTGGAGACGCCCGCCATGATCTTCGACCATCGCACCTATACCTGCCGGCCCGGCACGCTGGCCAAGCAGCTGGCGCTCTACGACCAGCATGGCCGCGCGATCCAGGAGAAGCATCTGGGCGCCCCGGTGCTCTATGGCTTCGGCGAGACCGGGCCGCTCAACACCTATATCCATGTCTGGGCCTATGACAGCGCTGCCGATCGCGAGCAGCGCCGGGCCGTGATGGCGGCCGATCCGGACTGGCAGGCGTTCCTCGCGAAGAGCGCCGAGGCAGGCTATCTGATCGCCCAGGAAAACCGTATCCTGACCGCCGTGCCCTGGTTCACGCCCAAGCGCTGAGCCGCCGGCCGGATCGCCGGGGAGGTTGCCGTCATGCCGCGCTTTGCCGCCAATATCAGCACGATGTTCACCGAGCGGCCGTTCCTGGAGCGGCCGGCGGCGGCGCGCGCCGCGGGCTTTGCCGCGGTCGAGTGCCAGTTTCCCTACGAGCAGAGCGCTGACGAGCTGAAGGCCGCTTTGGCCGAGGCCGGGCTGCCCTTGGTGCTGCTCAACACGCCGCCTGGCGACTTCGCCGCCGGCGAGCGGGGCCTGGCCGCCCTGCCCGGCCGCGAGGCGGCGTTCGAGGCGGTGTTCGCGCAGGCGCTAGATTACGCCAAGACCCTGGAGGTGCCGCGCATCCACGTGATGGCCGGAATTCCGCCGGCGGATGCTTCACCCGCGGCCTGCCTTGCGGTGTTCGAGCGCAACCTCGCCAAGGTCGCGCCGGATGCGGCGGCGGCCGGGGTCACCCTGCTGCTCGAGCCGCTCAACAGCCGGGACGTGCCGGGCTATCTCTACAGCCAGCCGGAGCAGGCGGCGGCCGTGATCGAGCGGCTGGGCATCTTCAATTTGAAGCTGCAATACGATTTCTACCATGTGCAGGTGATGCGCGGCGATCTGCTCAAGGGCTTCCTGCGCTGGCGGCCGATCATCGGGCATATCCAGTTCGCGGGCGTGCCGGAGCGCCAGGAGCCGCAGATCGGCGAGGTCAATTACGACTATCTGTTCGCGGCCCTCGACCGCTTGGGCTGGGACGGCTGGGTCGGGGCGGAATATCTGCCGGCGGGGCGGACCGAGGATGGGCTGGGCTGGGCGCTGCGCTATGGCGTGGCACCCGAGGGCATCACGCTCGCGACCGGCGGCGTCACGGTCTGAGCGCTGCGGCCCGCCACGTGGCCCAAGGCACGGGCGGCGGCGCGGATCGGCCGCCTTGGCGCCCGGTGGGCGGGAGGCTATATAAGCGCCAGCCGCGTGCTGCGCTGCGGCAGGCCCGTTAGTCCTGGAGTCGGCATGATCCGCGAGGCGCTCACCTTCGACGACGTTCTGCTGGAGCCGGCCTTTTCCGAGGTCCTGCCGACCGAGGTGGCGCTGGGGACCCGGCTGACCCGGACGATCGAGCTCAAGATCCCGCTGCTGTCCTCGGCCATGGACACGGTGACCGAGGCCGGCCTCGCGATCGCCATGGCGCAGCATGGCGGGCTGGGCGTGATCCACAAGAACCTCGACATCCAGGCCCAGGCCGACGAGGTCCGCCGGGTCAAGAAGTTCGAGAGCGGCCTGGTGGTCAACCCGATCACGCTCGGGCCCGACGCCACCCTCGCCGACGCGCTGGCGCTGATGGCGCGCCACCAGATCTCGGGCATTCCGGTGGTCGAGGAGCCGAACCACCGCCTGGTCGGCATCCTGACCAACCGCGACGTCCGCTTCGCGACCGATCCGCGGGTGCCGGTGCGCGAGCTGATGACCGCGCAGAACCTGGTCACGGTGCGCGACGGCGTCGGCAAGGCGGAGGCCAAGCAGCTCCTGCATCGCCATCGGATCGAGAAGCTCCTGGTGGTCGATGGCGACTACCGGCTGATCGGCCTGATGACGGTCAAGGACATCGAGAAGGCCGAGACCCACCCCAACGCCTGCAAGGACGAGCAGGGCCGGCTGCGGGTGGGCGCCGCGATCGGGGTCGGGCCGGAGGGCGAGGCGCGCGCGGCGGCGCTGCTCGAGGCGGGCGTCGACGTCCTGGTGGTCGACACCGCGCACGGCCATTCCTCGCGGGTGCTGCAGGCGCTGGGCCGGGTCCGGCGCCTGGCCAGCGACACCCAGCTGATCGCCGGCAACATCGCGACCGCGGCCGGCGCCAAGGCGCTGATCGATGCCGGCGCCGACGCGGTCAAGGTCGGGATCGGGCCGGGCTCGATCTGCACCACGCGGGTGGTGGCCGGCGTCGGCGTGCCGCAGCTGGCGGCGCTGCTCGACGTCACCGAGACCGCGCACCGCGCCGGCGTGCCGGTGATCGCCGATGGCGGCATCCGGGCCTCGGGCGACCTCGCCAAGGCGATCGCGGCCGGCGCCGACTGCGCCATGATCGGCTCCTTGTTCGCCGGCACCGACGAGAGCCCGGGCGAGGTGTTCCTCTACCAGGGCCGCTCCTACAAGTCCTATCGCGGCATGGGCTCGATCGGCGCCATGGCGCGCGGCTCGGCCGATCGCTATTTCCAGCAGGAGATCAAGGACAGCCTGAAGCTGGTGCCGGAAGGCATCGAGGGCCAGGTGCCCTATCGCGGCCCGGTGACCGCGGTGATCCACCAGCTGATCGGCGGCCTGCGCGCCGCCATGGGCTACACCGGCAATCGCGACATCCGGGCGATGCAGCGGAATTGCAAGTTCGTGCGGGTGACCAATGCGGGGCTACGCGAGAGCCATGTGCATGACGTGACGATCACGCGGGAGGCGCCGAATTACCGGCGAGAGGTTTAAGACATAAAGATCGGCCAAATCGATATTTGTCATTAAATGGCAAATAGTTGCGAGCTAGCCAATTTTAGCTATCGCTCGATATTAAAAATTTCTGCTTGTTA
>CADEGR010000072.1 GCA_902826935.1 uncultured Alphaproteobacteria bacterium | reverse complement strand
CGCTCGCCCGAGAGCTGGGCCAGGCCGGGCACGCCGGCGGCGCAGGCAGCGAGGGCCGACGGGTCGGCGGGCAAGCGGCCGTAGCGGGCGAAGAAGCGGAAAAAACGGAGGACTCTGAGGTAGTCCTCGGCCACCCGGGTCGCGGCGTCGCCGACGAAGCGCACGCGCCCGGCGGCGAGGTCGACGCGGCCGCCGAAATAGTCGAACAGCCGGCCGTCGCCATCGCAGCTCATGGCGTTGATGGTGAAGTCGCGGCGCGCGGCATCGGCCCGGAAATCGGCGGTGAACTCGACCGCGGCATGGCGGCCGTCGCAGGCGACGTCCTGGCGCAAGGTGGTGATCTCGAAGGGCTGGCCGTCGACCAATGTAGTGACCGTGCCGTGGGCGAGCCCGGTCGGCAAAGCCGGCAGGCCGGCCGCCTGGAGCAGCGCCATGACCTGCTCCGGCCGCTCCGGGGTGGCGAGATCGAGATCCTGGCCGGCATTCGCCAGGCCGAGCAGGCCATCCCGCACGCAGCCGCCGACGAAGCGGACTTCCTGGCCACCGGCCGCCAGCGCCGCCAGGACCGCCCGGCTGGCGGGCGCGCTCAGCCAGGCCTGGCCGGCCAGCGGCCGCTCCATGGCGTCAGGCCCTGAGCATGGTCGCCAGATTGACCAGGATGCCGGCGGTGGCGCCCCAGACGAAGCGATCCTCGTAGGGCAGCACGTAGTAGCTGCGGGTCTGGCGGCCGCGCCGGTAGCTGTGGCGCTGGTGGTTGGCCGGATCGAGGATGAAGGCGAGCGGCATCTCGAACACCTCCGCGACCTCGAACGGATCGAGCCGGAACTGGGCGGGCGGGGTCACCCAGCCGATCACCGGATGGATCCGAAAGCCGGTCGTGGTGTCGTAGGGCGGCAGCCGGCCGAGCAGCTCGACATTGCCGTGCGGCAGGCCGATCTCCTCCTCGGCCTCGCGCAAGGCGGCCGCCTCGACGGTCGGATCCTCGGCCTCGATCCGGCCGCCCGGAAAGCAGATCTGGCCGGCATGGTCGCGCAGATGCAGGGTCCGCTGGGTCAGGAGCACGTTCGGGCCGGGCCGCCGGTCGACCAGGCCGATCAGGACCGCGGCCGGGGTCGCGGCGCGGCTCGGGTCGCGCTTGGCGGCGGGGTGATGGTCGCCCAGCACCAGGCTGGCAGGCGCACCCATGGGGTGCTGGAAATGGCCTCGCAGCGCGTCACGCGTCAGCATCACGCCATCAAATCCGTTGCTATCAGGCAGCCGCGCCCTCATGCGTCGGTCAGGGCAAAAAACATGCCGCTGCTCCAGACGCCGAAGCGGCTCTCGCCATCATCGTCATGGCTTTCGCCAAGTTCAACCAACTCATAATAGACTGCGCGCGAAAGTCGAGCCTCAAGCCCGGACCGCACTGTAATATAAGGTGCGTTGCCGCTACCCGGCGGCGGCAACGGCCGGACCGTGAGCGGATGATCGGGCCCGAGCGCCACCCATTCGTCGAGATTGGTGCGCAGCTCGATCCGGCCGCCCGGCCCGGTGCCATGATGCCGCAGCTCGACCGCGATGAACGGCACATCCTCGACCAGGACGCGGCCGCGCTCGACCGGCGTGACCAGCCAATAGCTGCCATCGGCGGCGCGCTGCAGCACCGATGCGAACAGCTTGACCAGGGCCGGCCGGGGAATCGGCCGGCCCTCATGCTGCCAGCTGCCGTCAAATTTAATGGTCAGCCCGAGCTGCCGTTCCTGCCGGCCAAAGGCGGCCGCCGGCCGCTGCGCCACGCGAGCGGCCTCGTCCGGGGCTTGATCGAAGGTAGAAGGAGTCACCATACTCAACGTCATGCGCGCCTGTCGCGATGGCGCCCAGCGTTCGGCCCGGCGGCCCGGCTTGGCCCTCGAACAACTCTCACGCTGAAAGCCCGATGATGGATCAAACTCTAGATACAGTAGTCCTCGATCGGGTCGAGGCCACCATCGAGCGCTTCACGCGAGTCCGGGCCGAGATCGGCCGGGTGATCTTCGGCCAGGAGCGGGTCGTCGAGGAGAGTCTTATCACGTTGCTGGCGGGCGGTCATGTGCTCCTGGTCGGCGTGCCCGGCCTGGCCAAGACCCGCCTGGTCGAGACCCTGGGCGTGGTCCTGGGCCTGAGCCAGAAGCGGGTGCAGTTCACGCCCGATCTGATGCCGGCCGACATCCTGGGCTCCGAGGTGCTGGAGGAGGCCGATACCGGCCGGCGCAGCTTCCGCTTCATTCCGGGACCGGTGTTCGCCCAGCTGCTGATGGCCGACGAGATCAACCGCGCCAGCCCGCGCACCCAGGCGGCCCTGCTCCAGGCCATGCAGGAGCGCCGGGTCACGGTCGCGGGCCACGACCACCGCCTGCCCGAGCCGTTCCACGTGCTGGCGACCCAGAATCCGATCGAGCAGGAGGGCACCTATCCCCTGCCCGAGGCCCAGCTCGACCGGTTCCTCTTGCAGGTCAATGTCGACTATCCCGAGCACGCCGCCGAGCGGCGCATGATGATCGAGACCACCGGCCTCGAGGAGGCCAGGCCGCGGCCGGTGCTGCATGCCGGCGAGCTGGTCGAGGCGCAGGAGCTGCTGCGCCGGATCCCGGTCGGCGAGCGGGTGGTCGACGCGATCCTGGACGTGGTCCGCGCCGGCCGGCCGAGCAACCAGGCCGGCAGCGAGATGGCCGAGCTGATCGCCTGGGGGCCGGGGCCGCGCGCCAGCCAGGCGCTGATGCTGGCGGTGCGCGTGCGCGCGCTGCTGCAGGGCCGGCTGGCCCCTTCGGTCGAGGATGTGATCGCGCTCGCCCCGCCGGTGCTGCGCCATCGCATGTCGCTCACCTTCACCGCGCGCGCCGAAGGGGTCAGCCTGGATGACGTGATCCAGCGGCTGTGCGCCGTGATCCGCTGATGGTGGCAGCGCGCCCGTCCGCCGCCAAGGTCGGCCACGGCCTGCGCCATCGGGCCGACCAGCTGGCGGACCGGCTGCCGCCCTTGATGGTGGCGGCGGACCGGGTCGCGGCGACCGTGGCCCAGGGCGTCCATGGCCGGCGGCGGGTCGGGGTCGGCGAGACCTTCTGGCAGTTCCGGCCGTACCAGCCGGGCGACAGCACCGCCCGGATCGACTGGCGCCAGTCGGCCCGCTCGACCCAGCTGTTCCTGCGCGACCAGGAGTGGGAGGCGGCCGAAAGCGTCTGGCTGTGGGCCGATGTCTCGGGCTCGATGCAGTACCGCTCTGACCAGGCCTGGCCGGAGAAGGCGGAGCGGGCGCTGCTCCTGCTGCTGGCGCTGGCCGCGCTGCTGGTGCGGGCCGGCGAGCGGGTCGCCCTGCTCGGCGCCGAGCGGCGGCCGATGAGCGGCCGGGCCGGGCTCGATGCCTTGTGCGATGCGCTCGGCGCGGCAGGCGCCCAGGCCGAAAGCCTGCCGCCGATGCAGGCGCTGCCGCGCCATGCCCGGGTGGTGCTGCTGAGCGATTTCCTGACCCCGCTCGATCGCCTGCGCGACCGCCTGCGCCGCTTCGTCGGCCTGGGCGTGCGCGGCCACCTGCTCCAGATCCTGGATCCGGCCGAGCTCGAGCTGCCGTTCAACGGCCGGGTCCAGTTCGACGACCTGGAGCCGGGAGCAAGCGCCTTGATCGGCAATGTCGAGGGCGTGCGGGCGCGCTACCAGGCGCGCATGGACGCCCATCGCAGCGGCCTGCGCGAGCTTGGCCGCTCGCTCCACTGGACGCTCGCCCAGCATGTCATCGACCGGCCGCCGGAGCCGGCCCTGCTCGCCCTCTACAGCTCGCTTGCCACCAAGATGCGGGCCTAGCGGATGCTCAATCTGGGCCTGCTCGGCTTCGCCAACCCCTGGCTGCTGGCGGCCCTGATCAGCTTGCCGGCGCTGTGGTGGCTGCTGCGCATCATCCCGCCGGCGCCCAAGCTGATCCGGTTTCCCGCGGTGCGCTTCCTGCTCGGCCTCGAGCCGGAGGAGCAGACCAGCGCGCGCACGCCGCTCTGGCTGCTGCTGCTGCGCCTGGCGCTGGCGGCGCTCCTGATCCTGGCGCTGGCCGGGCCGGTGCTCAATCCGGAGCCGGAGCTGAGCGGCCAGGGGCCCCTGGTCGTGGTGGTCGACGACGGCTGGGCGGCAGCACCCCGCTGGTCCGACCGGGTGACCGCGCTGGAGCGCTTCGCCGGCCGGGCCGAGCGCGAGAACCGCGAGCTGATCCTGCTCGGCACCGCGCCCGATCCGGCCGAGCCCCGGCTGCTGCGGCTGGGCGCCGCCGAGGCGCTGCCCAATATCGAGGCCTGGCGGGTCAAGTCCTGGCCGGTCGATCGGGCGGCGGCGCTGGAGCGCCTGCGCCGCGAGCGGCTGCAGGATGCCGAATATGTCTGGCTGGCCGACGGGGTCGCGGATTCCGAGGCCGCGAGCCAGGCGGCCGCCGCCTTCGCCGACGGGCTGGCGGCCCTCGGGCCGAGCACCGTGTTCGCCGATCCGCCCGCGGAGCGCGCCCCCTTGCTGCTGCCGCCGGTCGCCGGCGAGGCCGCGCTGACCGTGACCGCGCGCCGGCCGGCCGGCGGCGAGCTGCGCAGCGCCAATCTGCGGGCGATGGGCCCGGACGGCGAGGTGCTGGCCCGGCAGACTTTGGTGTTCGATGCCCCGGCGACCCAGGCCGAGGCGCGCTTTGCCCTGCCGCTCGATCTGCGCAACCGGATCGCCCGGATCGAGCTGGAGGGCGACCAGGGGGTCGGCGGCGTGGTCCTGCTCGACGAGCGCTGGCGCCGGCGCGCGGTCGGGCTGGCCGGGATCACCACCGACCGCTCGCCGCAGCCGCTGCTGTCCGAGCTCTACTTCGTCGAGCGGGCGCTCGCCCCCTTCGCCGAGCTGCAGCGCGGCGAGATCGACCGGCTGGTGGCCGCCAAGCTGTCCGCGATCGTGGTGACCGACGGCGTCCAGATCGATCCGCCGGCGCGCAGCCAGCTGGGGACCTGGGTCGAGCAGGGCGGCGTGCTGCTGCGCTTCGCCGGGCCGCGCCTGGCGACCGCCAACCTGGCCCAGGACGATCTGGTGCCGGTCACGCTGCGCCAGGGCGATCGCTATCTGGATGGCGCCTTGTCCTGGGCCCGGCCCCTGCCGCTCGCCAGCTTCAACGACCAGAGCCCGCTGGCCGGCCTCGCCGTGCCCAAGGAGGACATCGTGGTCCGCCGCCAGGTCCTGGCGCAGCCCGGCCCCGGGCTGGCCGAGCGGACCTGGGCGCGGCTCGCCGACGGCACGCCTTTGATCACCGGCACCAAGCGCGGCAAGGGCTGGCTGGTCCTGGTCCACACCACCGCCAACACCACCTGGTCGTCCCTGCCGCTGGCCGGCGTGTATGTCGAGATCCTGCGCCAGATCGTCGATCTCGGGCCGGGCGCCGGCGCCGCGCCGACCGGCCTCCTGGCGCCGCTCCAGGTGCTGGACGGCAATGGCCATCTGGTGGCACCCGGGCCCGACGCCCAGCCGGTGCCGGGCGACCAGCTGGCGACCACCGTGGCCAGCGCCAGCCACCCGCCCGGCCTCTATGGCGGGGTCGAGGATGCCGAGGATGCGCCCCGCCAGGTCCTGAATCTCGCCTCCGCGGTGCCCGATCTGCGGGCGCTGACCCCGCTCGAGCTGGGCGGGGCGCCGCGCCAATTTCAGCTTTCGAACGAGGTCGACCTGATGCCGTGGCTGCTGCTGGCGGCCTTGCTGCTGGCCATGCTCGACATGCTGATCGGCCTGGCGCTGCGCGGCCTGATGCTGCGCCGGCCGGCGACCGGGGCGGCGGCGCTGGCCTTGCTGCTGGCCGGCGGCTGGCTGCTGGCGCCGGGCTCGGCCCTGGCCCAGGCGGCCGCCGAGACGGCCGTGCCCGGCGACGACGAGGCGGTCATCGCGGTCACCGGCGAGACCCGCCTGGCCTATGTCATGACCGGGCTGCCGGAGATCGATGCCCTCTCCAAGGCCGGGCTCGAGGGCCTGACCCTGGTCCTCAACCGGCGCACCGCGGTCGATGCCGGCGAGCCGCTCGCGGTCGATATCGGCAAGGACGACCTCAATCTGTTCCCGCTGCTCTACTGGCCGGTGCCGGCCGACCATCCAGCCCTGGCCGACGACGTGCCGCAGCGGCTGGGGCGCTATCTCAGCCAGGGCGGCATGATCCTGTTCGACACCAGCGATGCCGGCCAGATGATCCCCGGCCAGAACCAGCCGGGCCCGGGCGAGCAGCGGCTGCGCCAGCTCCTGGTCAATGTCGATCTGCCGCCGCTCGAGCCGGTGCCGGAGGACCACCCGCTGACCCGCTCGTTCTACCTGCTGCAGGAGTTTCCCGGCCGCTGGACCGGCCAGACGGTCTGGGTCGATCAGCCGGAAGCCTCCGTCAATGATGGCGTGTCCTCGGTGATCATCGGCAGCCACGGCTGGGCGGCCGCCTGGGCGATCGACGAGTTCGGCATGGCGATGTACCCGGTCCTGCCGGGCGGCGAGCGGCAGCGCGAGCTGGCGCGCCGGGTCGGCGTCAACCTCGTGATGTACGCGCTGACCGGCAACTACAAGACCGATCAGGTCCATATCCCAGCCCTGCTGGAGCGGCTCGGCCAATGACCGGCGCCACCTTGACCTTCGCGCCGCTGCTGCCGGTCTGGCTGCTGGCGGTCCTCGGCCTGGCGATCCTGGCGGTGGTGGCGTTTGGCTACTGGCGGCGCGCCCGCGGCACGACCTGGCGCGCCTTGATGCTGGCGCTGGGCCTGCTGGCGCTGGCCAATCCGGCCGCGATCCGCGAGCAGCGCGATCCACAAGACGACATCGTGGTCCTGGTCGAGGACCGCTCGCCCTCCCAGGCGATCGGCGAGCGCCCGGCCGAGACCGCAGCCGCGCTGGCCAAGCTGCGCGAGGAGCTGAAGGCCCTGCCCCATGTCGAGCTGGTCGAGACCAGCGTCGCCGGCGACGGCAAGGCCGGCACCGAGCTGTTCCGGGAGCTGAGCTCGACCCTGGCCGAGGTCGACCGCGAGCGCCTGGCGGGCGTGGTCGCGGTGACCGACGGCCAGGTCCACGACGTGCCCAAGGATCTGGCCCGCCTCGGCCTGGAGGCGCCGCTGCATGTGCTCCTGACCGGCCGGCCGGACGAGCGCGACCGCCGGCTGTCGGTGGCGGCGGTGCCGTCCTACGGCATGGTCGGCGACGAGCAGGAGGTGAGCTTCCAGGTCGACGAGCTGGGCCCCGGCGCGCCCAGCCAGGCGATCCCGGTGGTGCTCCGCCAGAACGGCGAGGTCAAGCGGCGGATCACGGTCCAGCCCGGCCAGCTCAACAGCCTGCCCTTCGAGATCGACCGCGCCGGCCAGACCGTGATCGAGGTCGAGGCGGATGCGCTGCCGGGCGAGCTCACCTTGCAGAACAATCGCCAGGTGTTCTTCGTCAACGGCGTGCGCGACCGGCTGCGCGTGCTCCTGGTGTCGGGCCAGCCCTATCCGGGCCTGCGCGTCTGGCGCAACCTTCTGAAGGCCGACCCGGCGGTCGATCTGGTCCATTTCACGATCCTGCGGCCGCCGGAGAAGCAGGACGGCACGCCGATCCGCGAGCTGGCCCTGATCGCCTTCCCGTCGCGCGAGCTGTTCGAGGTCAAGCTCAACGAGTTCGACCTCGTGATCTTCGATCGCTATTCGCGCCGCGGCCTGCTGCCGCTCGCCTATCTCGACAATGTCGCGCGCTATGTCGAGGAAGGCGGCGCCCTGCTCGAGGTGGCGGGGCCGGAATTCGCCCATCCCTTGAGCCTCTACCGCACCCCCTTGGCTCGGGTCTTGCCCGGCCGGCCGTCCGGCGTGCTCTACGAGCGCGGCTTCACACCGACCGTGACCGAGCTCGGCAACAAGCATCCGGTGACCCGGGGCCTGGCCAAGCTGGCCGGCGCCGAGCGGGCGGACGACGGTGCCGCGATCTGGGGCCGCTGGTTCCGCCAGGTCGATGTCGAGGTCGGCGAGGGCGAGGTGGTGATGACCGGCGCGGCCGAGCATCCGCTCCTGGTGCTCGACCGGATCGGCCAGGGCCGGGTGGCGCAGCTGCTCTCCGACCATGCCTGGCTGTGGGCGCGCGGCGTCGAGAATGGCGGGCCGCAGGGCCTCTTGCTGCGCCGGCTGGTGCATTGGCTGATGCAGGAGCCGGCGCTCGAGGAGGAGGCGCTGACCGCCGAGCCGCAAGACAACGCGATCCTGATCCAGCGCCGCTCGCTTCAGGACCTGCCCGCGGAGGTCACCCTGACCAGCCCGACCGGCAAGGTCAGCCAGGCGCCGCTGAAAGCGTCGGACGATGGCATCGGCTCGGCCCTGGTCACGGTCGAGGAGCCCGGCCTGTACCGGATCACCGATGGCACCTTCACGACCTACGCCGCGCTGCGTCCGATCGGGGCGGCGGAGCTGGCCGACATGCGGGCGACGCCGGAGCCCTTGGCGCCGGTGGTCAGCGCCAGCGACGGCAAGAGCCTCTGGCTCAGCGAGGGCGGCGTGCCGGAGCTGCGCCAGGTGTCACGCGGCCGGGCGACGGCGGGGCGCGACTGGATCGGGGTCTACGACAATCAGCGCTATCTGGTGACCGGGGCGACCCAGCTGCCGCTGCTGCCGGCGGTGCTCGCCTTGGCCCTGCTGCTCGGCAGCCTGGGCTTCGCCTGGTACCGCGAAGGCCGCTGAGCTGATCCGCGGAACCGGCGCCGCTCAGGCGGCGGCGGGCTCGCGGCAGATCTTGGTGCCGACCCCGGCATCGTCGGAGAAGGTCTCGAGCAGGACGACATGGGGCTGGCGGCCGTCCAGGATATGGGCGGCGCCGACCCCGGCGTCGAGCGCGGCCAGGCAGGTCTCGAGCTTGGGGATCATGCCGCCCTTGACCACGCCGGACGCGATCAGGCGGCGGGCATGGCTGGCCGAGAGCGAGGAGATCAGCTGGCGGTCCTGGTCGAGCACGCCCACGACGTCGGTCAGCATGATCAGCTTGTGAGCGCACAGCGCCGCCGCGATCGCGCCGGCGGCGGTGTCGGCGTTGATGTTGTAGGTCTGGCCGTCCTCGCCCGCGCCGATCGGGGCGATCACCGGGATCAGCTCGCTGCCGCGCAGCACGTCCAGGACCTGGGTGTTGATCCGGCTGGGCTCGCCGACGAAGCCGAGATCCAGGACCCGCTCGATGTTGCTGCCCTCGTCGCGCTTGGTCCGGCTGACCCGCATCGCCTCGATCAGCCCGGCATCCTTGCCGGACAGCCCCACCGCCTGGCCGCCGACCGCCTGGATCGCGGTCACGATCTGCTTGTTGATCGAGCCGGCCAGGACCATCTCGACGATCTCGACCGTGGCCGCGTCGGTCACCCGCAGGCCGTCGACGAACTCGCTCTTGATCGCGAGCCGGTCCAGCATCGCCTTGATCTGCGGCCCGCCGCCATGGACCACGACCGGATTGATGCCGACCTGCTTCAACAGCACGATGTCGCGCGCGAAGTCCTTGGCCAGGTCCTCCGAGCCCATGGCGTGGCCGCCATATTTGACCACGAAGGTCGAGCCGGCAAAGCGGCGCATGTAGGGCAGCGCCTCGATCAGCATGTCGGCACGGGTGTGATGCAGGGTCATGGGGGCTTGGCCTTAGTCGGCGGACGAAGCGGCAGGCGGAGCTGCCGGCAGAGCAAAGGTCGCCAGCATGGCTTTCAGCTCGTCCATGCCGGCATCGGTGCGGGCACTGGTCACGCTGAGATCGGGATAGGCGCCGGATTTGCGCAACAGCGCCGTCTGCAGGCGGTCGCTCAGGGCCTCGAGCGCGGCCGGCTTGACCAGATCGGCCTTGGTCAGGATCAGGCGGAAGGCGACCGCGGCCTCGCCCAGCATGGTCAGCATCGCCTCGTCGATCGGCTTCGGGCCGTGGCGGGCGTCGATCAGGATGCAGGCCAGGCGCAAGGTCGGGCGGCCGCGCAGATAGTCGCGCATGCGCGCCTGCCAGCGCTCGACCTCGGGCTTGGGCGCCTTGGCGAAGCCGTAGCCCGGCAGGTCGACCAGGATCATCCGGCCGGCCAGGTCGAACAGATTGATCTGCTGGGTCCGGCCGGGCGTGTTCGAGGTCCGGGCGAGCTGGCGGCGGCCGGTCAGCGCGTTGATCAGGCTCGACTTGCCGACATTGGAACGGCCGGCGAAGGCCACTTCCGGCAAGGACGCGGGCGGCAGCTGCGCCAGCTCGGCCACGCCCAGGAGGAACTGGCAGTCCTGGCTGAACAGCCGGTGGCCGTCGGCCAGATCCGGCGCGGCTTCGGCCAGGCTCGCCATGGTCAGGCCGACACGCCCATCCGCTTCATGATCAGCCATTGCTGGCTGATCGAGAGGATGTTGTTCCAGGTCCAGTAGATCACCAGCCCGGCCGGGAAGGTGGCGAACAGGAAGATGAACATGACCGGCAGGAACATCATGACCTTGGCCTGGGTCGGATCGGCCGGCTGCGGGTTGAGCTTTTGCTGCAGGAACATGGTCAGGCCCATGGCGAGCGGCCAGACGCCGATCATGAGCGCATGGGGCGGGGTGAACGGCAGGAGCCCGAACAGGTTGAACAGCGAGGTCGGATCGGGCGCCGACAGATCGTGGATCCAGCCGAAGAACGGCGCGTGCCGCATCTCGATCGACACGAACAGCACCTTGTACAGCGCGAAGAACACCGGGATCTGCACGATGATCGGCAGACAGCCCGACATCGGATTGACCTTCTCCTTCTTGTAGAGGCCCATCAGCTCCTGATTGAGCTTCATCTTGTCGTCGCCAAACTGCTCGCGCAGCCGCAGCATCTCCGGCTGCAGCTTCTTCATCTGGCTCATCGCCTTGTAGGACTTGTTGGCCAGCGGGAAGAACAGGAGCTTGACCACGAGCGTCAGGAGCAGGATCGCGATGCCGTAATTGCCGACCCACTGGTGGAAGAAGTGCAGGACGTGGAAGATCGGCTTGGTCAGGAAGTAGAACCAGCCGAAATCGACCGCGCGGTCGAACAGGGGAATGCCGAGCTCGGCGCTGTAGCGATCGAGCTGCTCGACCTCCTTGGCGCCGACGAACAGGCGATCGACGGCCGCGGCCTTGGCGCCGGGCTCGACCTGCATGGCCGGGCCGAGATAGTCGACCTGGTAGCGGTCCTGGCCGCTGCCTTCGGCCAGATTGTGGCGGAAGTTGGCCGTGATCTGGCTGCCCTGGTTGGGCACCAGGGCGGCCAGCCAATATTTGTCGGTGATGCCGAGCCAGCCGCCCTGGCTGGGCAGCTCCTGGGCGCCGTCCTCCTGCAGATCGGCATAGTCGATCTCGTGCAGCCGGCCGTCGAGCACGCCGATCGGGCCTTCATGCAGGATGTAGAAATGCTGGGTCTCGGGCGTGCCCCAGCGCCGGACCAGGCCGTAAGGGTGCAGAGCGACCTTGGCGCTGCCGTAGTTCTCGACGCTCTGGGTGACCGTCAGCATGTAGCCCTGATCGGCCTCGATCACGCGGCTGAAGCGCAGGCCCTGGCCGTTGTCCCAACGCAAGGTGACCGGCTGCTCGGGCGTCAGCTCGGTGTGGTCGGCCTGCCAGACGGTGTGCTGATCCGGCAGCGCCACCGTGCCGCCATCGGCGACCCAGCCGAACTCGGCGAAATAGGCATGGGGCGTGCCCGGCGGGCTGAACAGGGCCACCGGCGGCGAGTTGGGCTCGATCGTGACCCGGTAGTCGGGCAGGACGATGTTGTCGATCCGGCCGCTGGTGAGCGCGATCGAGCCCGCCAGGCGCGGCGTCTTGATGCCGACCCGGGCGGTCGCGGGCTGGACCTCCTCGCCGGAGGGTGCGGCCACGCCCGCCTGGCCGGTCGCGGCGCCGGGCGGGGTCGGCCTGGTGGCATCGCCCTGGGCCGCCGGCTGGCCGGCCGGCGCGCCGGGCGTGGTCTGGGTGGTGGTCGCGGGCGCCTGGCGCTGCGCGTCGCGCAGGCGGGGCAGCTCGTAGAAATACTGGAACGCGATGATGATGGTGACCGACAGGACGATCGCCAGGATCAGGTTGCGCTGCTCGGGCATGACGTCCCGGTCTCCCTAGTGACGGCCGGCGCAGCGCGCGCGGGGGGCGGCCGGGCGGGCCACCGTCGGGTCTGAGATGATGGCCGGCACCGGGTCGAAGCCGCTGCCGCCCCAGGGATGGCAGCGCGCCAGGCGCCGCGCCGCCAGCAAGCCGCCCTGGCCGGCGCCATGCAGGCGCAAGGCGTCGAGCGCGTAGTCGGAGCAGGTCGGCAGATAGCGGCAGCGCGGCCCGAGCAGCGGCGAGATCAGCCAGCGATAGGCGAGGATCGGCAGGCTCAGGAGCCGGCTGGCGGCCGACCAGCCGGCGGCGGCCGCTTGCGCGCCCGCAGCACCCGGCCGAAGGCGGTCGCCAGATCCTCGAGCAATTGCGGGAATGGACATGTCAGAACGGCAGCCCGTGCGACGATGACGTAGTTGTAGCCCGACATGGCCGCAGCCGGAAGCACCTGGCGGGCCGCCGCGACCAGCCGCCGCCGCGCCCGGTTGCGGGCGACCGCGTTACCGATCCGGCGGCTGGCCGTGAAGCCGAGGCCGATGACCGGCGGCGCTGCCGGACCGGGCCGCGGCCCGGCTTGCAACACGAATGCCGGCGCGACCCAGCGCTGTCCCGTACCGGCCACCGCCAGAAATTCGGGACGTCGCTTGAGCCGCACCACGCGCCATGACGCCTTGTCCGGGTCGTGATCGGAGCTGGTCCGGTCAGCAGGAGAGGCGCTTGCGCCCCTTGGCCCGGCGGCGGGCAAGCACCCGGCGGCCGCCGACTGTGGCGAGACGCGCCCGGAATCCATGGCGTCGCTTGCGGATGAGGTTGCTCGGCTGATAGGTACGCTTCACGTTCGCTGACTCTTACCACTTGGGCGTGGATCGCTCGGCTGTATAGGCTGCCCTCGGCGGCGTGTCAAACCCGCGCGCCGCGGTTCGCCTGAACTTGGACGCTTTCGGTCCGGGGAGCCAGGCTCGTCGAGCGTTCGTGACCAAGGGTGAGCGCGCCGCACCAGGCGCGTGCAGTAGGTTACCGGACGGTGGCCGGCGCCGCCCGGGATGCGATGATGGAACCAATGCAGGGCGTGACCAGGCGATGGTGCATGGCGATCCTGGCCTGGGCCTGGCTGGCGGTCCTGACCGGCCCCGCGCCAGCTTGCGCAGGCGCCGTCGCGGATGCGCGCTGGCAGGCCTTTGCCCAGGACTCGACCCGGCAGATCGACCACAGCCTGTGGCAGCATTTCCTGCAGCGCTATCTCAAGATCGGCGCGGATGGCGCGCATCTGGTCGCCTATGGCGCGGTCAGCGCGGAGGATCGCACCAGCCTCGATCGCTATCTGGCGGCGCTGGGCGCGGTCGACCTGGCCGGCTACGCCCGGCCGGAGCAGCTGGCCTTCTGGATGAATCTGTACAACGCGCGCCTGGTCCGCCTGGTGCTCGAGCATTATCCGGTCGGCAGCATCCAGGAGATCCATGTGCCGCCCGATCAGGCCGCCTGGGACCAGGCGAGCGTCCAGGTCGCGGGCGTGCGCCTATCGCTGGCCGACATTCAGGAACGGATTCTGAGCGCGCTCTGGCACGACACGCGGATCTATTACGGGCTCAGCTGCGCCGCGGTCGACTGCCCTAGCCTGCCGCCGGAACCGTTCACCGGCGCGCGGGTCGAGCGCCAGCTGAACCAGGCCGCGATGGCCTATGTCAACGATCCGCGCTGCGTCGCGATCGAGGCGGACGGCCTGCGCATCTCCAGCCTCTATCGCTGGCACCAGGACGAGTTCGGCGGCAGCGATCTCGGCATCATCCAGCATATCCTGGCCTTCGCCGAGCCCCATCTGGCGATGCAGCTGCAGAGCTACGATCGGATCAGCCGCGACGGCTTCGACTGGCGCCTGAACGACGCCGCGCCCTAGCGGCGCCAGCCAAATTACCGGCCAAGCTGGCCTTTTGCCCCGGCGCCCGCTATTTACGGTCGGTTGATGACCAACCGTGGCCGGAATGGCTGAACCGCTCCGTCGCCTCGCTTTGCACCGCTCGCTGTCGGCGCGCCTCTTGCTGCTGACCGCGGCCTTCGTGCTGCTCGGCGAGATTCTGATCTACGTGCCCTCGATCGCCCGCTTCCGGACGGTCTACCTGGAGGAGCGGATCGGGGCCGCGCATCTGGCCACCCTGTCGCTCGAGGCGGCGCGCGGCGCTGCTTTGCCCGACGGGCTGGAGGCGATGCTGCTGGCCCATGCCGGCGTGCGCTCGGTCACCCTGCATGGCCCGACCACCCACCTGATGCTCGGCAATCCGGCCGCGATCGAGCGCATCTTCGATCTACGCGCCGCGACCGCCTTCAGCCTGATCGCCGATGCCTTCGATGCGCTCGGCCACCGCGGCCAGCGGGTGATCCGGGTGACCGGCACCTCGCCGCATTCGCCCGCGATCCTGGTCGACATCAGCCTGTCGGAGCAGACGCTCTGGGAGGCGATGATCGACTATTCCTGGCGGATCTTGGCGCTCTCGATCGTCCTGTCGCTGCTCACCGCGCTCCTGGTCTACAGCGTGCTGCGCTTCGTGATCGTGCGGCCGCTGGAGCGGATCGCGCAGAGCATCGCCAGCTATCGCGACCGGCCGGAGGATCCGGATCTGGCGCTGGCCCCGTCCCGGCGCGGCGACGAGATCGGCCTGGTCCAGAGCGAGCTTGGCCGGATGCAGCGCGGCCTGACGGCGGCCTTGGCGCAAAAGGCCCGGCTCGCGGCGCTGGGCGCCGCGGTCAGCAAGATCAACCACGACCTGCGCAATCTGCTGGCCAACGCCATGCTGCTGTCCGACCGGCTCGATCAGAGCCAGGACCCGGAGGTCCGGCGGATCGCGCCGCGGCTGGTCGAATCCATGGAGCGGGCGGCCAGGCTGTGCAGCGAGACGCTGAACTTCGCCCGCGTCCAGGCGATCAAGCCGACCAAGGCGCGCTGTCAGCTGGCGCCTCTGGTCGAGGAGGTCGGCCAGGCGATCATCGGGCCGGGCCAGGACCTGGTCCATTGGCGCAACGAGGTCGATGCCGACCTGGTGGTCGAGGCCGATCGCGACCAGCTGTTCCGGGTGCTGATGAATCTCGGCCGCAACGCCCAGCAGGCCATGGCCGAGCCGGGCGGGCTGATCACGATCACCGCCTGGCGCGAGCCCGGCCGGCTGGTGATCGAGGTCGCCGACACCGGCCCCGGCATCCCGGAGCTGGCGCGCGAGCATCTGTTCGAGGCGTTCGCGGGCTCCGGCCGGCCGGGCGGGACCGGGCTTGGCCTGCCGATCGCGCGCGAGATCCTGCGCGCCCATGGCGGCGAGCTGGAGCTGGCCCATACCGGCGCGGACGGCACCGCGTTTCGCCTCCGCCTGCCCGCCCGCTGAGCCTGGCGCTCTGGCCGGGCCGGCGGCAGCGCGTTAAAGTCAGCCGGTCAGCCGGTCAGCCAAGCAAGGTCACCGTCCATGTCGAAGGCCGTGCGTGCCTGCCTGATCGTCCTGCTGTCGGCGACGGCGCTGGCCGCCTGCACGCAGTATTGGCGCGAAAGCGGCCTCTATGATCTCGCCGGCGAGCAGGGCCTGCAGCTCGATCTGCGCGATTACTACCATCGGCATGCGGTCGAGGAAGGTGGCCGCTGCCCGCGGCCGGTGATCGAGGCGGTGACCGACAGCGCGATCCTGGAGGACAAGCCGGATCGGCTGGTCCTGGACCTGCGCTACGCCTATCGCGACATCCTGAACGACGGCGACGACAATTGCGACCGGCGCTTCCAGCCGCTGCGCTGCACGGTGATGCGGGAATGCGAGGGCTTCAGCAGCCGCACCTTCACGATCCAGCGCGGGCCCGAGGGCCGCAAGATCGTCGACATGAGCGGGCCGCGCCGGCGCTAAGACGCTTTAGCCGTCGCGCAGCAGCTGGTCGGGCAGCCGGAAGATCCGGTCGGTGAAGTAGGACAGGATGGTGCGCTCGCCGACCAGAAGATCGACGTCGACGGTCATGCCCGGCAGGACCGGGATGCGCTCCTTGCCCGCGGCTGGCGCCTGGTCGAGGGCGCGCAAGGTGATGCCGAAGCGCTCCTCGCTCTTGCCGCGCTCCCGGCTGGCATCGGCGGCGATCCGCTCGATCCGGCCTTCGAGCGCGCCGTAGCGGACGAAGTCGAAGGCGCGGACCTTGATCTTGGCCGACTGGCCGACCTGCAGATAGCCGATGTCCTGGTTGGCGACGCTCGCCTCGATCACCACGCCGCCATCGGTCGGCACCAGCTTCATGATGGTCTGATTGGAGCCGACCGACTGGCCGGGGCCGGTGACCGCCAGCTCCTGGACGATGCCGGCGACCGGCGCCAGCAGCAGCAGATTGCGGGCCAGCACCTGCTGGCGCTTCCTCGCCTCAGCCAGCTGGTCGCGCTCGTTCCTGGCGGCGGCGAGCTCGGCCAGCACGTCCGCCTGCCATTGGCGCGCCGAGCCGGCCTCGTCGCTCTTGGCGCGGGCCAGCGCCGCCTCGGCGGCATGCCGGCCGGCCTCGGTCCGCCGGATCTCGCCCGAGAGCTCGTTCAATTGCCGATCGACGTCCATCAGGTTGAGCCGCGGATAGAGGCCCTGCTCGGCCAGGCCGCGGACCGCCGTCGCCTGCGCGGTCAGGAGCTGCTCGCTCTGCTTGAGGCGGCCCAGATCGGCGGTCAGCGCCGCCCGCTCGCTGGCCCGCTGCCGGGCCGCCTGCCGGAGGCTGTCCAGCTCGCTCGCCCGGCTCTCCCGGCGCGCCGCCATCAGCTCCTGCTGCGCGCGGATCAGGTCCGGCCGCTCGGCCGCCAGCTCCGCCGGCGCCTGCAGCTCGGTCGCGCCGGCCGCCTCGGCCTCCAGCCTGGCGACCTCGGCCGCCTTGGCCTGCCAGCGGCCGGTCAGATCGGCGAGCTCGGCGCTGATCACCTCGGCATCGAGGGTCAAGAGCGGGTCGCCGGCCGCGACCCGCTGGCCCTCGGCGACGAACAGCTCGGCGACCTTGCCGCCGACCGGATGGTTGACCAGCTTGACCCGGCCGGCCGGCTCGATCTGGCCCTCGGCGCTGACCACCCGCTCGACCTCGGTCAGCGCCGACCAGGTCAGGATGCCGCCGAAGGTCGCGGCGACCAGGATGATCAGCATGCCGGCGACCGGCGAATGGCCGTGCTCGATCACGCCCTCGACGTCGGGCAGGAACTCGGCGAAGCGGCGCTTGCGGTTGGCATAGGGCAGCAGCATGGCTCAGACCGATGCGAGATGGGGACGGAAGCCGCCGGCGGCCGCCGGTCGGAGGGTGGCGGCGACCTGACCCAGGCTGCCCAGGCGCTCGACCTTGCCGTCGGCCAGGACCAGGACCCGGTCGGCGATCGCCAGCGCCGCCATGCGGTGGGTGACCATGATCACCGTGCGGCCGCGCGAGGCGCGCTTGAGATTGACCAGGAGGGTCTCCTCGGTCGCGGCATCGAGGGCGCTGGTCGCCTCGTCCAGGACCAGGATGCGCGGATTGCGGATCAGGGCGCGGGCGATCGCCAGCAGCTGGCGCTGGCCGGCCGACAGGCCGGCGCCGCGCTCGCCGAGCTCGGTGTCGTAGCCCTTGGCCAGGCGCTGGATGAAGTCGTGGGCGCCGACGAACTTGGCCGCCGCCACGACCCGCTCGAACGAGCGGTCGGGGGCGCCCAGCGCGATGTTCTCGGCGATCGTGCCGGCGAACAGCTGGACCTCCTGCGGCACCACGCCGATCTGCTGGCGCAAGGTGACTGCGGGCCATAGGCGCAGATCGAGCTCGTCGAGCAGGACCCGGCCGGCCTCCGGCTGGTCGAGCCCGAGCAGCAGCTTGGCGAGCGTGCTCTTGCCCGAGCCGGGTGCGCCGATCACGCCCAGAACCTGGCCCGGCTCGACCTCGAGATCGACCGTGCAGAGCGCCAGCGGGCTGTCCGCGGCATAGCGGTGGCTGACCTGCTCGAAGCGGATCCGGCCCTGGATGGTCAAGGCGGGCGCTGGCGTGTCGGCGGCTTCGGTCGGCTCCTGCATCAGCTCGTCGAGCCGCTGGAAGGCGCCCTTCAGCGCCTGCAGCTGCTGCCAGGCGCCGGTCACCTGGCGCATCGGGGCGAGGACGCGCGCGGCCAGGATGTTGGCGCCGATCAAGGCGCCGATCGACATGTCGCCGGCGATGATGCCGCGGGCGCCGACATAGACCAGGATCAGGGCCACCAGATGCTGCAGGATCTGGCCGGCATTGGCGATCAGCCCGCCCAGATGGCTGGCCTGGAAGCCGATCCGGGCGGCCTCGGCGAGCTTCTTCTTGAAGCGCCGCTCCATGTCCGGCTCGAGGCCGAGCGCCTTGACGGTGAGCGCGTGGGCGACCGTCTCGCCGAGGCTGGAGGCCTTGGCCGCGGCCGCCTTGAAGCCGGCGTCGACCAAGCCGTGGTGGCGGCGGTGGCCGAGCAGGGCCAGGAGCAGGAACAGCGGCATGGCGGCCAGCGTGATCAGGCCCAGCCGGGTATCGAGATAGAACAGGACCAGGAGGAACAGGCCGGTGAAGGCCAGATCGGCCAGGAGCAGCGGCATCTGGCTGGTGAAGAACTGGCGCAGCTGGTCGAGCTGGCGCAGCCGCTCCAGGGTCTGGCCGGTGCCGACCCGCTCGAAGCGCTTGAGCGGCAGATGGACCAGATGGTGCACGACCTCGTTGCCGAGCGCCGCATCCAGTCGGCTGCCGCTGTGGCTGGCGATGTAGCTGCGCAGGCAGCGCAGCAGCCACTCGAACAGGAACAGCGTGCCCATGCCGAGCACCAGCACGTCCAGCGTGTGCAGCGCGGCGTGGCTGATGACCTTGTTGTAGACGGTCATCAGGAACAAGGGCGTGGCCAGCGCCAGCAGATTGATCACGACCGAGGCGAGGCCCAGCTCCCACAGGATCGGCCGCAGGCGCTGCATGATGGCGCCGCGCCAGATCGGCCGGCTGGCGCTGGCCGGGCGCGGCTTGAGCAGCAGGATGGCGCCCGCCATCTCGGCCACGATCGCCAGGTCATGGGCGGCCGCCTGGCCATCGGCCGGATCGACCAGGACCAGGTGATCCTTGACCCGGCGCTCGGCCAGCCAGGCCTCGTTGGCAGCCTTGCCGAGCAGCAGGAACGGCGTCGGCACCGCCGCCAGATGGCGCGGGCTGGGGCGCAGATGCCTGGCCTTGAAGCCAAGCCGGTCCGCGGCCTGGCGGAGATTGGCAAGGCCGCTCGACCCGCCCGCCCCCGGTGCCGCCGCCTGGATCTGGGCGAGCGTGAACGGCCGCTCGAGCCGGCCGCAGAGCAGCTCGAAGGCGAGCCCCGGCCGATCCGGCCCGGCCACCCCGCCGACCCCTGGCTCGGCCGGGCGATACTTGCCCTTGGCCAAGTCCTTGGTCCAGAAACTTTTAAACAAGCGCATGAGCCGACAGTACCAGGTAAATTTTAGGCAACCATTTGGTACCGACTATTATGCGCCAGTCGTTAACTACTTTTCAACTACTAGTATTTACTTATAGCGCTCAGGTTGATTTAAACGCGGCCCGGGCACGCAGAATCAAGAGGTTAGTCCAAAGCGTAGACATGAAACTTCAAGTACATCGACTCCGGCAGCATCGGATGCGCGGGATGATCCGGGGCGGCCCCGGCCTGGTGCAGCAGGCGAGCGCCCCGGCCGGCGTCGCGGATGCCGCGGCGGACCTCGTCGGCAAACGCCTCGAGCGGCACGTTGTGCGAGCAGCAGGCGATCGCGAGAAAGCCCTCCTCGCCGACCACGCCCGCGGCGGCGCGCGCCAGCTTGCGATAGCCCTTGAGGCCGACCTTGAGGTCGCGCTTGCTTTTGACGAAGGCCGGCGGATCGGCGACCACCAGGCCGAAGCGCTCCTTGTCGGCGGCCAGCCGGTCGAGCGCAGCGAAGGCGTCGGCGCGCTCGGTGACGAGGCCGGCCAAGCCATTGTGCTCGGCCGCGGCGCGGGCGAGATCGAGGCCGGTCGGGGAGCGGTCGATCGCGAGCGCGCTCCTGGCGCCCGCGGCCAGGGCCGCCAGGCCGAAGCCGCCGCCATAGCTGTAGAGATCGAGGACCCGCTGGTCCTTGCCGAGGCGGGCCGTGAACTGGCGATTGTCGCGCTGGTCGTAGTACCAGCCGGTCTTTTGGCCCTCGAGCGGATCGGCCATGAAGGTCAGGCCGTGCTCCTGGACCGGGATCGGCCCGGCCAGCTCGCCCTTGACCACGCGCAGCTCGAGCGGCAGGCCCTCCAGCTCGCGCACCGGGCTGTCATTGCGCAGGACCACGCAGCGCGGCGCCAAGAGGCGGTCGAGCGCGGCCAGCAACGGCGCTTCGAGCAGGGCCATGCCGGCGCTGTTGAGCTGGCAGACCATGAGATCGCCGAAGCGGTCGATCACCAGGCCGGGCAGCCCGTCCGCCTCGGCATGGATCAGGCGGTAGTAGGGCTGATCGAGCAGCCGCTCGCGCAGGCGCAGCGCCCGTGCCAGGCGGCGCTCCAGGAAGGCCTCGTCGATCGTGGCGTCCTTGTTGCGGGTCAGGACCCGCGCCGCGATCAGCGAATGCGGATTGAACTGGGCCAGGGCCATGGGCCGGCCATCGGCGGCCGCGAGCCGGACCACCGTGCCCGGCGGCAGCGCCTTGGCGGCGGCGTCCATCTGCAGCTCGTTCGAGAATACCCAAGGATGGCCAGCGCGCAGGCGCCGGTCCTGGCCGGTCAGCAGCTTCAAAGTCGGATGGGACATGGATCTTCCAGGGGGGCGGGAAAACGGGGCCAGCCTAGCGGCTTGCGCGCCAAGATCAATTGGCCAGACCGGCCGCAGCCGTTACGGTAGGGCCAAGGGTGCCGTGCTGCGCGCCCGCCAGCATGCTGAGGGGGCTGTCATGACCGCATTCTGCCGGCGGCTCTGGCGGGTCGGGCTGATCGCCTGGCTGGCCTGGCCCGGCGGCCTGCTCGCGCAGGCGGTGGCCTACGATCCCAAGGACCTGATCCACCCGGCCCATGGCTGGCACGGCATGGTCGCGAGCCAGGAGGCGATCGCGAGCGAGGTCGGGCTGAACGTGCTGCGCCAGGGCGGCAACGCGGTCGATGCCGCGGTCTCGGTCGGCTTCGCCCTGGCGGTGACCCTGCCGCAGGCGGGCAATCTCGGCGGCGGCGGGTTCATGCTGGTGCATGACGCCAAGACCGGCACGACCACGGCGATCGACTACCGCGAGCGCGCGGGCAGCCAGGCGACCCGCGACATGTTCCTCGGCGCCGATGGCGCGGCCGATCCG
>CADEGR010000071.1 GCA_902826935.1 uncultured Alphaproteobacteria bacterium | reverse complement strand
AACCGATAGTGTCGAATCACAGGGATCGATTCCATGCAATAGGAAAATGCTCTAGGACCAAGATCGGCCTGGCGAACCTGACCTGCAACTTCAAGCGCTTCGTCTGGTTCGAGCGGCAAGCAGCCATGGCGTGAAAGCCATCAAGCCGCTGCCAGGGCGGCAAAAGAGCGCTCGATAAAGCGGCAGGAGTATGTCCAGCGGCAGGGTCGCATCAAGCGCCCCGGCGCAACTCGCCTTCGGCAAAGCTGTTCAGGCGCCCGGGATCCGTGATCACGACGTCGCTGCCCTGGACTGTGACGCCGTGATCGCGTAGGCGGGCGAGGGCGCGTGAGAAGGTCTCGGGCTGCATGCCCAAGCGGCCCGCGATCAGGACCTTGTCGACCGGCAGATGGATCCGCACCGGCGGGACAGCACCATTGACCAATCCGGCGAGGAATGCCGCCACGCGCTCGGCAGAGGTGCGGGCGGTCAGCTGCTCGATCTGCTGCACCAAGCGGCGCATGTGGCGGGACATTGAGCCGATCAGGGTGAACATCAGTTCTGGCTGCGCCAGCAGGCGCCGCCGGAACGAGCTGGCGGGGACCACCAGAAGGCGGCTGTCGTCGATCACGGTGCCATCCACCGGAAACAGCTCGCTCTCGAACATCGCGGCCTCGCCGAACGACTCGCCCTGGCTGAACAGGCCGATCACGCTCTCATGACCATCCTTGGTCTCGCGGGAAAGCTTCACCCAGCCCTGCAGCACGACATAGAAGCGATCCGCCGGGTCGTCACGGCCGAACAGCAGCGTGCCGCGTCGGAAGTCGCGCACGGTCGCATCGTCGATCAGGTCGGCCACGACCTCGTCGGCCAGGCCCTGGAACAGCGGCAGACGCCACAACTGCAACCGCTCTGCCTCGCGCAGGCCGGTGCGGCGGATCACGCGCGCCCAGGGGTGATCCTGAGTCATGGGGAAGCCCCTTGCCTGCTCGCTGGTGCGACTGCACGAACTGAGAGCGTAGCCGTCGGCTGAGGTGGCTACAACCCTTGGTCCTTGCGCGTTGCGCTAGGCTTCATCAGGCACTGGTGGCGGCGCGCTGCCTGCGACGCTTGCGGCGCTCGATCTGCACCGGGCAGGCCCGGTCGTCCAGATAGGTGACCTGGCAGGCCAGGCAGTGGATGCATTCGCCGGGGTTGATCCGGCCATCGGGATGGATTGCCTGGACCGGGCAGCGGACCGCGCAGATCTGGCATTGCCGGCCGCATTGCCAATGCCGCTTCAGCCATTCGAACTGGCGCAGCCGGGACGGCAGCGCGAAGGCGGCGCCAAGCGGGCAGAGATAGCGGCAAAAGGCGCGCTCGACGAACAGGCCGGCCAGCAAGAGGGCGCCAGCATATGCAAGGTGAGGCCAGGTGCGATCGAAGCGCAGCACGATCGCGGTCTTGAACGGCTCGATCTCCGCCAGCTCCAGGGCGGTCGCCAGCGGCCCGAGGGACAGCGCGCACAGACCGAGGAACAGGATGAACTTGATCGGCCAGAGGCGCTCATGCAGGCCAAACGGAATGCGCAGCTGCGGCAGACCCAGGCGCTGGGCGGCGGCGTGGGTCAGCTCCTGCAGCGCGCCGAACGGGCAGAGCCAGCCGCAGAACACGCCGCGCCCCCAGAAGATCAGGGCGACCGCGACATAGCTCCACAGGATGAAGATCAAGGGCTCAAGCAGGAAGAAGCCCCAGTCGAAGCCAGTCCTAAGCGCGGTCGCGAAGGTCAGGACATGTAGGACCGACAGTTGTGCCGATGCATACCAGCCGAGCCAGAGCAGCACGAACAGGAGAAAGCCGAGGCGCAGGCGCTGATGCAGCTTGGGCCGGCGGACGATGCCCTCCTGGAACACAAGGATGCTGGAGAGCAAAAGCAGCGCGGTAGCAAGGATGGTGATGTCGCCGGTGCGGGCTTGCCAGATCGCAGGCCAGAGCGGCGCCGGGAGCGGCAGCGTCGCAGACTCTGCGTCGGTGCGACGCAGATAACGCGCCGGCAGCTGATAAGGCAGCGCGTATTGCGCGACGGCGGTCGCATCGGCTGCGCGACCCTGCACCATCAGGTCGATCTGCCAGGGCTCGATCGGCACGAAACCGCGGTCCGGCGCCAAGCGGAAGATCGCCAGCTCGCGCAGCGCCGGCGCATCGGCCAGCGCCAGCTCCTCGATCCGCAAGTGCATGTCCTTGGCGAGCCGCAGGGTGCGCGCGCCCTGGACTAGCTGGACACGATCGAACCAGCCGCTCTTGACCCAGGCGGTCCCCTTGAAGGAATAGGCGCCGGCGGCGCCCAGGAAGATCAGCTGACCACCGGGCGGCAGCTCGGCCAGGAGGCGGTTGTAGAGCGTGTCGCCGAGCAGGCTCTTGCCGATCCGGGCCGGTGTGGCGAGGCCGGCATAGAGATCGATGAACGGCGCCTCGGCCGACGGCTCGGCGCCCGGCGCGTAGAGCTGGCCGCCGGCGGCGCGCACCGCGGCCGTCGCCTCGCCGACATTGATCGAGAGGCGGGCTAGCGAACCTTCGGCCAGCAGCTCCGCCCAGCTACCCGGCGGGCCGCCTTCCAGATCGAGCGCGCCGGCGGTTGCGCCGAGCAGACCACGGCTGCTGGCTACCGCGCGCGCCGCCCGCATGATCGCATCGCCGATCACCACCGAGCTGACCGTGGCGCCGCTGATCGCGGCGATCCCGTCCGGCTGTTCGACCACCCGTTGGACCTGCACCACGCGCCGCAGATCGACGCCCTTGAAGCCGGCGGCGAAGGCGTCCAGGTCGGCCGGCGCCACGCCGGTCACCAGGATCGGCTCCTGCTGGGCCAGGATGCGCGCCCCGGTGATGACCCCGTCCAGGCCGATGCCGACCAGGACATCGAGCGGCTTGCCGGAATAGCCGCGTGCGTCGATCGCCTGGCTGGTGGACACCAGATAGCCGATCAGCTGACCTTCACGGTAGGCCGCCATGGCCGGCGGGCTGCCGCTCGCCGCCTCGATCGCGGTGGCATCGGGCATGATGGCGCGCCAGGACACCTCGTCGAGGACAGCCCCCTCAACGCCAGGCGCCAGCAGCGGAATCGCCAGCAGCATCCACGCGGCCACGAGCCAGCCGATCCGGCGCGCGGATCGGCTACGGCCGGGTCGGCGCGCGGCGCAGCGGACGATCATGGCGTGATGCTAAGGCCGGCGACCACTGATCGGCTTGACAGCCGTCAAGGCTGCAGCCGCTGGCCGACCTATCATCGCTCCAC
This sequence comes from uncultured Alphaproteobacteria bacterium, assembly GCA_902826935.1. Taxonomy (GTDB): domain Bacteria; phylum Pseudomonadota; class Alphaproteobacteria; order Geminicoccales; family Geminicoccaceae; genus CADEGR01. Next base: position 18,251 of record CADEGR010000071.1, on the reverse strand, counting down.
CGAAGAGAAGCAAGTCGACACGGGGGAGATCGGCATGGGCCGCGCTGCATATCATGCACTCATGGCTGGCGCCGCCAGCTGGATCCTGCTCGCCGCCGGCGCCGCATTGGCGCAGGCCCCCAAGCCCGAGGATCTGTCCAAGCATGGCTCGACACCCGGCGGCCAGTACGAGCCGAGCCTGGACGTGCTGCCGGGTACCAAGACCGAAGCGCCGGGCGCCAAGCCCGGCGTGCCGAGCCTGACCGAAGACGAGTTCAAGCGCGCCTCGGAGATCTACTTCCAGCGCTGCGCCGGCTGCCATGGAGTCTTGCGCAAAGGGGCCACCGGCAAGCCGCTAACTCCCGACGTGACGCGCGAGCTCGGCTACGACTATCTGCAGTCCTTCATCACCTACGGCTCGCCGGCCGGCATGCCGAACTGGGGCAGCTCAGGCGAATTGTCCGAGGCCGATGTCGACCTGATGGCCCGCTATCTCCTGAACGAGCCGCCGCAGCCGCCGGAATGGGGCATGGCGGAGATGAAGGCGAGCTGGAAGGAGCTGGTGCCGGTCAAGGATCGGCCGACCAAGCAGATGAACCAGCTGGATCTCGACAACCTGTTCTCGGTGACGCTCCGGGACAGCGGCGAGATCGCCCTGATCGACGGCAACAGTTACGAGATCGTCAACATCCTCAAGACCGGCTACGCGGTCCACATCTCGCGCATCTCGGCCTCGGGCCGCTATCTGTTCACGATCGGGCGCGACGCCAAGATCGACCTGATCGATCTCTGGATGGATCCGCCCCAGACCGTGGCCGAGATCAAGATTGGGATCGAGGCGCGCTCGGTCGAGACCTCCAAGATGAAGGGCTGGGAGGACAAGTACGCGATCGCCGGCGGCTATTGGCCGCCGCAGTATGTGATCATGAATGGCGACACGCTGGAGCCGCTCAAGATCGTCTCGACCCGCGGCATGACCTACGACACCCAGGAATATCACCCGGAGCCGCGGGTTGCCTCGATTGTGGCGTCCCACAAGAACCCGGACTTCGTGGTCAACGTCAAGGAAACCGGCCACGTCTTGATGGTGAACTACGAGGACATCAAGAACCTCAAGGTCACCGACATCGAGGCCGAGCGCTTCTTGCATGACGGCGGCTTCGACCGCTCCGGCCGCTACTTCCTGGTGGCCGCGAATGCCCGCGACCGGGTGGCGGTGGTCGATACCGAGACCCGCCAGCTGGTCAAGCTGATTGACACCGGCGTGAAGCCGCATCCGGGTCGCGGCGCCAATTTCGAGCATCCCGAGTTCGGGCCGGTCTGGGCGACCAGCCATCTGGGCGACGAGACCATCTCGCTGATCGGCACCGATCCGGCGGGCCATCCGGATCAGGCCTGGACGGTCGTCCAGACCCTGGAGGGCCAGGGCGGCGGCTCCTTGTTCATCAAGACCCATCCGAACTCGCGCAATTTGTGGATCGATACACCGCTTAATCCGGAATCCGAGCTGGCCTCGTCGGTCGCGGTGTTCGATCTCGACCATCTCGACAAAGGCTACGAGGTGCTGCCGGTGGGCGAGATGTCGGGGATCACCGATGGCGTGCGGCGCGTGGTCCAGGGCGAGTACAACAAGGACGGCAGCGAGATCTGGTTCTCGGTCTGGAACAACAAGGATCAGGAGAGCGCCATCGTGGTGCTCGACGACAAGACCAGGCAAGTCAAGCACGTGATCAAGGACAAGCGCCTGATCACGCCGACCGGCAAGTTCAACGTCTACAACACCCGCAACGACGTCTACTGACCGGCGACGGGGCTGCGATCCGGCGGGGGTCGCAGCCGCTCAATCCTCGAAGTTCCAGGGAGGTGCGGCCATGCCCATGGTCTACCTGGTTGGCGCTGGTCCGGGCGATCCGGATCTGCTGACCGTCAAGGCGCGGCGGCTGCTCGAGCAGGCGGACGTGGTGGTCTATGACCGGCTGGTCGGCGAGGGCGTGCTGGCGCTGGTGCCCAAGGGTGCCGCCCGGATCTATGTCGGCAAGGCGGCCGGCGCCCATCATCTGGGCCAGGACGAGATCAACGAGCTGCTGGTGCGCGCCGCCAAGCCGGGACGGACGGTGGTCCGGCTGAAGGGCGGCGATCCCTTCATCTTCGGGCGCGGCAGCGAGGAAGCGATCTATCTTCGGGAGCGCGGCGTGCGGGTCGAGGTGGTGCCCGGCATCACCGCGGCGTCTGGCTGCTGCAGCGCGCTCGGCGTGCCGCTGACCCATCGGGGCCTGGCCAGCGGCTTTCGCATCGTCACCGGCCATGCCAAGGCTGACGAGCCGCTGGCGCTGGACTGGCGGGGGCTGGCCGATCCCGACACTACGCTGGTGGTCTACATGGGCCTTGCCCATCTGCCGGAGATCGCGGCCCAGCTGATCGAGCATGGCCTGCCGGCCGGCACGCCGACGCTGGCGATCGAGCGGGGCACCACAGCGGCCCAAGGGTTTTGCCAAGCGAGTCTCGCCGAGCTGCCGGCGGCGGTTGCGACCGCCGGCCTAGCAGCGCCTGCGCTGATCGTGATCGGCCGGGTAGTGTCGCTGATGGCGGCCGAGGTGCGGGCGGTCCACGCGCCGCCGGCAGTGGCGGCGCGGGTCCTGGAGCTGGCGTGACATGGGGCGGCCGCGGCCATGGCTCTTGCTGGCGCTGATGCCGCTGACTGGCGCCTCGCTCGCCGGCGAGGTGCCGGACGCCGCACGCCAGGCCGAGCTGCGCCAGCTGCTGCTGCAGGACTGCGGCTCCTGCCACGGCATGACGCTCAAAGGCGGGCTCGGCCCATCGCTGCGGCCAACCGCGCTGGCGCAGCGCTCGGTCGATGACTTGGCGGCGACGATCTACGACGGCCGGCCTGGCACGCCCATGGCGCCCTGGCGGATCGTCATGAGCCGACTGGAAGCGCGTTGGATGGCGGGCATGCTCAAGGATGGGCTCGATGCACGGCGTTAAGATGATGCTCGCGGCCGGCTGGCTAGGCTTGGCGCCTTTTGCCTTGCCGAGCCTGGCGGTGGAGCTGCGGGGCACCGGCGATCTCGGGCTGGTGATCGAGCGCGCCAACGGCACCGTCGCGGTGGTGGAAACTACCGGCCGCAGCGTGCTGTGCGAAGTCGCCGGCCTTGGCGATCTGTCCCATGCCTCGGCAGTATTCGATCGGAGCGCCCGCTACGGCTACGTTTTCGGCCGTGATGGCGGGCTCACCAAGGTGGATCTGCTGACTTGCGGCATCGCCAAACGGATTGTCCAGAGCGGCAACGCGATCGGCGGGGCGATCTCCCAGGACGGCCGGCTGATCGCGGTTTCCAATTACGAGCCGGGCGGCGTCAAGGTCTTCGACAGCGCCGGCCTCGGGCTGGTGGCGGACATCCCGGCGGTCCCGGCGGGTGGTGGCGCCGCCTCCAAGGTGGTCGGCCTGGCCGATGCGCCGGATCAACGCTTCATCTTCAGCCTGTACGACGCGGGCGAGATCTGGCTGGCCGATCTGACCGCGCCGCAGGCGCCCAAGGTCACGCGCTATGAAGATGTCGGCCAGCAGCCCTATGACGGGCTCCTGGCGCCGGACGGGCGAACCTATCTGGCTGGGCTGTTCGGCGAGGATGGCGTGGTCCGGCTCGATCTGTGGCATCCGGAGAAGGGGCCGGAGCGGATCCTGGACGGCTATGGCCGGGGCGAGGCGGCGCTGCCGGTCTACAAGATGCCCCATCTCCAGGGCTGGACGGGGGCTGGCGATCTCTTGTTCTTGCCTGCGGTCGGGCGGCATGAGGTGCTGGTGGTCGACCGCGCCACTTGGCAGGAGCGGGCGCGGATCCAGGTCGCGGGGCAGCCGGTGTTCGCGACCGCGCGGCCGGACGGGCGGCAGGTCTGGGTCAATTTCGCGCCGCCGGACAACGCCAAGGTCCAGGTGATCGACGTGCCCAGCTTGGCGGTTGCGACGACGCTAAGTCCGGGCAAGGCGGCGCTGCACATGGAGTTCACGCCGCGCGGCGAGTCGGTCTGGATCTCGCTGCGCGACGAGAACCGGGTGGTGGTCTACGACACGCGCACCCTCGCGGAGGTGGCGAGCTTGCCGCTCGCGGCGCCGAGCGGGATCTTCTTTACCGCGCGCGCCCACCGGCTGGGCTTGTGAGCATGCACCCGCTCGCTGCCGATCCGATCAACCGCCGGCTCCTCGACGAGCATCAGCGGGGCTTTCCGCTGGCCGGACGGCCGTTCGCGCGGATCGGCGCGGGGCTGGGCCTGAGCGAGGACGAGGTGCTGGCGCGCTTCGCGGCGCTGCAAGCCGCCGGGCTGATCGGGCGGATCGGCGCCGTGGTGGCGCCCCACCGGGCGGGCTGGAGCACGCTGGCAGCGATGGCGGTGCCCGCGGCGACGCTGGCGGCGGTGGCAGCACTGGTCGGCAGCTATCCGGGCGTCAATCACAATTACGAGCGCGAGCATGCGCTGAACCTGTGGTTCGTCGCGACCGGGCGGGATCGGGCCGAGGTCCAGGCGGTGCTGGCCGAGATCGCTCGGCGGACCGGGCTTGAGGTGCTCGATCTGCCGCTGGAGGAGGCGTTCCACATCGATCTGGGATTTCCGCTGCGATGGACCTGACCGGCGAGCAGCACGCCTTGCTGGCGGCCCTTGCCGACGGGCTGCCGCTGGTGGCCGAGCCCTATGCGGCGCTCGGGCAGCGGCTGGGCTGGAGCGAGGCGGCCGTGCTCGACGGCATCCGGACGCTGGTCGAGGAGGGCGTGATCAAGCGCTTCGGCGTGGTGGTGCGCCATCATGAGCTCGGTTACCGCGCCAACGCCATGGTGGTGTTCGATCTGCCCGACGACGAGCTGCAAGCTGCGGCGCGGATCCTGGCGGCCAGGCCGGCGGTGACCTTGTGCTATCGCCGACCGCGCCGGCTGCCGCGCTGGCCCTACAACCTGTTCTGCATGATCCATGGGCGCGATCGGGCGCGCGTGCTGGCTGAGGTCGAGGCGGCGACGACGGCGGCCGGCATCGCGCAGCGGCCGCGGGCGGTCCTGTTCAGCAAGCGGCGCTTCAAGCAGCAGGCGGCGCGCTATGGCGGCGAGGCGGCGGCATGATGGACGAGCTTGATCGTCAGCTGATCAACTGGCTGCAGGGTGGCCTGCCAATCGCCGAGGCGCCGTTCGCGGCCGCTGCGGCGGCGCTGGGCCTGGCAGAAGACGAGGTGGTGCAGCGCCTGCGCCGGCTGGCCGAGCTGCGGGTGCTCTCCCGGGTCGGGCCGATGTACGACGCGGTGCGCCTTGGTGGCGGCTTGACCCTGGCGGCGATGGCGGTGCCGGAGGCGCGCTTCGACGAGGTGGCTGAGCTGGTGAATGCCTATCCGGAGGTCGCCCACAACTACCGGCGCGAGCATCGCTGGAATATGTGGTTCGTGCTGGCGACCGAGCGGCCGGAGCGGGTCGGCGAGCTGCTGGCCGAGATCGCGGCGCGCACCGGCCTTGCGGTGCTCGATCTGCCCAAGGAGGCCGAATATTTCCTGGCGCTGAGGTTGCCGGCATGAGTGGCACCCCGCTGTTCCTCGATGCCACTGACCGTGCCCTGATCAAGGCGACACAGGCCGGCCTGCCGCTTGAGACCCGGCCCTTCACAGCGATCGCAGAGGCGCTTGGCCTGCCGCTGCAGGAGATCCTGGACCGGCTGGAGCGAATGCGGGTGGCAGGCGCCATCCGCCGCATCGCGGCGGTGCCCAACCATTACGCGCTGGGGTATCGGGCGAACGGCATGTCGGTCTGGGATGTCGAGGACGAGGCGATCGACCGGCTGGGCCGCAAGGTCGGCGCGCTGCCGGCGGTGAGCCACTGCTATCGCCGGCCACGCCGGCCGCCGGACTGGCCCTACAACCTGTTCGCCATGGTCCACGGCCGCGAGCGGGCCGAGGTCGAGGCCGAGGTGACGAAGATCCGGACGCTGCTGGGCGCTGCCGCGCGCGCCGGCGAGGTCCTCTATAGCAGCCGGATCCTGAAGAAGACCGGCCTGCGCCTGGTCGATTGAAGGAGTGCTCGATGTTCCGCCTCAGCCAGTTCATGCGCGCGCTGATCGAGCCGACGCCGCTCCGCCAGCGGACGCCGCCTGGGCCGGTGGTGATCTGGAACCTGGTGCGCCGCTGCAATCTCAATTGCATCCACTGCTACTCGCTCTCGGCCGATGTCGCCTTCCCGGGCGAGCTGACCACCGTCGAGATCATGACCGTGATGGCGGATCTGCGCGCCTTCGGCGTGCCGGTCCTGATCCTCTCGGGCGGCGAGCCCTTGTTGCGGCCCGACATCTTCGAGATTTCGGCCGCGGCCAAGTGCTTGGGCTTCTATGTCGGATTGTCCACCAACGGCACGCTGATCGATGCCGCCATGGCGCAGCGCATCGCCGCCGTCGGCTACGATTATGTCGGCATCAGCCTGGATGGCATCGGCGCCGTGCATGACCGCTTCCGCCGCCAGGCCGGCGCCTACGAGGCGGCGCTCGCCGGCGCCCGCCATTGCCAGACCCAAGGCATCAAGGTCGGGCTTCGCTTCACCATGACCGAGCGCAATGTCGAGGCTCTGCCGGCGATGCTGGATCTGGTCGAGGCTGAGGCGATCGACAAGTTCTATCTGTCGCATCTGGTCTATGCCGGCCGCGGCAACCGCTATCGCGCCGACGATGCTCGCCACCGCACCACGCGCGACGCCATGGATCTGCTGTTCGAGCGCTGCTGGCAGACCATCAGCCAGGGCGTCGAGCGCGAATTCGTGACCGGCAACAACGACGCCGACGGCGTCTACTTCCTCCAATGGGTGCAGGAGCGTTTTCCCGAGCGGGCCGAAGATATCGCGGCACGTCTCAGGCTCTGGGGTGGCAATGCCTCAGGCGTGAATGTCGCCAATATCGACAATCTGGGTGAGGTCCACCCCGACACCTTCTGGTGGCACTATAGCCTGGGCAATGTCCGCAAGCGGCCGTTCTCCGCGATCTGGCAGGACCGTTCGGACCCGATCATGGCCGGGCTCAAAGCCAAGCCGCGGGCGATCAAGGGCCGCTGCGGCGCCTGCCGGCATTTCGCGATCTGCGGCGGCAATACCCGCGTCCGGGCGATGCAGCTGACCGGCGATCCCTGGGCCGAGGACTCGGCATGCTATCTCAGCGACGACGAAATCGGTGTCGCCGTCGGGCCGCGGCTGGCAGTCTCGCCCTATCGCAAGCCAACGCATGGGAGGCGCCATGTCGCCCCGGCTGGCTAGCCTCGCGCTCGCTTTGCTGCTGCCGGCTGCAGCACAGGCGGCGGAACCCACCGCGCAGGCGCTCTATGCCGCGCACTGCGCCATATGCCATGGCGCGGATCGGCTGGGCGGGCGGGGCCCGGCGCTGCTGCCGGAGAATCTGGGGCGGCTGAAGCCGGACCAGGCGGCCGCGGTAATCGCCAACGGCCGCACGGCCACCCAGATGCCGGGGTTCGGCGACCAGCTCGATCCGTCCGCGATCGCGGCGCTGGCCGCCTTCATCTTCGCGCCGCTGCCGAGCGTCCCGGTGTGGGACCAGGCGGATATCGAGGCCTCGCGTGTGGTCGCGACGCCGCCCGAAGCATTGCCCAAGGCGCCGACCTATCGGGCCGATCCCTTGAATCTGTTCGTGGTGGTCGAGAGCGGCGATCATCATGTCACCATCCTGGATGGCGACCGGCTGGCGCCGCTGACGCGCTTTGCCTCGCGCTTCGCCCTCCACGGCGGGCCGAAATTCTCGCCGGATGGCCGCTTCGTGCATTTCCTGTCACGCGACGGCTGGGTCACCCGCTATGACCTGTGGGGGCTTGAGACGGTGGCCGAGGTGCGGGCAGGCATCAATAGCCGCAACCTCGCGATCTCGGCCGATGGCAAGGTCCTGGCGGTCGCCAACTACCTGCCCCACAACCTGGTGCTGCTGGATGCGGCGAGCCTGCAGCCGCTGCAGCTGGTCGAGGCGACCGATCTCTCTGGCAAGCGCAGCTCGCGGGTGAGCGCGGTTTACCAGGCGGCGCCGCGGGCGAGCTTCGTCGTGGCCTTCAAGGACATGCCGGAGCTGTGGGAGGTCGCCTATGCCGACCCACCGCCGCCCGGCTTTGGCGCCTTCGTCCACAGCCACGAGGCCGGCATGGTCGAGGCGGCGCCAACCGGCCGCTTCCCGATCCGGCGGACCGAGCTGAAGGAGCCTTTGGATGACTTCTTCTTCGATCCGGCCTATCGCCATGTGATCGGCTCGGCGCGGGATGGCGGGCGCGGCGTGGTGGTGCAGCTGGACGTGCGCCGCGCGATCGCCGAGCTGCCCTTGCCGGGCCTGCCCCATCTGGGTTCGGGTATCACCTGGACCTGGCAGGGTCGGACGGTGCTGGCCACGCCGCATCTGAAGGAGGCAGCGGTCAGCGTGATCGATCTCATTGACTGGCGGGTGATCAAGCGCATCCCGACCGCCGGGCCTGGCTTCTTCATGCGCAGCCATGCGACCAGCCCCTATGCCTGGGTCGACAGCTTCATGGCCAAGCCCGGCGATGCGATCCAGGTGATCGACAAGGCGAGCCTCGAGGTGGTCAGGACGCTGCGGCCGGCACCCGGCAAGACCACGGCCCATGTCGAGTTCACCAGGGATGGCCGCTACGCGCTGGTCAGCATCTGGGACATGGCCGGAGCCCTTGTCGTCTACGACGCGCAAACGCTGAAGGAGATCAAGCGCATCCCGATGGTCAAGCCCTCTGGCAAGTACAACGTCTGGAACAAGATCAGCCGCGACGAGGGGACCAGCCATTGATGGTGCTGCCTGATCCTGTGCTGGTGCTGGCGGTGCATGGCATCCGCGGTCAGGCAGGCGCGGCGACGCTGCATGGCTCCCAGCTGCTGGCGACCGGCCAGGCGCTCGAACTGCGCATCGCCTGCCACAAGGGTGTGCCGGATCTCCAGACGGTGCTGCGAGACCTGGCCGGACGCGACGTTGTGCTGGCGCCGATGCTGATGGCGGACGGGTTCACCTGCAAGCGCATCCGCGAGCGGGCCGAGCGGGCGCGGCCGGCGCTGCGCTCTTTGATCCTGCTGCCACCGATCGGACTGCATCCGGCCCTGCCCGAGCTGGCTCTTGCGGTCGCGCTCTCGGCTTGCAAGGCGCGGCGCTGGCGGCCGGCCGGAACCGGCCTGCTGCTCGCTGCCCACGGCACGCGCCGGGATCCGGCTTCGGGCGATGGCGCCGCCAAGCTGGCCGAGCACATCCGGCGGCGCGCGCGATTTGCCGAGGTCGGCGTCGGCTTCCTCGATCAGGCGCCGGCGATCGACACGGCGGCGGCAGGCATGGCGGCGGACCGTATCGTGACGATCGGCCTGTTCATGGATGCCGGCGAGCATGGCGCCGATGATGTTCCGGCATTGCTGGCCAAGGTCGATCGGGCGACCGCCTATACCGGGCCGATTGGACTCGATCCGGGCATGACGGCCCTGCTCCTGGGGACGCTCCAGCCCCGAGTGCTGACGCCGATCGATTGATATGCGCGGTCTGCTGACGGGCGTCCGCTACAGGCGACGGTCGCGCGCGTCCCAGTGCTGGCGAGCGAGCGCCATGGCAGCCGCTGGATCGAGGGCAGGATCGCGCAAGCGCAACGCCATGGCGGCGGTGCCGAGGACTGCGGCGAGCGGCGCTGCGGGAGCTTCGTCGCCCAGCCAAATCGCGGCTAGGCGGGCAACCTCGAGCGGCTCCTGGCGCCAGGGATAGGGCGCCTCACCTTCGGCTTGCAGGCTTGGCCAGACCTCTTCGGCGGCCGTGCCGGCTTGCACCCTGATGGCGCGGCAGGGCTTGTCCGGATTGCGCTGCGCTTCGCCACCGCCGCCCTTGAAGATCAATGCGCGGGGTTGTTGCAAGAGCTGCGCGGTCGCCTGCTGGAGCGGCAGGTAGGTCGGGTGGAACACGCCCTGGAGCTGGGCATCTGCCTGGCCGGGATTGAGGGCGCGCGCAGCGGAGTTGACAGGGGTGCGCAGGCCGAGCAGCGGCCGAAGCGCGAACAGGTCGGCGAGCGGCGGGCAAAAGGCCTCAAGCGGCAGATAGGCGACATTGCGCTGCGCCAATGCCCGCTTGGCGGCCGTTTGGCTGTGGCAGACCGGCAGATGGAGCGCGGCAAGGCCGGCGCGGGTGGTGGCGGCACCCTCGCCCGCGATGCCATGCATCAGGATCCTCGTGCCGGTACCGGCCAGGAGCTTCGCCGCCAGGAGGAAATAGGGCAGCTGCTTGTGCCGATCGGCATAAGATGGCCAATCGAGATCGGCGCCTTGGGGCGGCTGCCAGGCGAAGCGACTGCGGGCGGCCTGGATCATCCCGGCGAGCTCGCTCGGCGCCTCGGTCCGATAGCGCAGGACCAGGAGGAAGGCGCCCAGCTGAACCGGCGCCACCTGGCCATCCAGGATCATGCCGAAGGCCGCTTCCGCCTCCGCCGTATCGAGTTGCCGGCCGAGCGAGGCGCCCCGGCCGACGATGCGCAGATAGCCGGCGAACCGCTGGTCACCCGCGGCCGGGCCTGTGCTGGCGACCAGCCTCGCTGCTGCTGCCTCGATCATCGCCTCTCCTCAATCAGGCAGTCCAGGATTGGCCGTTCGCGCTGGCATCGGCCTTGACGGCCGTCAAGGTGCCGGGCGGCGTCGGCCGCTAGCAATCGAAGCACGACGGCAACGGCGGCGAGCATGCCGATGCCGGGATAGGAACGGGGAGCGAGCATGGGCGAAGGACTGACCAGGGCGGCAGCCCGCAACATCTTCTATGGCGGCTCCTTGTTCTTCTTCGTGGTGTTCGCGCTGCTGGTGGCGCACAGCCACTACTATGCCGCGAGCAGCTCGATCGACGTGGTCGGGCTGAACGACGCCGTGGTGCGCGGCAAGCGGGTTTGGGAGCGCCATGCCTGCATCAATTGCCACACCATCCTGGGCGAGGGCGCCTATTTCGCGCCGGAGCTCGGCAATGTCTGGCTGCGCTATGGCGGCGCCGACGATCCAGCCGGCGCCAAGGACGCGCTGACGGCCTGGTTCCAGTCGATGCCGAGCGGAGTGGAAGGGCGGCGGCAGATGCCGAACTTCAACCTATCCGAGCAGGACATGAGCGACCTGATCGATTTCCTGGCCTGGGTCAGCCGGATCAAGACCCAGGGCTGGCCGCCCAACGAGGCAGGCTGAGCTGGACACCGAAGGAGCAATGACGATGCGCTACCAAAGCCAGCAGGTGGCCTGGCTCTTTTTCGCCGGCGCCATGGTGCTGTTCCTGGCCCAGGTCCTGTTCGGCGTGCTGGCTGGGCTGATCTACGTCTACCCCAATTTCCTGTCCGAGCTGCTGCCCTTCAACATCATCCGGATGATCCATACCAACGCGCTGATCGTTTGGCTGTTGCTTGGCTTCTTCGGCGGCACCTACTACCTGCTGCCCGAGGAGACCGAACGCGAGCTATTCAGCGTCCGGCTGGCCCAGCTGCAGTTCTGGATCTTCTTCCTGGCTGCGGCCGCCGCCGTGGTCGGCTATCTGCTCGGCATCCACGAGGGCCGTGAGTTCCTGGAGCAGCCGACCTGGGTCAAGGTCGCGATCACGATCTCGGTCCTGCTGTTCCTCTTCAATGTCAGCATGACCCTCTTTAAGGGCCGCAAGACGGCCACTGCGCAGGTCCTGCTGCTGGGCCTGTGGGGTGCCGCGATCTTCTTCCTGTTCGCCTTCTACAACCCCAGCAATCTAGTGCTCGACAAGCTTTACTGGTGGTGGGTCGTGCACATCTGGGTCGAGGGTGTGTGGGAGCTGATCATGGCTGGCATCCTCGCCTTCCTTCTGATCAAGGTGACCGGCGTCGATCGCGAGGTCATCGAGAAGTGGCTCTACGTGATCGTCGGCCTGTCCCTGTTCACCGGCCTGCTCGGCACCGGCCACCACTATTACTGGATCGGCGCGCCCGGCTACTGGCAATGGGTCGGCAGCATCTTTTCGGCGGTCGAGATCGTGCCGTTCTTCGCGATGGTGCTGTGGGCCTTCTATCTGGTTTATCAGGGCCGGCGCGATCATCCCAACAAGGCGGCCCTGCTCTGGTGCCTCGGCTGTCCAACGGTCGCCTTCTTCGGCGCTGGGGTCTGGGGGTTCATGCACACCCTCTCGCCGATCAACTACTACACCCATGGCACCCAGGTGACCGCGGCGCATGGCCATCTCGCCTTCTACGGCGCCTATGTGATGCTCAACCTCGCGATCATCACCTATGCCATGCCGAATTTGCGCGGCCTGCAGCCATTCAACCAGGTGCTCAACATGTGGAGCTTCTGGCTGATGACCTCCGCCATGGCCTTCATGACCTTCACGCTGACCTTCGCGGGCGTGGTTCAGACCCACCTACAGCGGGTCATGGGCATGAGCTACATGGAGGTCCAGGACCAGCTGACGCTGTTCTACTGGATGCGGCTGGGCGCGGGCGTCTTCGTCGTGGTCGGGGCGATCCTATTTATCTACGCCGTGTACGGGCCGGTGCGCGAGCAGCTGACGGTCCAGGAAGCTCAGGCTCAGCCGGCCGAGTGAGCCGACGAGCAAGCGGAGCCGCATCATGGCCATTGCCCCTGCCTGGAGCGAGCCCGACGTGACCGAGCTGCCATTCTACCGGCCGATCGGCGCGGAGGTGGCGCTGTTCGAGGCGGCCGTCCGCCGACGCCTGCCGCTGCTCCTGAAGGGGCCGACCGGCTGCGGCAAGACCCGCTTCGTCATGCATATGGCAGCCCGGCTCGGGCGGCCGCTGTTCACGGTCGCCTGCCATGACGACCTAACCGCCGCCGATCTGACCGGGCGCTATCTGCTCCAGGGCGGCGAGACGGTCTGGGTCGATGGGCCGCTCACCCGGGCGGTGCGCGAGGGCGGCATCTGCTATCTTGACGAGGTGGTGGAGGCGAGGAAGGACGTGACGGTGGTGCTGCATCCGCTCACCGACGACCGCCGCCTCCTGCCCCTGGAGCGCACTGGCGAGCTGCTGGCGGCACCGCCCGAGTTCATGCTCGTGGTTTCCTACAACCCCGGCTACCAGAACCTCCTGAAGGCGCTGAAGCCCAGCACCCGCCAGCGCTTCCTGGCGATCGCCTTCGATTTCCCACCGCCCCAGGTGGAGGCGGCGATCGTGGCGGCGGAGAGCGGCCTGCCGATCGAGCGCTGCGTGCCGCTGATCAATCTCGCGACCCGGCTGCGCCAGCTCCAGGGGATCGATCTGGAGGAGACCGTCTCGACCCGGCTTTTGGTCTATGTCGCCTGCCTGATCACCGATGGCATGGATCCGCTTCGCGCCCTCGAGGCGGGGCTGGTCGAGCCGTTGTCCGACGATGCCGACATCAAGCGGGGCCTGATGGACGCGATCCGGGCGAGCTTCGGCTGAGCCCACCATGCTGGCGTTCCTCGATTACGAGGAGAAGGTCGGCTGGCTCTGGCACCGCTGGATCGGCGACCAGACGAGCTATCCGGACCATCCGGATGCCGCCGTCAGCTTCGAGCAGATGGCAGGCAGCCTGCCGATCTTCTTTCGCGCGATCGGCGGCGATCCGGGGCTGGAGCTCGCGGCCGGCACGGCACGGCACAGCGAGCACCGGCTGCGCCTGTGGCAGCGGCTCGGCATGGAGCGGGAGCGGTTGAACCAGGCCGAGCGTAACGGGGCGCGGGTGCTGCTGCCGGCCAGGCTGGCGCTCCTGCCCGATGCCGAGCTGAACCGGGCGCTCTATCGCTGGCTGGCGGCGTTCCTCGCTTTGGCGGAGGCACCGACGGCACCGCCGCCGGTCGATCCTTTGCAAGCGGACCTGGCCTGCCTCAATCATGCACGCCAGACCACGGCCTTGGTCCTGGCGACGCTGCCCGGTCTGGCGTCTTGCTATCGGCAGCTGGCGGCGACGATTGCGGCACTCCGGCCGAAGCGGCGCCTGCCCCCAATCGAGACGGCGGTCGAGCAGCGAGTGCTGGCCGTGCTCGCTGGCGCCGAGCCGGCCCAGGGTAGTCACGCTACGCTGCCGGACACGCCGCCGGATCTGGCCCGGATGGCCGCCCCGCGCGGCTATCGGCCGTTCCTGCCGGTGCCGCTTTGGGGCGAAATCGCGGCGTCGGCGGCGCTGGCACCGGCACCTGATCGCGCCGATCAGACGGCGGCGCCTGGCCATGCCACCGCCCCAGCTAGGGATCCGATGCGCCGGGCGCGGCGGCAGGATCCGGCGCAGCAGGAACGGCGCGATCCGCTCACGCTGATCAACAAGGGCGAGCTGCTGCAGCTGGCTACCGAGATGGTCGGCGTCAACCGGCCGAGCGACGAGGACAGCGCCGAGGGTGCGCGCCGAGCGCTCGCCGATATGGACGAGCTGACCCTCGGCCACAGCCGCCAGAGCGTCGGCGCCGGGCTGCAGCTGGCGCTGGATCTAGCGCCGAGCGCAACCGCGGCGGAACCCCTGGCCGGGCCGCTCGCCTTGCCCGAATGGGATCACCGGCAGCGGCGCTATCTGGCGGCGCATTGCCTGGTGCAGGCAGCGGCGGCCAGCATGGAGGGCCCGCATTGGCGGCCCGATGCGGCTGCCAGCCGCCGGATCCGCCAGGTGCGCCGCCGCTTTGAGGCGCTGCGGCCGCGTCGCGAGATCAAGCCGCGCCAGCTGGACGGCAGCGACCTGGACATGGACGCCCTGGTGCGCGCCGCCGCCGATCGGCGGGCGAGCGGCCGGCTGTCGGACCGGATCTACCTCGCCACGCGTGCCCAGGCTCGCGATCTCGCGGTGGCGCTCCTGGTCGATGCCTCGCTGTCGACCGATGCCTGGGTCGATGACTGCCGCGTGCTGGATGTCGCCAAGGAGGCGGTGACCGCGCTCGCCTTGGGGCTCGAGGCCTGCGGCGATCAGCTCGCGATCTGGAGCTTCACCTCCAACCGCCGCCATGCCGTGCGCCTCGCCCGGCTGAAGAGCTTCGACGAGCCGCTGGCGAGCCCAGCGCTGGCGCGGATCGCGGCGCTCGAGCCTGGCTATTACACCCGCATGGGGGCGGCGCTGCGCTATGCCCGGCTGCAGCTGGAGCCGCAGCCGGAGCGGCATCGGCTGATCCTGCTCCTATCCGACGGCAAGCCCCACGACATCGACCATTATGACGGCCGACACGGCATCGAGGACACCCGCATGGCGGTGCGCGAGGCGCGGCGCTCGGGCGTGGCGGTGTTTGCCATCGCAATCGATCGGAATGCCAGTGCCCATCTGCCCTATCTGTTCGGGCGTGGCGGCTATGCCCTGGTCAGCCGCATCGGCCGGCTAGTCCCAGCCCTGCCGCAGATCTACCGCCAGCTGGTCGGTTAGGACTCACCCCGCAAGGTCAGCGCGGCGGCCGAGCAGCATCGGGCCGTAGTGGAGCACGAAGAGCGCGAAGGCGCCAATCCAGAGCAGGCCGGCCACTATCAGCCAGGCCCCGTCTGGCCATTGGGCGGCGATTACGCGGCCGGCAGCACCGGCATTGACCATGGCATAGATGACGGTGGTGGTGGCATCGGCGACGAGCGGGCGCCCGGTGTGGCCAAGGGTCGCGCGCGTCATCACCGCCAGCATCATGGTACCGAAGGCGCCGGTGGTGAGCGCATGCACCGCCGCGGAGCTCGACATCAGGCCGAGCTGAGCTAGGCCCAAGAGGAACACGCCCAAGGCGAGCCAGCCATAGCCCAGATGCAGGCTCGCGACCAGGGGCTCCGCGCGGGTCGACCAAGGCCGCCAGCGGGCGAGGCGCAACGCCTGCGCGCTCCCGGCCAGGAGCAGGAGCAGGCCGGTCGCGCTCGTGTCTGGCAGCAAGCTCCAGCCGACGAGCGCCGCGGCCAGCGTCAGGAGCGCCAGCCGGTCCAGCCGACCGAACGGCGCCGGCAGCGGCGCCTGCCGCTTGGCCAGCCAGTTGCGGGTGAAGCTCGGCACGATCCGCCCGCCGATCAGGCCGAGCAGCATGGCCAGGCTGGCGATGCCGAGCCGCAGGCCCTGGCCCGGCGCCAGCCCAGGCCGCAGCTCGCCCAGATGCCACAGCAGATTGCCGCAGGCGTAGAGGCCGATCAGCAGCATCACCACGAGATTGCGCCATTGCCGGCCGGCGATCACCTCGCGCGCCGCGATCGCGGTCAGGGCGGGCAGAAAGGCGCCATCCACCAGCGCCGCCGGCCAGCCGGCCAGACCGATCATCGCCAGCCGTCCGAGCGCCCAGAGCAGGACCAACGCCAGGAGGGCCGCCCCGCGCACCGGCAGGCGGCCGGTCCAATTCGGAATCGCGGTCAAGAGAAAGCCTGCGACCGGCGCGCTGGCAAAGCCGAACAGCATCTCGTGCTGATGCCAGGCGAGCGGATCGATCGCCGGGCCGAGCCCGACCACGCCGGCCAGCAGCCCGAGCCACCAGGCGATCACGACCACCGCCCAGGCCGCGCCTGCGAGAAAGAACGGGCGAAAGCCATGCTGCAGCAGCGCCGGCCCGCAGCCGCTCGCCGCGCTTGCCATAGACCTTGGCCTCCTCGTCGTCGCCAGCTAACGCCAACAGGCTAGCCCGGCGCGGCGCGCCATTGCTTGACCATGATCAAGGCTGTGGCCGTATGGCTGCGGTCCAATCCGGACCATGGCTTGCGGCACTGGAACCGACCAAGTGAGCTGGCGGTGGCCAAGGCGGCGCCTGCTGCTGGCGATCGGTGCGCTTACCGGCGTCGGCAACTTGGCCGGCTCGGTGGCCGCGCCCGCCCCGCCGGCCTGGCGTTGGCGGGGCTCGGCGCTGGGCGCCGCGGCGGCGCTGACGCTTTACCATGATGATCAGGCAGCGGTGCACTGCCTGATCGCGCAAATCATGGCGGAGATCGAGCGGCTGGAGCGGATCTTCAGCCTGCAGCGTGGCGACTCTGAGCTGGTCCGGCTGAACCAGTCGGGCGAGCTTGCCGCACCGTCCTTAGATCTGGTCCAGCTGCTGCGCCGCGCTTCGTGGTTTGGTGCCTGCAGCCATGGCGTGTTCGACGTGACCGTGCAGCCGCTCTGGCAGCTCCATGCCGAGCATTTCGCGCGGCCGGGCAGTGATCCGGCTGGCCCGCCGCCGGCATTGGTCGTGCGCGTCCGAGCGCTGGTCGACTATCGTCAGATCGAGGTGGCGGCGGAACGCATCCGATTCGCACGACCCGGCATGGCCGTGACCTTGAACGGCATCGCGCAAGGCTACATCGCGGACCGAGTTGCGGCGCTGCTGCAGCGGCAAGGCGTCCGCCATGCGCTGGTGAGCATCGGTGAGACCCGGGCCGTTGGACCACCAGCCGACGAAGATGCCTGGCGCATTGGCCTCAACCGATCGGAGGTGAGCGAGCGCGGCCGGTCGCTCGTCCTTGCCGGCGGCGCCTTGGCCAGCACAGATCCGGCCGGCTTCTACTTCGATCGCGGTCGGCGCGCCCATCACCTGCTGGATCCGCGCAGCGGCCGGAGCTGCGAGCAGGCGCGCCCGGTCAATATCGTCGCGGCCGACGCGACGACTGCCGATGCCCTCTCCACCGCGTGTGCCATGCTATCGCCGGCCGCCGCGCACGCCCTCTGCCGCGCCCACGGCGATGCCTCGGAAGTTTGACAGCCGGCGCCTACGTCTCGTCACGACAACCTCGCTTCAACCAGGATTTGATCCCATCCGCCACTCGAAGCCGTGGTCGCGGCTCGTCTCCCGGTCCAGATCCGGTTGCTTTGCAAAGGAGCCTGCCGCCGCTTGAAGAAGAGCCGGCTGCCGCCGCCGCACGTGACCACCGAGCGGGCGTTCGACACGTACCTGGCGACACGTGGGAAGCTTGGCTGCCCGGACCGCACCCAGGCGCACTTCAACCGAAATTTTCGGCATTATTCCGGCCGCACCGGGAGCGAGCTCCGGACCTCCCTGCTGCCCGACGTGGGCGGGCTCGGCGGGCAACATTCATCCAAGACCGCCGGTGCCCGTGGCGTTGGCGTGCAGCCACCGTCCATCCAGTGCATGGAGAGTGCCATGGCCGACCAGACCAGGATCGGAGTTCCCCAAGTTCATTCCCTGCGTCCGCTACAAGGATGCGCCCAAGGCGATCGAATGGCTGAACAAGGCCTTCGGCTTTCGGCAGCAGTTCGTGGTCCCGGGCAAGAACAACATTGTTGCCAGCTCCGCCTCGTGAACCGCCCCGGCTTTCCCGGAGGCCGTTTCGTTTGAGTCACGCTGCCATGGCGTGCTCTTCGAGCATGGCGTCGTAGCGTGCCTCGGCTTCGGCCGGCGGGATGTTG
>CADEGR010000070.1:2039-21693 GCA_902826935.1 uncultured Alphaproteobacteria bacterium | reverse complement strand
CGCTGCGAGGCCTGCCAGGGCGACGGGCTGATCAAGATCGAGATGCACTTCCTGCCGGACGTGTTCGTGACCTGCGATGTCTGCCATGGCAAGCGCTTCAACCGCGAGACGCTGGAGGTCAAGTATCGCGATCATTCGATCGCCGACGTGCTGGACCTCACGGTCGAGAGCGCGGTCGACTTCTTCCAGGCCGTGCCGCCGATCCGGCACCGGCTGGAGACCCTGCAGAAGGTCGGCCTGAACTACATCAAGCTCGGCCAGGCGGCGACCACGCTCTCGGGCGGCGAGGCGCAGCGGGTCAAGCTCGCCAAGGAGCTGGCGCGCCGGGCGACCGGCGACACGCTCTACATCCTGGACGAGCCGACCACCGGCCTGCATTTCGAGGATGTCAGGAAGCTGCTCGAGGTCCTGCATGCCCTGGTCGAGCAGGGCAACACCGTGGTCGTGATCGAGCACAATCTCGAGGTCATCCGGACCGCCGACCATGTGATCGACCTGGGTCCGGACGGCGGCACCGGCGGCGGCCGGATCATCGCCACCGGCACGCCCGAGGCGGTCGCTGCGACGCCCGGCAGTTACACGGGCCAATATCTGGCGCGCATGCTAGGATCGAGGCGGGAGGCGACGAAACGCAGCGCCTGAAGCCGAGGGAGCCCGCCCGATGCCCGTGACGAGCGATACCGGCCTCGACCAGTTCCGCAAGAGCATCGACAATCTGGACGCCGCCTTGATCCATCTGCTGGCGGAGCGCTTCCGGCTGACCAAGCAGGTCGGCCAGCACAAGGCCGAGCGCGGCCTGCCGGCGTCCGATCCGGAGCGCGAGCAGCGCCAGGTGGCAAGGCTGCGGGCGATGGCGCTGGCGGCCGAGCTCGATCCCGAATTCGCCGAGCGCTTCATCCGCTTCGTGATCGAGGAGGTGATCCGCCACCACGAGCGGCTGAAGCAGGCCGCGGCGGAGTAGCCGGTCTCACGCCGCGCGCGACGGGCCGCGGCATCGTGATGCGTGCGGCGCGCAAGACAGGTGGCCGCTGCCAGGGCAGAATGGGTGGAGCGGCGCCAAAGGGTGGCGGCCCAGCCGATCGGAGCCTGGCGTGAGCAAGCCGTTGTTCGATCTTGCGGTCTGCGCGGAGATGCTGTTCCGGGAGCTGCCGATCGCTGAGCGCTGCCGGCGGCTGGCCGAGCTGGGCTATCTGGTCGAGATCTGGGACTGGACCCGCCACGACATCGAGGCGCTGCGAGCGAGCGGCGCCCGCTTCTCCTCGATGACCGGCTATATCACCGGCCGCCTGGCGGATCGGGCCGGCGCCGACGAGCTGCTGCGGACCGCCCAGCAGTCGATCCCGATCGCCCATCGCCTGGGCATCCCGCGGCTCAACCTGCACGGCACCGGGCTCGACGGCCAGGGGCTGCCGGTGACGCCGGCCTTCGTCGTGACCGGCGACATGTGGGGCCAGGCGGTCGACACGCTGGGCCGCCTGGCCGAGCTCGGCCAGCGGGAAGGGGTCACCTTCTGCCTGGAGAACCTGAACGCCGCGGTCGACCATCCGGGCGTGCCATTCGGCCGGGCCGAGGACACGCTGGCCCTGGTCGCGGCGGTGGCCCACCCCCATCTGCGGCTGATGCTGGACCTCTATCACGCCCAGATCGGCGAGGGCAATCTGATCGCCCTGCTGCGCCGAGCGGCCCCGTTCATCGGCGAGATCCAGGTCGCCGACGTGCCCGGCCGCTGCGAGCCCGGCACTGGCGAGATCAACTATCCGGCGATCGCGCGGGCGCTGGCCGAGCTGGGCTATGCCGGCGTGGTTGGCCTGGAGGCCTTCGCGTCGGGCGATGACGATCTGGCGCTGGAGCGCTTTCGGGCAGCGTTCTCGCCGCCGACGGGGTGACGGCGGCCGGCTGGCGCCCGGCCAGCGCGGCCAGGGGAGGGAGGAGCGATGAGCAGCGTGCAATCCCGGGACTACAGCCTCGAAGGGCCGGAGAACGCCCATGCGGTGGCCGCAGGGCTGGCCAATGCGGAATGGTACCGCACGCCGATCCCGCGCCAGCGGATGAAGGCGCTGATGCAGCGCTCCGACCAGCCGGCGACCCGCGACACGGTCATCTGGCTGGGCTGCCTGGTGCTGTTCGGCGGGCTGGGCGCTCTGACCTGGGGCACCTGGTGGTGCGTGCCGTGCTTTGCCGCCTATGGCGTGCTCTACGGCTCGGGCGGCGATTCGCGCTGGCATGAATGCGGCCACGGCACTGCCTTCAAGACGGCCTGGAAGAACGACGTCGTCTACCAGATCGCCAGCTTCATGATGATGCGCAATCCGGTCGCCTGGCGCTGGAGCCACAGCCGGCACCATACCGATACCATCATCGTCGGCCGCGATCCCGAGATCCTCGCCATGCGGCCGCCCCGGCTGCTCAAGATCATGGTCAACTTCTTCGGCGTCACCGACCTGCCGCAATCGATGGCGCTGATGCTGCGCCACGCCTCAGGCCGGCTGACCAAGGACGAGCAGGACTACATCCCGGCCGGCGAGGCGCCCAAGGTCTATCGAGTCGCGCGCGTCTGGACCGGCATCTACGGCGCCACCGCGGTCGCCTGCGTCGCCTCCGCCTCGATCCTGCCGGCGATGCTGATCGGCCTGCCGCGCGCCTATGGCGCCTGGCACCATGTCTGGACCGGCGTGACCCAGCATGCCGGCCTTGCCGAGGACGTGCTGGACCATCGGCTGAACTGCCGGACGGTGTACATGAACCCGATCAGCCGGTTCGTGTATTGGAACATGAACTACCATGTCGAGCACCACATGTTCCCGATGGTGCCCTATCACCGCCTGCCGGAGCTGCATGCCGTGATGAAGGACGACTGCCCGGCACCCTATCCGAGCATGTGGGCCGCCTATCGCGAGATCATCCCCGCGGTCCTCCGCCAGCTTGGCGACCGCCGCTATTTCGTGCGGCGCCAGCTGCCGTCGACCGCGCGTCCCACGGTCATGCCGCCGGGGGTGGTGCCAGCCGAGTAGCGGCGGGTTCGACACGGGGTCCGAGCGCCAGCTGGAGGGCCAGCAGGCTCAGGCAGGCGGCCAGCCAGGTCGCTGGCGGGTGGCTTTCGCCCAGCAGCAGCACGCCCCAGCCGATGCCGGCCGCCAGGCCGATGAAGCTGGCGAGCGAGGCCTGCACCGCGCCGGTGCGGCGGAGCAGTGTGTAGTATAGATAGACCTCGACGCCGGTGAGCGGCGCCAGCAATGCGATCGGCCAAAGGCTGCTGGTCCACCCCGCGCCGCCGGCCTGCAGGCTGTCGCCGCCCAGCCAGAGCCAGAACGGCAGGAGGCCAAGGGCGCTGATTACCGCTTCGCCGGTGATCACCTGCAAGGGCCGCAGCTTCGCCGGCCAGCACGCCGCGACATAGAAGGCTTCGCCGGCATAGGACAGCGGCACGATCAGCGCCAGCGCCAGGCCCAGCCAGCGGGTCGGGTCGTCGCCCGCGGCCAAGGCAAGCGCGACGCTCAGCAGGCCGAGCAGGAGGGCGCAAAAGCGCCGCGGGGTCACTGCCTCGCTGCCGCGGGCCATGGCGATCGCCAGCGTGATGACCGGCGTCAGGCTCTCGATCAGGACGATCTCGCCGGCGGTGACATACTGCGCCGCCGCGATCACACCGCCGAGCGGCAGGACGAAGCCCAGCATGCCGCTGATGGCGAAGTAGCGGACATGTCGGCGGCTTGGCCGGAACCAGCTGCGGGACAGGGCTAGCAGCGTCAGGAGTATGGCCGACAGGATGACCATCGAGAGAAGCAGCATGCTGGTCTCGTCGAGCCCGGCCGCGGTGGCGATCTTGAGCAGGGTGAACTGCAGGCCCGTGGCAACGCCAAGGAAAGCCAGGAGCAAGCTTTGGCTGGGCAGTCCGGCAGTGGTCGGCGCGACCGCGCCAGGCCGGGCGGGATAGGCGAGGGACATGGGCAAACTCAATAGCTGCGGACAATGACAGGCGCGATCGCTGACGTGCCGGCCAGTCATGCCGGCGAGTGCGCAATCGTCAGGAGCTCAGCCTAGCCGGCGCAGGCAGCACTGAGTGTTAGCTGGCTCACTGCTCAGGCGCCGCCGTCGAGGAAGCTCAGCCAGGTCAGGTTGACCAGCGCATGGACGATCGCAGAGCAGGTGATCTTGCGGGTCCGCCACCAGGTCCAGCCATAGGCGAGGCCGGCCAGGCTCGCCATCAGGACATAGGGCCAGTTCGGGACCGCCGGGTGCAGGGCGGTCGGGTTGTTGAGATGGGCGAAGCCGAAGATGGCGGCGGCCAGGAGCAGTGCCACGGCGCCGCTGCTGCGCCGCTCCAGCCAGTTCTGGAGCACGCCGCGGAACAGGAGCTCCTCCGGCAGCGCGTTCAACCAGAAGATCGCGAGCGCCATGGGCAGGGCCTTGGCGACGAGATCGGCATCCAGGCCGAAGGCGAGGAAGCTCAGGCTTGCGCCGAGCGGCAGGGCGATCGCGGCATAGGCCAGCAAGGCCGTGCCGATCGTGCGCCAGTCGGATGGCGTGAGGCGAAAGTCGAAGCCGATCCCGGGCAGCGGCCTGAGCACCAGATAGATCAGGAGGCCGAGGTCGATCATCAGGAACAGGCCGCCCGGCAGCGCGAGCCCGGGCGTCAGCGGCAGCGGCAGCTCCGGCGGGGTGCCCAGCTCGACCGGCAGCCACAGGATCAGGACCGGGAAGAGCCGCCAGATTGGCAGCGCCGGGCTGTCCGCCTGGGCGACCGCCGTGGCCAGAGCCAGGCTCGCCACGAGCGCCAGGATGATCAGCTCGCCAGGCGACGCCTTGCCGCCCACGGCGGCATTGACGATCAGCAGCAGGACCAGCGCCGCGGCTAGGCCAAGCGGAATTGCCGGCCGGGCGCGCCAGGCGCCGAGGCGGGCGGCCAGGCCCGGCCAGGCGAGCGCCAGATAGGGTGCCACGAGGCAGGCCAGCACCAAGCGGTCGAACCAGAGTGCTGCCGACGCCATCAACCGGAGCCGGGATTGCGGCGCGGCCGGCTACTGCGCGGCGGCGAGCACCGGCGCTTCGCCCGACCAGTCCATGGCGGGCACGGCGGAGACCGAGTTCTTCGGGCTGCCCTCGATCACGCGATCGGAATAGACCAGGTAGACGAAGACCTTGCGCGTCTCGTCATAGAACCGGACCACCTGCATGGACTTGAAGACCAGGGAGGTCCGCTTCTTGAAGACCTCCTCGCCCTCGTCGAGCGTGCCGGTGACCTTGATCGGGCCGACCTGGCGGCAGGTGATCGAGGCGTCGGACGGGTCCTCGTCGAGGCCGACCATGCTCTTGAAGCCGCCGGCATCGGCGCGCGCCAGGTAGCAGGTGATGCCGGCGATCTCGGGGTCGTCGAACGCCTCGACCACGATCTTGTGGTCCGGCGAGAGCAGCTTGAACACGGTCGAGACCGAGCCGATCTCCTCGGCCGCGGCATAGGCCGAGAGCAGGGCGACGAGGCCGGCGGGCAGGATCAAGGCAAGGCGCATGGTCGCTTGGCTCCGGTGAGGTCCTCGGCCGTAGATGGGGTCCTGGCCGGCCGCGGCAATGGCGCTAGACGCGCCGGCGCCGCGACTTGGCGAAGGTGTCGAAGGCGACCGCCAGCACGATGATCACGCCGATGATGATCTGCTGGACATAGGACGAGACGTTGTTGAGCACCAGGCCGTTCAGGAGCACGCCGATCAGGATCGTGCCGACCACGGTGCCGAAGATCGTGCCGATGCCGCCGAACAGGGAGGTGCCGCCGATCACGACCGAGGCGATCACGGTGAGCTCGTAGGTCAGGCCAGCGACCGCCTCGGCCGAGTTCAACCGGGCCGAGAGCACGAAGCCGCCCAGGCCCGCCATGAAGCCCATCAGGACATAGACCTGGAGGGTCACCCGATCGACGTTCAGGCCGGACAGGCGGGCGGCTTCGGGATTGCCGCCGACCGCGTAGATCCGCCGGCCGAAATGGGTGTAGCGCAGCACGACATGGGCGGCGAGCGCGAACAGGCCGAAGATGATGACCGGCACCGGCACGATGCCGACATAGCCCTGGCCCCACCAGCGATAGCCCTCGTCGAAGCCGCTGATCGGGCCGCCGCCGGCGAACAGCAGGGCGGCACCGCGAAAGGCCGACATGCCGCCCAGCGTGACCACGAAGGGCGGCACCTTGAGCCGGGTGATCGCGAAGCCCTGCAAGGCGCCCGCGGCCACGCCGACGCCCAGCGCCGCCACCAAGGCGAGCGGCCAGCCATAGCCCGCGGCCTCGGCGCCCGCGCCGACCGCGAAGCGGCTCTCCAGGCCGCCCTTGGCGACCGCGGCCGCGACCAGGCCGGCGAAGGCGAGCAGCGAGCCGATCGAGAGGTCGATGCCGCGGGTCAGGATCACGAAGGTCATGCCGATCGCGAGCAGGCCGAAGATCGAGACCTGGCGCATCACGTTGAACAGATTGAGCGAGGACAAAAAGCGCGGCTGCAGGATCGCGAACACCGCCATCAGGACCAGGAGGAAGATCAAGGGCGCGAACTTGGCGAGCAGGCCGAACAGATCGACCTGCCGGTCGGCAGCGGCCGCGCCCGCCTGGTCCACGGAGCTCCGGCTCATGCCGCCTGCCGCAGGGTCATCAGCGCCATCAGCCGCTCCTCGCTGGCTTCGGCCGCCGGTAGCTCCCCGGTGATCCGGCCCTCGCGCATGGTCACGATGCGATCGCTGATCGTCATCACCTCGGGCAGCTCGGACGAGATGGCGATGATCGCGATGCCGCTCTCCGCCAGCTCGAACAGCAGCTGGTGGACCTCGGCCTTGGCAGCGACGTCGATGCCGCGGGTCGGCTCGTCGACGATCAGGACCTTGGGCTCGAGCGCCAGCCAGCGGGCGAGCACCACCTTTTGCTGGTTGCCGCCGGACAGGTTCGCGATCGCCTGCTCGGGGCTCGCCATCTTGATGCTGAGCCGCTCGCCATAGCGCTTGATCAGCCGGTCCTCGGCGGCGCTGTCGAGGAAGCCGAAGCGGCCGGCCAGGCGGCCAAGCGCGGCGATCGAGAGGTTGTTGCGCACGGCCAGGCTCAAGAACAGCGCCTGCTGCTTGCGATCCTCCGGCACCAGGCCAATCCCGGCCGCGATCGCGTCCTCGGGCGAGCGGAGGGTGAGCACCTCGCCGGCGACCTTGATCCTGCCGCCGGCGATCGGATCGGCGCCGAAGATGGCGCGCGCCAGCTCGGTCCGGCCAGCGCCGACCAGGCCGGCCAGCCCCAGGATCTCGCCCCGGCGGACCGTCAAGTGGATGTCATGCAGGCTGGTGGCATGCTGGTCCATCGGGTCGCCGGTGCTGGCCAAGCCTTCGACCTCGAGCGCCAGGGCGCCGGCCTCGACCCGCGGCCGCTGGGCGAACAAGCGCTCGACCTCGCGCCCGACCATCATCCGGATCAGGCCGTCGACGCTCAGCTCTCCGATCGGCGCCCGGCCGACCAGCCGGCCGTCGCGCAGCACGGTCACGGCATCGCAGAGCTGCATCACCTCTTCCAGGCGATGGGTCACGAAGATGATCGCGATGCCGCGCACCTTGAGGGCTCGGATCAGCTCGAACAGGCGCAGCACCTCGACCTCGGACAGCGCCGAGGTCGGCTCGTCCATGATGATCAGCCGGCTCTGCATCGAGAGCGCCCGGGCGATCTCGACCATCTGCTGCTCGGCGACCGACAGATCGGAGACCAGCCGGCGCGGATCGAGCTCGAGGCCGACCTGGGCGATGATACCCTTCGCCTCGGCGTTCATGCGCCG
This sequence comes from uncultured Alphaproteobacteria bacterium, assembly GCA_902826935.1. Lineage (GTDB taxonomy): Bacteria > Pseudomonadota > Alphaproteobacteria > Geminicoccales > Geminicoccaceae > CADEGR01. Next base: position 13,912 of record CADEGR010000070.1, on the reverse strand, counting down.
CCAGTCGACCAGGCCGAAGCGGGCGGGCTCGCGGCCGATGAACACGTTCTCGGCGATCGAGAGTGTCGGGATCAGGTTGAATTCCTGATAGATCGTGATGATGCCCAAGGCCTGGGCCGCCTGCGGGCTGGGCAGGCTGATCGGCTGGCCAGCCAGGGTGATCGTGCCGGCATCGGGCGATTGGGCGCCGGCCAGGATCTTCAGCAAGGTCGATTTGCCGGCGCCGTTCTCGCCCAACAGAGCGTGGACTTCGCCCGCCGCCACCTCGAAGGTGACGTCGGTCAGGGCCTGCACGCCGGGAAAGCTCTTGGCGATCCCGGCCATGCGCAGGAGCGGCGCCGGCATCGGCGTCAGTTCAGCTCGCCCAGGCGCTCGGCTTTGTCGAGATTGTCCTTGGTGATCGCGATCGGCTCGAGCAGCACCAGGTTGCTCTCCGGCGCCTTGCCCTTCAGGTGATCGACCATGACCTGCATCGCCTTGCGGCTCTGGCCGCCCGGGAACTGCTCGACGGTCGCGGCCAGCGAGCCGTCCTTGACCGCGGCGAGCGCCTCGGGCAGGGCGTCGAAGCCCAGGATCTTGATCTTGTCCTGCAGGTTGCGCGCCTTGACCGCCTCGACCGCGCCCAGCGCCATGTCGTCATTGGCGGCGACGATCACGTCCGGCGGGGTCTCCATGCCGGCCAGGATGCTCTCGGTCACGCTCAGGCCCTGATCGCGCGCGAAATTGGCGGTCTGCTCGACCACGAACTGGTACTTGTCGTTGCCGTCCAGGACGTTGTGCACGCCCTTGTTGCGGTCGATCGCCGGGCTGGCGCCGGGCTGGCCCTGCAGGTTGACGATCTTGGCGCCGTCGGGGAACAGCTCCATGATGTAGCGGCCCTGGGCCTCGCCACCGATCACGTTGTCGGCGCCGACATGGGCCAGGATGCCGGGCACGCCATCGACCCGGCGGTCGATCGTGACCACCGGCACGCCGGCGTCGACCGCGGCCTGGATCGCCGGCGCCATGGCGTTGACGTCCGAGGGGCTGATCACGATGCCGGACACGCCTTGCGTGACCGCCGTCTCGACGTCGGCGGTCTGCTTGGGCGTGCTGTTCTGGCCATCGGATTCGACGGTCTTGACGCCCAGCGTGGTCGCCTCGTCCTTCAGCGCCTTCATCATGTGGACGAAGAACGGAAAGCCCAGGCTCGGCACCGAGGTCAGGATCGTCAGCTCCTGCGCCTGCGGCGCGCCCCCGGACGTGACGGCGCCAACCGCCAATGCGCTTGCCAGCAGCAAGCGGCGCGTGATCTTGATCATGCGGTGCGTCTCCCTGGTTTTGCAGCCCCTTGGTGGGCTTTGGATTGCCATCATGATGGGGCAATAGCGGGGCTTGTCAATTCTCCCAGCGGGTCCGGCAGCACCCTCGGGTAGGAACCGATCGGCCGGCCTGCGGTTCTTGCCAGCACAGCACCTCAAGGAGATGCCGGATGGCGCAGGCGACCCAGGGCGACGAGGCGGAGCAGAAGGTCTGGCAGCTGATCGAGACGATCGGCACCGGCATGATGACCACGCTCGACGAGGGCGTGCTGCGCGCCCGGCCGATGCACGGCCATGTCGAGCCGGAGCAGGGCCGGATCTGGTTCTTCACCCGGGCCGATGCCGCCAAGGCCGAGGAGATCGGCGCCAGCCAGCAGGTCAATGTCGCCTATGCCGATCCGAGCCACGAGCGCTATGTCTCGATCTCCGGGCCGGCCGCCTTGGTGCGCGATCGGGCCAAGATCGAGGCGCTCTGGAATCCGTTCGTCGAAGCCTGGTTTCCGAACGGCAAGTCCGACCCGAATGTGGCCTTGATCGAGCTCATGCCGGAGCAGGCTGAATACTGGGATTCGCCCGCCAGCAAGGTGGTCCAGCTCTGGCAGCTGGCCAAGGCGCGCGCCACCAGCAGCACGCCCGACCTGGGCCAGAACGAGAAGGTCGACCTGTAGCGCCCGCCGGCGGCGCTAGACCGTGCCGCCCAGCTCCGAGGAGAGCGCTTGCAGCTCCTTGCCGCCGGCCATCAGGTTCTGCAGCTCCTCGAGGTTGACCTCGCCCTTGGTGAAGGTGCCAAGGGTCTGGCCGCGGTTGAGCACGGTGAAGCGGTTGCCGACTGCGTGGGCGTGGCGGACATTGTGGGTGATGAAGATCACGCCCAAGCCCTTCTCGCGGACCAGATTGACGTATTTCAGCACCATCGAGGTCTGGCGCACGCCCAAGGCCGAGGTCGGCTCGTCCAGGATCAGGACCTTGGCGCCGAAATAGACCGCGCGGGCGATCGCGACGCATTGCCGCTCGCCGCCGGAGAGGGTGCCGACCGCCTGCTCCGGATCGCGCACGTCGATGCCGATCCGCAGCATCTCCTCGCGGGCGACCCGGTCGGCCATCGAGAAGTCGAAGAACTTGAACGGCCAGAAGCCGCGGGTCGGCTCGCGGCCCATGAAGAAATTGCGGGTGATCGACATCAAGGGGATCATCGCCAGGTCCTGGTAGACCGTGGCGATCCCGGCATCGAGCGCGTCGCGCGGGCTCTGGAACACGACTGGCTGGCCGTCGACCAGGAACTCGCCGCTGCTGGGCTTGTGCACGCCCGACAGCGTCTTGATCAGGGTCGACTTGCCGGCGCCGTTATCGCCGAGCAGGCACAGGACCTCGCCGGCGCCGACGCCCATGCTGACCCCGTTCAGGGCGATGACCGAGCCGAAATGCTTGGCGAGGTTCTTGACCTCGATCAGGGGCGTGCTGCCATTGCTTGCCATGTCAGCGCTCCCCCGTGGCACGCTTGCGGATGAAGTTGTTGAACAGCACCGCGACCAGCAGCATGGCCCCCAGGAAGACCAGATACCAGTCCTGGTCGACCGTGGTGTAGGTCAGGCCGATCAGCACCATGCCGAAGATGATGGCGCCGAAGAAGGCGCCGACCACCGAGCCGTAGCCGCCGGTCAGGAGGCAGCCGCCGATGACCGCGGCGATGATCGCCTCGAACTCCTTCTGGAAGCCGCGCCGGGCGTCGGTCGAGCCGGTGTCGAGCACGGTCAGGATCGCGACCAGGGCAGCGCAGCAGGCGGTGGTCACGAACAGCGCGGTCTTGACCCGGTTGACCGGCACGCCGGAGTTGCGTGCGGCCGTGGCGTCGCCGCCGGCGGCGAAGATCCAGTTGCCGATCCGGGTCCGGGTCAGGATGTAGGTGGCGAGGATGGCAAGGCCGATGAACCACAGGATGTCGACCGGCAGGCCGGTGACCTTGGGCTGGCCGTTCTTGAAGGCGTCGATCAGGCCGATCCGGGCCAGCCATTCGAACAGGCCGGTGAAGGCCTCGCCGCCGAACAGCTCGAGCAGCGGGCTGCCCTGGACGACCTCGCGGATGCCGCGCATCTGGGTCGAGCCGCCGGTCGCCCATTTCAGGCCGACCAGGGTCAGGCCGCGGAAGATGAACAGGAAGGCCAGGGTGACGATGAAGGAGGGCAGGCCGGTGCGCAGCACCAGCTGGCCGTTCAACGCCCCGAACGCCGCCGCGAAGGCGAAGGTCAGGATGATCGCCAGCCAGAGCGGCAGATGCAGCGCGGTCAGGCAGGCGCCGAACATCAGGCCGGCGAAGGCGACCATGGAGCCGACCGACAGGTCGAACTCGCCGCCGACCATCAAAAGGGCCGCCCCGATCGCCAGGATGCCGAGCTGGGCCGCCGGCGACATGAAGGTGATCACGCCCGAGAGCGTGAACATCGTGCTGTTGGCCATGGTCAGGAAGGCCAGCGTGATCAGCACCAGCCCGGCGATCGCGCCGAGCTCGGGCCGGCGCATCAGCCGCGCGCCGAACGAGATGTCCTTGATCCGCTCGTCGCGCTTTCCCGTGGCAAGGGCGCCGCTTGCATCCGCCATGACCGTCTCCCTGATGACGCGCCGTTGGTTCTTATTTGGGCAGGATGGCGCCACGCGCGCTCCGGAGCAAGCTGGCCCCGGCTCGTCCGCGTGGCGCCATCATGGCATGGTCAGCGCCCGGCTGGGCTCTAGCGGATGCCCTGGCTGCTCAGCTCGATCACCTGGGCGGCCTTCTCCTTGGTGATCAGGTTCGGGCCGGACGGCACGTTGCCGCCGGGCATCAGGCCATATTTGGCCTGGAGCGACAGGAAGGCGACCGGCAGGTAGCCTTGCAGATATTGCTGCTGGTCGATCGCGAAGGCGGCCTTGCCGTCGACGATCGCCTGCAGGAAGTTCGGCGACAGATCGAAGCTGGCGAGCTTGATGTCGGCGGTCTTGCCGGCCTGCTCGAGCGCTGCCAGTGCCGGCTCGCCGGCGGTCGAGGCGCCCAGCGCCAGGATCGTGTTGATCTCCGGATCGCTATCCAGCGCGGCCGTCACCTTGGCGGTGATCTCGCCCGGATCCATGGTCACCGGCAGCACCGTCACCGCGCCGCCGAAGCCCTCGGTGAAGCCCTGGCAGCGCTGATCGAGCGCCACATTGCCAACCTCCTGGTTGATGCACAGGCCCTTGGTGCCGCCCATCGCCTTCAGCTCGGCACCGGCCGCCCGGCCGGCATCCAGCTCTTCCTGGCCGACATGGAGCAGAGCACCCAGCGACTTCGAGACATCCGAGCCGGAGTTCATCGAGATCACGTTGATGCCGGCGTCGACCGCCTTTTGGATCGACGGCCCGAGCGCGTCGGCGTCCGGAATCGACACGATCAGGCCATAGGGCTCCTGGTTGACCGCGGCGTCGATCAGCTGCGCCATGGCGACCATGTCGAAGGTCTCGGGCGCCCGGTAGTCGACATTGACGCCATAATCCTTGGCGGCCTGGCTGACCCCGTTCTTGACCACCGACCAGAACGGGTCGGAGGCCTGGCCGTGGCTGACCACGATGATGTTGACGTCTTGGGCAAGGGCTGGCGCGGCCAAGCCGAGCGCAGCCGCCAGCACGGCCGCTTTGGCCAATCCGGAACGCATGATCGATACTCCCTGGCTCAGGTTTGATTCTGAGCTAGGGGTACCGCCCGGACTGGCCGCTGCCAACCGTTATTCGCGTGCTGGCCGGCGCCGGCGGACCAGGGTACCGCCGCCCGCCGGGGCCGGTCAGACGTGCTCGCTTGCCGCCGCGGCCGCGCTCGCCTCGGCGCGCGCGCCTGCCAGGCTGCCAATGCCATTGAAGAACGCGTTCAGGAGCACGGCCACCAGCGCCGCGAGAAGAATGCCGGATTCCAGCAGCGGATGCAGGGCATGGGGCAGCTGCTTGAAGAAGTTGGGCGCGACCAGCGGGATCATGCCGAAGCCGACCGCGAGCGCGACGATGAACAGATTGAAGCGGTTGGCGGCGAAATCGACGGTGGCCAGGATGCGCACGCCGGTCGCCGCGACCATGCCGAACATCACCAGGCCGGCGCCGCCCAGCACCACCTGGGGCACCGCCTCGACCAGGGCCGCCATCTTGGGCAGCAGACCCAGCGCCAGCATGATCAGCCCGCCCACGATCGTCACCCAGCGCGAGCGGATGCCGGTGACGCCGACCAGGCCGACATTCTGCGAGAAGGAGGTGTAGGGGAAGGTGTTGAAGATGCCGCCGAGCAGCGTGCCGACCCCGTCCGCGCGCAGGCCGCGGCTGAGCGCCGCCTGGTCGACCGGCCGCTCGGTCATGGTGCCCAGCGCCAGGAACATGCCAAGCGATTCGATCATCACCACGATCATGACGATGCACATCGTGATGATCGGGACGAGGTGGAACTCGGGCAGGCCGAAATGGAACGGCAGGATCAGGCCGAACCAGGGCGCTGCCGCGACCTTGTCCAGATGCATCATGCCCAGAAGGCCCGCCAGGACCGCGCCGGCGACGATGCCGAGCAGGACCGCGACATTGGCGACGAAGCCCTGGCCCCAGCGGATCAGGGCCAGGATCACCAGGAGCACGAACAGCGCGATGCCAAGGCCCTGGAGCTGGCCATAGGCCGGGTTGGGCACGCTGGTTGGCACCCCGTCCACGACCTTGGTCAGCATCGGCAGGCCGCCGCCCGCCCAGTTGACGCCGACCCGCATCAGCGAGATGCCGATCACCAGGATGATCGTGCCGGTCACGACCGCCGGAAACAGCGGCAGCAGGCGGCTGATCAAGGGCGCCACCAGGATGCCGAAGATGCCGGCCGCGATGACCGCGCCGTAGATCCCGAGCAGCCCGACCTCGGGCGCTGCCGCCATCGCCAGCATCGGCCCGACCGAGGCGAAGGTGACGCCCATCATCACCGGCAGCCGGATGCCGACGCCCGGCCACCCCAGACATTGCACCAGGGTCGCGAGGCCGCAGGCAAACAGGTCGGCGCTGATCAGGAACGCCACCGCCTCCGGCGGCAGCTGCAAGGCCCGCCCGATGATCAGCGGCACCGCGACTGCACCAGCGTACATCACCAGCACATGCTGCAAGGCCAGCGGCAGGAGCCGCGGCGCCGGCAGGATCTGGTCGACGGGATGGACCTGCGTGCTCATGGCGTCGGCTCCCAAGATGGCATCGAGGTGCTGCCGGCGGAGCAAGCAAGATGCACGCCAGGCGCGTGACTAGAGCAGGCCCAGCTTCTGCAGATAGGCGATCTGGCTGTCGATGATCTGGGCGCTGGCGGCATCGCGCGCGCGCCAGCTCTGCCAGACCTCGACCATCAAGCGGCGGAATTCGCCAGCAGCCGCCTGGTCCCAGACCAGCGTGCCGACCCCTAGCGCCTCGAGCTTGGGCGCCAGCGCCGCCTCCTCGGCCTGGAACGCGGCCCGCAGGCGCTCCGAGAACGCTGCGACCTCATGCTCCACCAGATTCTTGAGATCCTGGGGCAAGGCTGCCCAGCTGGCCGTGCCGACCGTGAGCTCGGTGACCGTCATGGAGTGCCGCAGCATGATGTTGTGGCGGCCGGCCCGGTACAGGCCGGAGCTCCAGTTCTGGCCGAGCGTCGACCAGTCGGCAGCGTCGATCTCGCCATTCTCGAGCGCATCGGCGACGCTGCCGCCCGGCAGCGGGACGACCTGGGCGCCGGCCGCGCGGAGCAGATCGCCGACCAGGCCTTCCGGGGCTCGGACCAGCAGCCCGGCGAGATCGGCGGGCTGGGCCAGCGGTACCGCCGATGGCAGCCACTCGGCCGGCCAGTACAGCGGCCCGATCAGCATCAGGCCATGCCGGGCATAGACCTGCCGCGCGAGCGCCAGGCCGCCGCCCTCCTTGAACCAGCCATCGCGCTGGACCGGATCGAGATAGGCGGCCCCGGTGTCGCCGAGCAGGGCGAAGGCCGGATCCGCCGCCGCGAAGAACGCCGGCGCGTTGTAATGGCCCTGCAGCAGTCCGGCCGCGATCGCGGCCGGGGTCTCGCTGCTCGGCACCACGGCGCCGGCCGGCAGGACCTCGATCGCCAGCCGGCCGGCCGACGCGGCCTCGAGCCGCTCGGCAAAGGCGCGGAACTGGGCGAGCGGCAGCGAGCCCTCCTGACCCAGGCATTGCATCTTCCAGGTGATCGGCTCGGCCGCGGCGCTGCCGGCGACCAGCAGCCAGGCCGCCGCGATCAGGCTGCGCAGAGCCTCATGGAACCAAGCATGCAAGAGCCCGCCTCCCAAAGTCCGCCCAGCATAGCCGCCTCTGGTCGCAGCACCAGCCTGCAGGGTGGCCTCGGCCGGTGATGGTGGGCGCTAGCCGGTCGCGCTGGTGGCCAGGATGCGCTATGCCTTGGCCGGCTGGCGATGCCCATAGGTCTCGGCCGGCCGGTCAACCGGCAGCGCAGGGACCAGGGCAAGCCATGCAATTCGAGCTTCTGGCGCAGGATGGGCCGGCCCGGCGAGGCCGGCTGCACAGCGCCCATGGCAGCATCGAGACGCCGGCGTTCATGCCAGTCGGCACGGCGGCCACGGTCAAGGCCATGACCGGCGACATGCTGCGCGCCACCGGCGCCGAGATCGTGCTGGCCAACACCTATCATCTGATGCTGCGGCCCGGCGCCGAGCGGATCGCGCGCTTGGGCGGCCTGCATCGCTTCATGGCCTGGCCAGCGCCGATCCTGACGGATTCCGGCGGCTATCAGGTGATGTCGCTGGCCGATCGGCGCCAGCTCACCGAGCAGGGCGTGGTGTTCGCCTCGCATCTGGATGGCCGGCGCCACGAGCTGACGCCGGAGCGCGCGATCGAGATCCAGGATCTCCTGGATTCGACCATCACCATGGTCCTGGACGAATGCCCGCCCTTTCCGATCGAGCCCACGGCCGCCGCCCAGGCGATGCGCCGCTCGATGCGCTGGGCCGAGCGCTGCAAGCAGGCCTTCCGGCCGCGCCCGGGCTATGGCCTGTTCGGGATCGTCCAGGGCAGCGTGGACCCAGCGCTGCGGCTGGAATCCGCCGCCGCCCTGACCGGCGTCGGCTTCGATGGCTACGCCCTCGGCGGCCTCGCGGTCGGCGAGCCGCAGGCCTTGATGTTCAAGACGCTGGAGGTGACCGTGCCGGCCCTGCCGACCGACCGGCCGCGCTATCTAATGGGGGTCGGCAAGCCCGCCGACATCGTAGGCGCGGTCGCCCGCGGCGTCGACATGTTCGACTGCGTCCTGCCAACCCGCTCCGGCCGGACCGCCCAAGCCTGGACCGGGCAGGGGCCCCTCAATCTGCGCAATGCCCGCCACGCCGAGGATCCGGCGCCGCTTGATCCCGGCTGCTCCTGCTACGCCTGCCGCCAGCACAGCCGGGCCTATCTGCATCATCTGGTCAAGGCCAAGGAGATCCTGGGCTCGATGCTGCTGACCTGGCACAATCTGCACTATTACCAGACCCTGATGGCCGATCTGCGCCAAGCCATCGCCGACGGCCGCCTGGCCAGCTTTCGCGCCGCCTTTGCCGCCGCTCAGCCGGTCTAGCCAGGGCGAGGCGCCAGAGCGCTTGACCTAACGCCCGCCATGGTGATGATCGGCCGCCATAGCCCCAGCTGACCCGGCGGGCGCGTAGCTCAATTGGCAGAGCAGCTGACTTTTAATCAGCGGGTTCAGGGTTCGAGTCCCTGCGCGCCTACCAATAAGTTCAATGAGTTACTAGCGTGTTCTTTCTTTCTGTTGCCTAGCTTTACGCTCTGGGCAACACATGGGCAACAAGTCGACTTAAAGGTCCTTGCTTACGCCTTATGGCCGATCAGAATGGCGGCCGGTGCTATGACGGCCAGCGCGGCTCCAGCTGGGCAGGTAGCCGGCGGCGGAGCGCAGGGTGCTGCCAAGGAGATGGGCGCCGAGGACGAGGAACAGGGACAGGGCGATCGCCGAGCCGGCGGCCGTGATCGGGCTGACCTCGGCGACGTCGACGAACGCCATGGTCAAAATCGGGAAGTCGAGCGCGCCCAAGGCCGCCAGGCGCAGGCCGTAGCCGCGAAGCGCAGTGTCCTCCGTGGCTGCCTCCGCGGCGACGGCGGCCCAGCGCTCGGCCCGCCGCGCCGCCCCGGCAGCCTCCCGTTCCGCGATGGCCAGATCGACCTGGGCGCGGGCCAGCGTGCCGGTCAGGCGTGCCTCGCTCGGTTGCTCGTCGCCTTGGCCAAGCCGCTTGGCCAAGCGGGCGCCATGCCCGGCGGCGGTGGCGTGGCGTTGGCCAGCTGGCGCAGCTCCTGGCGGCGCGCTGCGGGGATGACGCCCCGGCGCCGCCATTGGCGGACCGATTCCCGGCTGATGGTCATGGCGCGGGCGACCACCGTCACGCCCAGTTCATCGAGCACGGCGAGGTCCGGATCGCCGCTCATGGGCGGCGGCTCCGGCCGGGGACCGGCGAGCGGCTGGCCATAGCCAACGTCGCCAGGCGTGCAGCGCGGGCAGGCCCGACGGGCCGAGCTGGGCGCAGTGCGCGGGGTCGCCACAGTCCCTGGCCTCCACAGCTGCTGCCGGCCTGGCGTCCGGTTGGCCCTAAGACGCAGCAGGGGGGTATTTTCCTGCATCCGGTGGGTAAAATTCTTGTGCCATTGCGAGGCCGGTGCGCCAGCGAGGTCAGCGGACACACACCGCCTGCCCACCCGGCGCTGCGCTTGGGCAGGCGGCTGGCAGGACGGGTAGCCAGATGGGTTCTTGCTAGCAAAAACGGCAGTGCCGCAGCGCTTCGGACGGTGGTGCGGCAGGAAAATGGCCGGCTGCTCCGTCTAGACGGCCAGCTCGCGTCCGACCACCGATCGTTTTGGCGAGCGAGCTGTGTTGTGGCGACCCCCGACGCGTAGCTTGGGGGCGCAGACCGCTGGAGACCCGTGCCATTGCCCGTCCCAACAAGCCCATGCTCGAGCGCCGGGCGGCGCAGCTCAACCTCCGCCTCACCGCCCATGAACTGGCCCGGCTCGAGCAGGCGGCCCAGGCGGTTGGGCTGCGGCCGGGCAGCTATGTCCGAGGGCTGGCCCTGCAGGGCCGGTGCTGGTGCGCGCGCGGGCAGATCGGCAGCAGCTCGATCTGCGCCTGTTGGGGGCGCTGACCCGGATCGGCGTCAACCTCAACCAGCTGACCCGCCATGCCCATGGCCAGGGCGGGCTGAGCGCCCAGATCGCGCGCCAGCTGCAGCTATTGCTCGCGCGGCTTGACCGCCTGACCGCACGGCTCGACCGCCATGATCGCTAGGCTGGCCGCCCGCGGCACCAGCTTCAAAGGGGCCGGCGCCTACTACCTGCATGACAAGGACGCCAGCACTGCCGAACGGGTCGCCTGGACCGAGACGATCAATCTCGGCACTCAGGACCCTGGCCGCGCGCTCAAGGTCATGGCCGGCACCGCCCTGGATCAGGCCGCGCTCAAGGCGGCCGCCGGGATCAAGGCGTCCGGCCGCAGCTCCGATCAGGTGGTCCAGACCTACTCGCTGTCATGGCATCCGGACGAGCGGCCGAGCCAGGCCACGATGCTGCAGGCGGCAAGAGAAAGCCTCGTGGTCCTGGGCATCGCCGATCGCCAGGCGCTGATCGTCTGCCACCGCGATCAGCGCCATCCCCATCTGCATCTGATCGTCAACCGGGTCAGCCCGGCCGATGGAAGGCTCAATGCCACCGGCCGCCAGCAGCTGAAGCTGTCCCGCTGGGCCGAGGATTGGGAGCGCGCCAGGGCCGGATCTGGTGCCAGGAGCGGGTCGCGCGCAATGCCGAGCGGGAGCAAGGTCACGCCGTCAAGGATCGGGCCAGCCAGCCCCGCGCCATGATCGAGCCAGCGCGCCTTGCCGCGCAGGTGGGCAACGACAACCGGGATGCCAAGGCCGCCGCGGAGCTGCTGCAGGCGGCGCAGCGCCGCCAGGCGGCCGAGCTGGCCGCGCTGGGCCGGGCGATGCATGAACACTACCGCAGTGAGCTCACCAATCTCGCCGCCGATTACCGGCATGAGCGCAGCCGGCAACGGGCGACGCATCGGGCCGAGGGGGCGACCCTCGAACAAGAGATTCGGCAGCGGATGAAGACCGAGTTGCAAGGGCTGGCCGCACTACAATGCGAGCAGCGCCAGACGGTTGCCTGGCGCGAGCGCTCCTTGCTCGGGCGATGATGGAACGCCTATGCCGCTGGTCGGACCGCCGCGAGCGCTGCTGGTCGTATCGGTCAGACGCTGTGGGCAGCCGCCTCGCGCTCGACCCGGCTGGACGCCTTGCGCCGGTAGCACGCCGACCAGCGCAGCCGCCTCTGCACGCAGGTCGAGGCCTGGGCTGGCAAGCAAAGGGCAGGCCTGGCGGCAGGGCAAGATCAAGCAGTTCACGTCAGCCGCGAGCGTTACTTGCGCGCCCGCGCCAGCACGCTTGGCCAGTATCACCAGGAGCAGCAGGCCTATCGCCAACGCTGGGCCGAGCACAACCAGCAGCGCCGCGAAGCGTGGCTCGCCTCCCGCGCCCGCCACCAAGCGCGCGCGCAGGACCATGAGCAAATCCAGCGCCAGCA
>CADEGR010000070.1:0-2029 GCA_902826935.1 uncultured Alphaproteobacteria bacterium | reverse complement strand
TCGATGAAAGCCTCGACCGCGCGGTCCCGCTTCGCCACGGCCGGCGCGAGGAACGATCGCAACCAAGCGCCAGCAGGCCACATTCCTTCACCAGCGTGCCCGCGATGAGGAGATGGAAAGGTGACCCACGAGCGATGCCTATTTGCAGGGCTGTCCCTCTCGAGTCGAATCCCACCCGCCCAGCGGACCGGTCTCCCGCCGCGGGGCAGGGTGGCCAAAACCACCTGATATAAAAGACTTTTCCGGAATGGCCTGCCCAGCGGTCGGCGCCAGCTTCAGCCCATTTTGGGTCTCTCCGGCCCTCCTTCTCCGTTGCCTGCCCCCTAACGCCGAAAAGAGGGCAGGCACTTTTCCATTGTAAAAGCAGTGTGTTAGACGATTCCTGTCCAAATAGTGTTTCGAAATTCCGTCGGGTGAGGGAGAGGGACTGGGATCGAACTCGATCTCCACGATCCCTAGCCTGTAGGCAGCGATCTACCGTTATGTAGAACGAACAGGACGCCGACTCGAAGCAGTCGTCTGATCCAATCGTGTCAGCAACGATAACCTACTGGCACGTTGTTGCTCAGGTGCACAGGCTTGGTGAACGGTGGTTGCCGTATCGCTACTTTTAGTAGGAGAACGTGTAGTTATCCCTTAAGCTTGACCGACGAGGGTGGGATTATTGACTTCAGTGTTTCAACTAGTAGCATTGTAGTACACGCTGTTTTCTGGGCCGCTTTATTCGACTTGCTCCATCAATTGGCGTGATCAGCAAGCATCCGGAACGAATCGGAATAAAATGCCTCGTCGCCGACCTAGCCTGTCTTTGGCATCTGTATTGTCCTCACTAATTATAAGCACAGGCATTCGCATATCTGCAGAGCGAATGCGGCCAATTACGTCAGCGCATCGAATTTGCTTAAGCTCGCTGCCGAGCAATGCGATGTCGAAATCATAGTTGCAGATCATATCGACAGCGTCTTGTCCGTCACGGACGGTTTCGATAATGTGGCTTGCTGCTGATAACGGCGCGGCGATGATGGATACGAGATCGCGATCGCTTGACGCAATGAGGGCACGCATCGACACAGTCCGAGAATCTACCTGAGGCAGAAGGATCTGTAAGCGTCGTGAGCCCATAAGTCGAGTAGATGCTGCAGTTTACGACGTGCTGGGGGGTGTCGGACAACGGCTAGATCCGGAGGCATCTTTAACCCAGGCGCGATCGTTTGCTATGTCGGCCAACGCCGAGGCGCCAACGCAAGCACATCTCAATGACCTGGCAACGCCGGATACGCTGATGTGCCGAAACATCAAGACGCTGTTCAATTTCGACCCTCCGGCTACCGAGGAGGAAATTCACGCTGCCTCGCTGCAGTTCGTCCGCAAGCTGAGCGGCTTCAACAAGCCCTCGCAAGCGAACGAAGCTGCATTCGATCAAGCCGTCGAGGAAGTGACACGTGCGGCCAGCGCCCTGATGAAGAGTCTCTCGACCGGTGCACCACCGCGCGATCGCGAGACCGAAGCCGCCAAGGCTCGGGAGCGGTCGCGGCTTCGGTTCGGCGAAGGGTAGTGGACGCGCAGGTCGCATCGCCAACGCGCGTACCTAGGGGTAGGTGCTGGATTTCGATCAGGCGCTGCCAGCGCCAGCTCTAAGCGCCCATCGGGGCACAGAACCTTGGTAACTTCGTCTGCGAGCTGGTGCTGCTAGTGGGGTTTGCTGAGCCGCGGGAGGCCGATATCGGCATTCGATGGCATGTCAGCATAGCTTGAGGCGAGCAGGATCGGCAGTTCAGGCCGGAGCTGGCGAGTGGCTAGCGCGAGCTCGGCACTAGTCATTCGTGGCATCGAATAGTCGGTGACCAGAAGGGAGACCTTCCACTTTCGGAGCAGCACTGGTCAGGGGCAGCCAGAGTTCCGCGGTCGTGCCGCTGTCGACGCTGTAGCAATTGCCGTCCCGCGGCGTTCGCATTGCCTGCGGTTTTGGCCCAGAACCAAAATGCCTCCAGGCCAGCTCCGCCGCTCAGAGTCATTGCGCCCCTTGGCC
>CADEGR010000069.1:15660-21915 GCA_902826935.1 uncultured Alphaproteobacteria bacterium | reverse complement strand
ACGCCGGCTATCTCGCCATGTCGGGCCAGATCATCGATGCCTCGATCGTCGCGGCGCCGCGGCTGCCGAGCACGACACGCGCCGCTTCCGCGAGCTGCTCGACAAGACCAACACGGCGAGTTCGGTCTGGGCGGACACCGCCTATCGCTCGGGCAAGAACGAGCATCACCTCGATCGCCAGGGCTTCGTCTCGAAGATCCACTTCCGCCGCTCTCCCGGCAAACCGCTCAGTCGGAAGCGGGCGAAAGCGAATGCGGCCCGCGGCAGGGTTCGTGCCGGCGTCGAGCGGGTCTTTGCCGTGCAGAAGGATCAGATGGGCTTGTTCATCCGCACCATCGGGCTGGACCGCGCCAGAACCAAGATCGGCCTCGCCAACCTGGCCTATAACCTCAAGCGGCTTGTCTGGTTCGAAAGGCAAGCGGCGATGGCGTGACAGCCATCAAGTCGCCGACAGGGCGGCAGATGAGCGCCCAACCGAGCGGGCTTGCAGTACGCCCACAACCCACTCATGGCGTCAACTTCGTCATACATCGTCATTTTGACCGGTAAATGGACGCCCTCGGCCGGCTGATCAGGAACTCGGCGCGCTCGTCGGAAAGGTTGTTCTGCGCCTGGATCACCAGGATCTTGAACATCATGACCGGATCGTAAGGCGGCCGGCCATCCTTGGCTCCGTCCGAATAATTCAACGCCGCCTCGAGCTCGGAGCGAAAGAGCTCGAAGTCGACCGTGCCAGCATAGGCCTCGAGCTGATGGCCCAGATCACTTAGCCGCCGCAGCCGGTCATCGACATCGAGCAAGCCCGGTTGTTCCGACATGCTTCATTCCCTCCCGCAATACAGCGATCGAAGCAAATCACACCGGAATTGGCGAGGCTAATAGGAGTGTCCAGCTTCTTGGCTGTTGTCGGCGAGGTTGGCGGCGATGCCGGAGCGGGAGAGGCGATGACTCAGATCAGCAGCGCCTTCGCAGCTGGTCGTTACGCTTGAAGGGGGCCGCGTTCTTGCACCTCGACAAAACGACGATTGTCCGCGGTCGCGCCGTAATCTTCCACCTTACCAGGCAAAAGCAGCGCGATCCACGGGCCATTGATCGTTGCGCGACACTGATCAATTCAAGCTTTCCTCCACATTTTAGCTTTGAATCAGATGCTCAGATAGCACAGACCCCGACATGCGCTCTCTGGGGGCTGCTGCGCGCCACGCAAAATTGGCTCCGTATGACGATGCCCCAATTCGATTGCCAATTGGACTGATTCGCACACCTAATATGTCATGACATTCTGGCGTCCCGATGCCTCGCTGATCCAGCGTCCAGCGTATCTGTCGCTGGCCGACCAGATCACTCGCGCCATTCACGACGGCCGCTTGCCGCCGGGTGCGCGCTTGCCGGCCCATCGCAAGCTGGCCCACGACCTCAAGCTGTCGGTGCAAACCGTCAGCCGCGCCTATGAGGAGCTGATCCGGCGCGGGCTGATCACCGGGCAGCCCGGCCGTGGCAGCTTCGTCCAGACCCAGCGACGTGAACCGGAGCCACCCTATCTGCCCGAGCGTCCGGTCGAGGTCATCGATCTGTCGATCTTGAAGCCGGTCTGCGAGCCGCTGCATCTGGCCCGGCTCAAGGAGGCGCTGGCCTGGCTCGCTGACGCCTTGCCGGCGAACTCGGCGCTGTCGTTCCGGCCCAACATGGTCTTTCCGCGCCACCGCATGGCTGCGGTCGAGTGGCTGCAGCACTGTGGGCTCGCTTTGGCGCCCGCCAATATCTGCCTGACCAACGGTGCCACCGCGGCCATGACCGTGGCGCTGATGAGTGCCGCGCCGCCTGGCTCGAACGTTGCGACCGAGGCGATCGGACACCACACGCTGGTGCCGCTCGCCCGGTATCTGGGCCTCAATCTGCATGGCCTGCCGATCGACGATCTCGGCCTGATGCCCGAGCCTCTGGCCGAGGCATGTCGCCATTCGAGCCTCCGCGCGGTGTTTCTGCAGCCCACGGTGATCAATCCGACCGCCACCATGATGAGCGCTGCCCGCCGCGAGGCAATTGCGGCGGTTGCACGCCGGCACGACCTCGCGATCATCGAGAACGACGTGCTGGGCCCGCTGGTCGAAACCCGGCCGGCACCGGTCGCGGCTTTCGCGCCGGAGCGCACCCTCTACGTCACCAGCTTCACCAAGATCACCGTGCCGGGGCTGCGCATCGGCTATTTGGCGGTGCCCGACCGCTATGTCGCCGCGGTTGCCAACCGGCACTTGGTGACCAATTGGATGGCGACCCCTCTGGTCGCCGAGATCGCCTCCAAATGGGTCGTCGACGGGACCGCGATGGAGCTGGTCCGCTGGCAGCGGGCGGCCCTCAGGCGACGCTTCGACATCGCCGCCCAGGTGCTGGGCCAGACCGAGTACCGCGCCTATCGGGACGGCTTGCATCTCTGGCTGCCGCTACCGGGCGGCCGGATCGAGGACAGCTTCGTGGCCCAGGCGCGGCTGCAGGGCGTGGCGATCGCGCCCGGCACCTCGTTTCGCATCGCAGCCGCGCCTTGGCAGCCAGCCGTCCGGATTGCCTTGGGCTCGACCACCGAGGACGAGCTGCGCACCGGGCTGGGCATCGTCACCCAGCTGCTGCAGGGCGATCCCGAGCATCTGCTGCTAGCGATCTGATCCCGGACCACGCCTTCGGGCGTGCTCTCTGCAATGTCATGAGACGATTTTCGAATTGACTTGATTTTGGGCCATCCGCATCGTGATGGCAGAGGCGCTCCGGACGGAGACGTGCATGCCCGAGCCGATCATCGAGCTCGACGCCATCTCGAAGAGCTTCGGCAGCATCAAGGTGCTGGACCGCCTGTCGATGCAGGTCATGCCGGGCGAGAAGCTGGCCCTGATCGGCCCGTCCGGCTCCGGCAAGACGACCATCCTGCGGATCCTGATGACCCTGGAGCGGATCGACAGCGGCCATATCCGGATCGACGGCGAGCAGCTCTATCACATGCCACGAAACAGCGAGCTGCGGCCGGCCGACGAGCGCCATCTGGCCAGGATGCGGCAGAAGATCGGCATGGTCTTCCAGCTGTTCAACCTGTTCCCGCACAAGTCGGTGATCGACAACGTCACCCTGGCACCGATGCTGACCAAGGCCATGGCGCGCCCGGCCGCCGAGCAGCAGGCGATGGCGCTGCTCGAGATGGTCGGCCTGGCCGACCAGGCAAAGAAGATGCCAGCCCAGCTCTCGGGCGGCCAGAAGCAGCGCGTCGCCATCGCGCGCGCCCTCGCCTTGGCGCCCAAGATCATGCTGTTCGACGAAATCACCTCAGCGCTCGATCCGGAGCTGGTCGAGGAGGTGCTGAACGTCATGCGCAAGCTGGCGGCGGAGACCGACATGACCATGCTGCTGGTCACCCACGAAATGGGCTTTGCCCATGATTTCGCGGACCGCGTGCTGTTCTTCGACCGGGGCCGGATCGTCGAGGAAGGCAAGCCCGATGACATCTTCCGCCAGCCGAAGCAGGAGCGCACGCAGACCTTCCTGCGCAAGATCATCGCGGCCGGTCATCGCGTTTGAGCGCCCGCGCGGATGGTCTAGCCGCCCGCGCCGAAAAACAGAGAAGCAAAGGAGTGGCAACGATGCAGGACACTGGAACGCTCGGCCGGGCCGCATGCGCCGCGCTCGCCTTATGCCTCGCCGGCGCGCTGCCGGTGGCGGCCGACGAAGGCAAGCTCGAGGCGCTGAGGGCGCAAGGGTTCGCGCGCGTCGCGATCGCCAACGAGCCGCCCTATACCGCCGTCGCCGCCGACGGCAAGGTCTCAGGCGCAGCACCGGACGTCGCCCGGGAGATCTTCAAGCGCCTGGGCGTGGCCGACATCGTCGCCTCGATCTCCGAATATGGCGCGATGATTCCAGGCCTGATGGCCGGCCGATTCGACGTGGTGACCGCGGGGCTCTTCATGAAGCCCGAGCGCTGTGCCGCCGTCGCCTATTCGGAGCCGATCCTGTGCGATGCGGAAGCGATGCTGGTGAAGAAGGGCAATCCCAAGGGCTTCAAGAGCTACGCCGATGTGGCCAAGGATGCGAGCGCCACGATCGGCGCGCCGGGCGGCGGCACCGAGGAGAAGCTGTCGCTCGATGCCGGCGTCCCACGTGAACGGGTGATCGTGGTGCCGGATGGCCAAAGCGGCTTGAAGATGCTGCAGGACGGCCGGATCGATGCCTACTCGCTGCCGGTGCTGTCGATCAACGACTTGGTCAAGAAGGCCAACGACCCGGATCTCGAGGTGGTGGCGCCGGTCGTCGGCGCGCCGGTCTATTGCGACGGTGCCGCCTTCGCGCGCGGCGACGAGGCGCTGCGCGACGCCTACGACGCCGAGCTGGCAAAGCTGAAGGAGTCGGGTGAGTTCGCGAAGATCATCGAGCCTTACGGCTTCTCGGCGGCGGCCGCGATGTCGACCACGCGGGACAAGCTCTGCGCCGCGATGTAGCGCAGGCGGCCCGCCATCAGGGTTGCTCGACGTGACCTGCGCCAGCGAACCGATGGCAACGCGCATGCGCCAACACGCGATCAGCCGGAGCTTGGTCAGGCGCGCCCCGCGCGGCTCCGGCGCTCCTGACCAGACCGGGCCATGCCAGTCATGACCGAATGGTCCGGCTATCTCGGGCTCATCCTTCAGGGTGCAGTGGTCACCCTGGAGCTGACCTTGATGGGCTCGGCGCTCGCCCTGGTCATGGCGTTCATCGCCGGGCTCGGCCGGCTGTCCCGCTTCTTCGCGGTGCGGGCGCTGGCGACCCTCTATATCGAGTTCTTCCGCGGCACCTCGATCTTCGTGCAGCTGTTCTGGGCGTACTTCGTGCTGCCCTTCGTCGGCCTGTCGCTGACGCCCCTGCAGGCGGGCGTGCTCGCGCTCGGCCTGAATGTCGGCGCCTACGCGGCGGAGGTGGTGCGCGGCGCGGTCCAGTCGGTCGGCTGGGAGCAGCGTGAAGCCTGCATCGCGCTCAATCTCGGGCGCTGGCAGGCCATGCGGCACATCATCCTGCCCCAGGCGCTGCTGGTCATGCTGCCGACCTTCGGCAACAACGCCATCGAGCTGTTGAAGGCGACCGCGGTCGTCTCCTTGATCTCGCTCACCGACATGACCTTCCAGGCGCAGGTCGTGCGCGCCCAGACCGGCAGCACGCTGATGCCGTTTGCCACCATCCTGGTGCTCTACTTCGCGATGGCCGTGGTCATCGCCTGGGCGATGCGCGCGCTGGAGCGCCGCCTGGCGCGCGGCCTCGACGGGATCCGTGTCTGATGGAATGGGATTGGGCGTTCGTCCGTCAGATCCTGCCGACGTTGCTGGCCGGCGTGCGGATCACGATCCTGGCCACCCTGCTCGGCACGGTCGTGGCAGCCGTGGTCGGCCTCGCCATCGCGCTTGCTCGCCGCTCGTCGAACCGGCTGCTGGCGCGCACGGTCGGCTTCGTCGCGGAGTTCATTCGCGGCACGCCGCTCCTGGTCCAACTCTATTTCATCTTCTACGTCCTGCCCGATGCCGGCATCCTGCTGCCGCCGCTGGTGGCCGGCGTGATCGGCCTCGGCCTGCATTACGGCACCTACACGGCGGAAGTGTACCGCGCCGGCATCGACAACGTGCCGCGTGGCCAATGGGAGGCCGCCAAAGCCTGCAACCTCGGCACTGTCCAGACCTGGCGCCACGTCATCCTGCCACAGGCGATCCCGCCGATGATCCCGGCGCTGGCCAACTATTTCATCGCCATGTTCAAGGAGACCCCGCTGCTCTCGGCGATCACCGTGCTCGAGCTGATGAACCAGGCGAAGAGCGTGGCCAACACCTACTACCGCTATGTCGAGCCGATGACGCTGGTGGGCGTGTTCTTCCTGGCGATCAGCCTGGTCTCCGTCATGCTGCTGCGCTGGCTGGAACGGCGCTATGGCCGGGTGGAGCACTAGGCCATGACGCCGCCGCTACCCGAGATCCGGCTGATCACCCAGCGCCCGCCGCTCGACCGGCAGCTGCTGGCCAGGCGCATCGGGCTGATCATCCTGGCGACCGACCACACCAGCGAGCCCGACTTCAAGCGGATGCTGCCGGGCGAGCGGATCGGCGTCTATGTCGCCCGCATCGCTTACGCCAATCCGACCACGCCCGCCAATCTGCGCAAGATGCAGCCGGCCCTGACCGCCGCCGCCGCCCTGATATTGCCCGACGAGCCGCTGGATGCGATCTGCTATTCCTGCACCTCGGCCGCCGTCGTCATCGG
>CADEGR010000069.1:7770-15560 GCA_902826935.1 uncultured Alphaproteobacteria bacterium | reverse complement strand
CGCGCGCGACCATGGCGCCGAGCGCCGAGGCGCTGTTCGTGTCCTGCACGGCGTTACGCGCCGCCGCGGCCGTGCCGGCGATGGAAGCCGCGCTCGGCCGGCCGGTGGTGACCAGCAATCAGGCAACCGCCTGGCAGTGCCTCAGGCTGTGCGGCGATGCTGCCGCCTACCCCGAATTCGGCCTGCTGATGACGCTGCCCCTGCCCGCCCATGCCGGCGTTTGATTCCTTGATGGCCGTGCCGATCACCCTTGCCGCCATCGAAGCCGCCCGCGCGCGCCTTGCTGGCCAGGTCGTGACGACGGCGATGACCGACTCGCCCAGCCTGAGCGCGCTCACCGGCATGCCGGTCCACCTCAAGCTCGAGCACCGGCAGACCACCGGCAGCTTCAAGCTGCGCGGCGCCACCAATGCGCTGGCCGCGCTCAGCGCCGCTGAGCAGCAGCGGGGCGTGGTCGCCGCCTCGACCGGCAACCACGGCCGCGCCCTGGCCCATGCGGCCAGGCAGCTCGGCATCGACGCCGTGATCTGCATGTCGCGGCTGGTGCCGCGCAACAAGGTGGCCGCGATTGCCAGCCTGGGCGCCGAGGTGCGGATCGTCGGCGACAGCCAGGATGACGCGCAAGCCGAGGTCGAGCGGCTGGTGGCCACGGCGGGCCTGGTCATGATCCCGCCCTTCGATCATCCTGCGATCATTGCCGGCCAAGGCACGCTCGGCCTCGAGTTGCTCGAGCAGCTGCCGGACGTCGCGACCATCCTGGTGCCCCTGTCAGGCGGCGGCTTGGCCGGCGGCATCGCAGCCGCCGTCAAGGCCCGCCGTCCGACCACCCGGATCATCGGCATCTCCATGGCGCGGGGTGCCGCGATGCAGGCGAGCCTCGCAGCCGGCCAGCCGGTCGAGGTCCAGGAAGTGCCGACGCTTGCCGACTCGCTGGGTGGCGGCATCGGGCTCGACAATCGCCTCACCTTCGCGCTCTGCCAGCAGCTGCTCGACGACGTCGTGCTGCTGACGGAAGACGAAATCGCGGCTGGCATCCGCCACGCCTACGAGCATGAACGCGAGATCGTCGAGGGTGCCGGCGCGGTCGGGATCGCAGCACTGCTCGCTGGCAAGGTCGAGCTGACCGGGCCGACGGTCGCGGTCCTGTCGGGTGGCAACATCGACATGGCGCTGCACCGGCGGATCGTCTGCGCTGGCATGATGTGGCCTGGGGAGCGCTCGGCATGAGCCGCATGACCATCCTGACCGAGGCGGAGCTGCGCCGGATCGTGCCGCTCGATCTGGCCGCGGTCGCCTGCGTCGAGCAGGCGTTCCGGGCGCTCGCGACGCTGCCCGTCGCCATGCCGCCGATTCTGCGCCTCGACATCCCCGAGCATCGCGGCGAGGTCGACGTCAAGACGGCCTACCTGCCGGGGCTCGACGCCTTCGCCATCAAGATCAGCCCCGGCTTCTTCGACAACCCCAAGCGCGGCTTGCCGAGCGTCAACGGCCTGATGGTGCTGCTGTCGGCGGAGACGGGGCTGGTCGAGGCGCTGCTGCTCGACAACGGCTATCTGACCGATATCAGGACCGCCGCCGCGGGTGCTGTGGCGGCGCAGCATCTGGCCCGTCCCGACGCCTCCGTGGCGGCGATCTTCGGCGCAGGGGCGCAGGCGCGGCTGCAGCTGCAAGCGCTGACGCTGGTCCGGCCGATCGCGGCCGCCAGGATCTGGGCACGTGACGCCACGCGGGCGGCGGCCGCCGCCAGCGAGCTGCGCCAGCGGCTCAGGCTTGACGTCCGTGCCGAGCGCGATCCGCGCCAGGCGATCGCCGGCGCCGACATCATCGTCACCACGACACCCTCGGCCACGCCGCTGCTGCAGGCCGCATGGCTGGCGCCAGGCCAGCACATCACCGCGATGGGCTCGGATGCGGAGCACAAGAACGAGCTGGCACCGGAGGTCCTGCTGGCCGCCGACCTCTATGTCGCCGACCGGCTGACCCAGACTCGCCGCCTGGGCGAATTGCATCACGCCATTGCCGCGGGGCTGATCGACCAAGCGGCTGAGTTTCCCGAGCTTGGCGCGATCGTTGCCGGCCAGCAGCCCGGGCGCACGTCACCTGATGCCGTCACCGTTGCCGATCTGACCGGCACCGGCGCGCAGGACACCGCCATCGCCACGCTTGCCCGCGACCGGGCGCGCGCCATGCACGCCGGCCAGCCGTTCGAGAGCTGAGCTCGAGCGGCCGGGGCCGATCAATTGGGACAGCCAACCGATGACGTCCTCCCTCAAGTTCACCCGCGCCGAATATGCCGAGCGTCTCGCCAAGACCAGGCAGGCGATGGCCGCCAAGGACATCGAGCTGCTGATCGTCAGCGATCCGTCCAACATGAACTGGCTGACCGGCTATGACGGCTGGTCGTTCTACGTGCACCAGGCCGTCATCATACCGCCGGACGGCGAGCCGCTCTGGTTCGGCCGCGGCCAGGATGCCAACGGCGCCAAGCGGACCGCTTATCTCGGGCACGACCAAATCATCGGCTATCCGGACCACTACGTGCAGTCGACCGAGCGCCACCCGATGGACGTCCTGGCGCAGATCCTGGCAACCCGCCGTCTCGACCAGCTCAGAATCGGCGTCGAGATGGACAATTACTGGTTCACAGCAGCGGCCTATGGCGCGTTGCACCGGCATTTGCCCAATGCCCGCTTCGTCGATGCGACCGCCCTGGTCAACTGGCAGCGAGCGGTCAAAAGCCCGACCGAGATCGACTACATGCGCAAGGCCGCCCGGATCGTCGAAGCGATGCACGCCCGTATCGTCGACAAGATCGAAGTCGGCATGCGCAAATGCGATCTCGTCGCCGAGATCCTGGATGCCGGCACCCGTGGCGTCACCGGCATCGGCGGCGACTATCCAGCGATCGTGCCGCTGCTGCCGTCCGGGGCTGACGCCTCGGCGCCGCACCTCACCTGGGACGACCGGCCGCTGCAGCGGGACGAAGGCACCTTCTTCGAGATCGCCGGCTGCTATCATCGCTATCACTGCCCGCTGTCGCGAACCGTGTTCCTCGGACGCCCCACCCAGGCCTTCCGCGATGCCGAGCGGGCGACCTTGGAGGGCATGGATGCGGGCCTCGCCGCGGCCCGGCCGGGCAACACCTGCGAGGACATCGCGCACGCCTTCTTCGCGGTTCTGCAGCGGCACGGCATCGTCAAGGACAACCGCACCGGCTATCCGATTGGGTTGTCCTATCCGCCAGATTGGGGCGAGCGAACCATGAGCCTGCGCTCCGGCGACCGCACCGTGCTGCAGCCCGGCATGACCTTCCATTTCATGACTGGCCTGTGGCTGGAGACGATGGGGCTGGAAATCACCGAATCGATCCTGATCACCGACACGGGCGTGGAATGTCTGGCCGACGTGCCGAGACATTTGTTCGTGAAGGACTGAGACGGTGATGTCCGGCACCAGCCTGCGCCCGTCGCCGATCTCGCCCACGATCGATCTCGATGCGCCAGGCAGCCAGCACGGCTTCCTACGGCTGCCCTATAGCCGGGACGATTCCGCCTGGGGGGCGGTGATGATCCCGATCGCGGTGTGCAGCAACGGCTCCGGGCCGACCGCGCTGCTCACCGGCGGCAACCACGGCGACGAGTACGAAGGCCCGCTGGCGCTGTTCGATCTGGCGCGCAGGCTGGAGCCGCAGTCGGTGAACGGCCGGGTGATCATCGTGCCGGCCATGAACTATCCGGCCTTTTGCGCCGGCACGCGCACCTCGCCGATCGACCGCGGCAACCTCAACCGCAGCTTCCCCGGGCGGCCTGATGGCACCGTCACGGAGAAGATCGCCGACTACTTCCAGCGGGAGCTGCTGCCGCGCGCCGACCTCGTGCTGGACTGCCATTCCGGCGGCAAGACACTCGACTTCGTGCCGTTCTGCGCCGCCCACCGGCTGCCGGACCAGGCGCAGGAAAAGCTGGCCTTCGCCGCGGTCGAAGCCTTCGCGGCGCCCTACTCCATGCGCATGATCGAGCTCGATGCGACCGGCATGTACGACAGCGCCGCGGAAGCGATGGGCAAGGTCTTCGTCACCACCGAGCTCGGCGGCGGGGGCACGGCGCGCGCCCTGACGGTGCGGATCGCCCGGCGCGGCGTGCTCAACCTGCTGCGCCATGCCGGCATCCTCGCCGGTACCATTGATCGCCAGCCGACCGAGTGGCTGGACATGCCATCCGGCGATTGCTTCTGCATCGCCGAGGACGCTGGCATGGTCGAGACCATGGTCGATCTGGGCGAGCCGGTCGCCCAGGGCCAGGTCCTGGTGCGCATCCACGCCATCGACCGGACCGGGGCCGCTCCGCTGGAGCTGCGGGCAGGCCTGTCGGGTATCCTGGCCGCACGCCATTTCCCAGGCCTGATCAAAGCCGGCGACTGCGCCGCCGTAATCGCGGTGCCAAGCGGATGACCCCTTTGACAAAGCCCCGCTCAGGCTGGACGCAAGCCCGCCCGACCCATTCAAGCACCCCAAAAAACGATTTGCATATATGCGAAGGCGGACTAGCCTGTCGGTAACGGCTCCGCACCGAGCCGGCAAGGGAGGAACCGGCGATCGAACTCCGGGGCCTGGCGTGGGATCACCAGCGTTGCTGGGGACCGCTCGAAGCGAGCATCGCGCCTTATCGGGCGCGCCATCCCGACCTGCGGATCGTGTGGGACCGGCGCAGCCTGTATGAGTTCGGCGAAGGCCGGATCGAGGACGTGCTGCGCCGCTATGATCTCGTGATCTTCGACCATCCATTCGTCGGCGAGATCGCTGCCGGCGGCTTGATGGTGCCGTTCGATGCCTACCTTTCGGCGGCCGAGCGGCAACGCTTCGAGGCGGACAGCGTTGGCGGCTCCTGGGGCTCCTACCAGGCCGACGGTCGCCAATGGGCGCTGCCGATCGACGCCGCGGCGCAAGTTGCCGCGTTTCGCCCCGACCTTCTCGCCGCCCATGCCGAGCGACCGCCGACCAACCGCCAGGAGCTGCTCGACCTGGCGCGCAGCTTGCGCCGCGACAGCCAATGGATCGGCCTGCCGCTGGTGCCGACCGATGCGATGTGCCTTGTGTTCTCGCTCGCTGCCGGTGCCGGCGAGACGATCGGTGCCGACGGCGCGTTCTTGCCGGTGGCGAGCATCGAGCGGATCGTCGGCGAGCTGCGCGAGCTGGCAGCGCTTGCTCACCCTCAGTCCCGGGCCTGGAACCCGATCGCCTGCTACGACCACATGATCACCCAGGACGACGTGGTCTACGTGCCTTACGCGTTTGGCTACGTGAACTACGCGGCGCGGCGCGAGGCACCGGTCCTGGCGTTCTGCAACATCCCGAACAGCCCGCCCCGCGGCGCGCTGCTTGGTGGCGCGGGGATCGGGGTCAGCACGTTCTCGGCAGCACCCGACGCGGCAGCCGAGTACGCGCTGTTTCTCTGCTCGGCCGAGTATCAGCGCACCGGCTACGTCGCCCATGGCGGCCAGCCCGGCTCGCGCGCGGTCTGGACCGATCCGGCGGCGAACGAGCAGACGCATGGCTTCTTCCGTGACACCCTGGCGACGCTCGACGGGTCCTATCTGCGGCCGACCTATCCCGGCTTCGTCGACTTCTTCCGCACCGCCACCCATGAGGTTGTCGCGGCGCTCGACGGCACGATCACGCCGGCGGCGCTCGCCCAATGGCTGGATCGCCGCTATGCCGAGTCGTGCCAGAAGTCGCGGCCTGGTGGTGCACCATGAGCCGGCTCGAGCCGATGCCCATCAATGACGGCGCCGCCGATGGCGAAGCCGGGCGGCGGGACTACAAGGTGCCCGCGGCCGAGAAGGCGCTCGACATCCTCGAGTTCATGGCGCGCGCGCGTGAGGATGTGACCCAGACCGAGATCTCGCTGGCGCTCGGCCGGTCGATCCACGAGATCTACCGGATCATCCAGCTGCTCGATCACCGCGGCTACCTGATCCGCACCAAGTCGGACCGCTACCGCCTGTCGTTGAAGCTGTTCGAGCTGGCGCACATGCATCCACCGGTCAACCGACTGATCGACGTGGCGCTCCCGATCATGCGCGCGCTTGCCGCCCGCGCCGACCAGAGCTGCCACCTGGCGGTGCTCCGCGGGTCGCAGGTGCTGATCGTGCTGCAAGTCGATTCGCCGCTGCCGATGCGCTACTCGGTGGCGCTGGGCTCGCATTTCCCGATCCTCGAGACCAGCTCGGGTGCCGTGCTCCTCGCCTTCATGCCGCCGGACGAGCGCGCGGCGCTGGTCCAGCGCCTGCTCGTGGCGGGCGAGGCGGAAATGCCGCCGGCCGCGGTCGAAGCGCGGATTGCCGATATCATCCGCAACGGCTTCGAGATGCGGCCGTCGCTGGCGGTCGAAGGCTGCACCAATATCGCGCTGCCGCTGCGCGACCACAGCGGTGCCACGATCGCGGCCCTTACGGTACCCTATCTGCCGCAGAAGCAGGCGCGGCTCGATCGTCGAGCGGTGCTGGCGGAGACCCGCGCCGCGGCGGCCGAGATCTCGCGCGGCCTTGGGATGGTCGAGCCGTCGGCGGCCAGCCGCAATGCGCGCCGGGGCGCGGCCGGCCGGCAGCCAATTCGCGCCTGACCGCCACCGAGCAGCGCTAGCGCAAGCAATGAACCAAGGGAGGTCAACATGATGGGACTGACGAAGACGATCCTAGCCGCCTCGGTCGCAGTCGGCGCGCTGGCCGGCACGGTAGCTGCCCAGGACATGCCGAAGAAGATCGGCTACGTCGTCAACTATGCCACCCATGAGTGGTACCAGAACGTCATCAAGGGCATGAAGGACCATGCCAAGGAGCTCGGCATCGAGGTCGAGGTGAAGGATGCCAACCTCGATGTCGCAAAGCAGGTCTCCGCGGCCGAGGACTTCATCGCCCAGGGCGTCGACGTGCTGATCATCACGCCGGTGAACGAGGAGGGCGTGGTCCCGCTGGTTCGGCGCGCCAAGGCCGAAAACGTGCCGCTGGTGCTCGAAGGCAATCCGGTGAAGGGCATGACCACGATGGTCGCGATCTGCGACTATGACACCGGCTACGATGCAGGGGTCGCGGCCGGCAAATACGCCAAGGAGCATCTAGGTGGCGTCGCCAAGGTGATGAACGTCGGCCTGCCGCTGCTGTCCGCGACCGTGCTCCGCTCGCAGGGCTTCATGGACGGCCTGAAGACCGAGATTCCCGACGCTTCCATGGCTCACGATCTCGATGGCGGCGGCAATCCGGACCGGGCGCTCGAGGTGTCATCCTCGGCGCTCGCCCAGAATGCCGACATCAACATCATCTACGGCATCAACGACAGCTCCTCGCTGGGCGGCCTGCAGGCCTGGAAGGCGGCCGGCAAGCCGCAGGACGGCCTCCTGGTCGTCGGCACCGGCGGCGAGGGGCTCGCCTTCATCAATGCCCTCCAGAACGAGCCGTCCTACAAGATCGAAGCGGCGATGTTCCCGGAGAAGGTCGGCTTCACCGCGATCGATGCGGCGGTCAAGGTGTTCAACGGCGAGGAGGTGCCGCCGCACATCGTGAGCCCGACCGCGCCGATGCTCGGCGACGAGTGGCAAAAGTACTACTCGGTCGATGGCACCACGCGCAGCATCAACTGGGACGCGGTCAACGCGGTCCAGCCGCCCGCGCAATGCATGAAGACCTCGGCCGACCTGAAATAGCCTGACGCATGGGGCAGCCGGAGCGCCATGCGCCTCGGCGTCTGGCGCCAGCGCGATCCCGATGACCGACACCCTGGCATCCACCCGCCGATC
>CADEGR010000069.1:1689-7670 GCA_902826935.1 uncultured Alphaproteobacteria bacterium | reverse complement strand
TGTTCAACGGGCTGGTCGTGACCCGGCTCAAGGTGAATTCGCTGATCGCGACCATCGCCACCATGATGATTCTGCAAGGCGGCGTCTTCCTCTACACCCGCGAAGCGGTGCAGAACCGGCACCAGATGGCGGCCTTCACCGATCTCGGCGCCGGCTATGTCGGACCGCTGCCAGTCCCCGTCATCCTCGCCGCAAGCGTCTTCGCCGTCGCCTTCGTGGTGCTGCGGTACACCACCTTCGGGCGCTATCTCTACGCGATCGGCGCCAATGAGAAGGCGGCACGCCTCTCGGGCCTGCGTGCCGAGCGGCTGAAGCTGGTGGCATTCGTCGTCACCGGCCTGCTGGTCGGCGTCGCCGGGCTGATCCTGGCGTCGCTGATGAATGCCGGTCAGCCGACCGCCGGCCGCGGCTTCGAGCTCACGGTGATCGCTGCGGTCATTCTCGGCGGCACCAGCCTCTCGGGCGGCCGCGGCACGCTGATCGGCACCCTGCTCGGGGTGCTGGTGCTGAAGATCATCGACAACAGCATCATCATCCTGAGGTGGAACCAGGACCTGCAGATGGTCGTGCCGGGGGTTGTCATCATCCTTGCGACCTGGCTTGACATCGTCAGAAGGCGTGCCGATGCAGCCTGAGCTCGCAGCGAACCGGACCACCGAGATCGACCCGCCTTTGGCCCTGCGCGGCATCAGCAAGCGCTTCCCCGGCGTGGTCGCCTTGGAGGCGGTCGACCTGGTCCTGGCCCGCGGCAAGATCCATGCCTTGATGGGCGAAAACGGCGCCGGCAAATCGACCCTGATCAAGATCATGGCCGGGGTCTACGGCAAGGATGCCGGCACGATCCGCATCGACGGCCAGTACGTGACCTTGCGCAGCCCGCGCGACGCGCTCGCGCAGGGCATCAAGGTCGTGTTCCAGGAAATCGCGCTGATCCCCGAATTCACGGTCGCCGAGAACATCTTCCTCGAACGTCACCCGGTCGACCGGGCCGGCTCGATCGATTGGCCGCGGATCCGGGCCGATGCGGCGGCGCTGTTTGCGCGCATCGGCTTCCCGGTCGACACGAAGGCGCGGACCGGCGATCTCCCG
The DNA here is from genome assembly GCA_902826935.1 of uncultured Alphaproteobacteria bacterium. Lineage (GTDB taxonomy): Bacteria > Pseudomonadota > Alphaproteobacteria > Geminicoccales > Geminicoccaceae > CADEGR01. Next base: position 6,581 of record CADEGR010000069.1, on the reverse strand, counting down.
GTCAGCCAGCAGCAGATGGTCGAGATCGCCAGAGCGCTTGCCCATGAGGCGCGCATCGTGGTCATGGACGAGCCGACCTCCTCGCTGACGCCTACCGAGGTCGAGCTGCTGTTCAAGGTCATCCGGCGGCTGACCGGGCTCGGGATCGCCGTGGTCTATGTGACCCATAAGCTCGACGAAGTGTTCGAAATCGCCGACGAGGTCACGGTGCTGCGCGACGGCCGGCACATCTCGACCAGGCCGATCGGCGAGCACACCCATGACAGCCTGATCCAGCACATGATCGGGCGACGGATCGAGAATCTCTTTCCGCGCTCGCGCAGCCATGCCAAGGGAGCGGTCACGCTCGCCGTCAAGAACCTCTCGACCAAGGCCAAGCTGCACGACGTCTCGTTCGAGGCGCGCGCCGGCGAGGTGCTGGGCTTCTTCGGCCTGATGGGTGCCGGCCGCACCGAGCTGGCCAAGGCAATCGTCGGCTACGACCCGATCTCGAGCGGCACCATCGAGGTCGACGGCACGCCCCTGAAGCCGCACGACACCCGGACCGGCGTCCGGCTCGGGATCGGCCTTCTGACCGAGGACCGCAAGGGCGAGGGCCTGATGCTCGACCTGCCGGTCCAGCAGAACATGAGCCTCGCGGCGCTCGGCAGCTTCAGCCGCGGCGGGTTCGTCGATGAGGCCAGCGAGCGGACCGCCGTGCAGAGCTTCGTCGACCGCTTTCGCGTGCGGACGCCAAGCCTCGCCCAGTTGATCAAGAACCTGTCCGGCGGCAATCAGCAGAAGGTGCTGCTCGCCCGCTGGCTGATGCGTGGCCTGAAGGTGATCGTCGTCGACGAGCCGACCCGTGGCATCGATGTCGGCGCAAAGTCGGAAATCTTCGCCCTGCTCGACCGGCTCGCGGGCGACGGCCTCGCGATCGTGATGATGACCTCCGAGATGCCTGAGCTCCTGGGCCTTGCCGACCGCATCGCGGTGCTCGCTGAGGGTCGGATGACGGCCATGTTCGATCGCGACCAGGCGACCCAGGAGGCGATCCTCAATGCCGCCATCGCTTGACGTCCCGGCAGTGGCCGCAGCACCCTCTGCGGTGTCGACAATGCTACGTGGGCTGTTCCGCCGCAGCGAAATCGCTCTCTTGATCTCGCTGCTGGTCGTGATCGCCTTCTTCGCGCTCGCCTCCGACACCTTCTTCACCACGCGCAACCTCGCCAACGTGCTTGGCCAGTCCGCGCTAGCCCTGACCGCCGGCATCGGCGTCGCGATCGTGTTCATCTCGGGCGAGGTCGATGTCTCGGTCGGCTCAATCGTCGCCGCGGTCGCGATCCCGCTCGTCACCGTCATGAACGCGACCGGATCGCTCGCTCTAGGCATGGCCAGCGCCCTGGCGCTCGGCTTCGTTGTTGGAAGCTTCAACGGGTATCTCGCCGCCTATCTCGGGATCAATTCGCTGATCGTGACGCTCGGCACGCTCTTCATCCTGCGCGGCGGCGTCTATCTCTACACCGGCCAGACGGCGATCCCGGACGACGTGATGCTGGAGAGCTTCTTCCAGATCGGCAATGGCCGCCTGCTCGGCGTCATCCCCTATCCCGCCCTGATCGCCTTCGCCTTGCTCGTTGCCTTCGCCTATCTGATGCGGCACCGGCCGTTCGGCCGCCAGGTCTACGCGACCGGTGGCAATCCGGAGGTCGCCCGGCTCGCCGGCTACAATGTGCGGCGGCTCAAATTCACCTGCTTCGTGATCAGCGGACTGCTCGCCACGGTCGCCGGCATCATGCTCGCATCACGGCTCGGCTCCGCCGTCCATGTCGCCGGCCTCGGCTTCGAGTTCCAGGTCGTCGCCGCGGTGGTCCTGGGCGGCATCAGCCTGGCCGGCGGCCGGGGCAGCCTGCTCGGCATGGCGCTGGGCGTGCTGATTTTGTCGTTCCTGTCCAACGGTCTCGGCATGCTGGACCTCGCGACCGAGTGGCAGCTCGTGATCACCGGCGGCATCATCATCGCCGCTGTCGCCTTCGACGAGCTCAAGCGTCGAAGGATCTAGGGAGGACGTCATGGGACGCTTGCAAGGCAAGATCGCGGTCATCACCGGCGCGGCGGACGGCATCGGCCATGCGATCACCGCAGCCATGGCCAGCGAGGGCGCCCACGTCTTCGCCAGCGACATCGACGACCAGAAGGGCCAGGCCTTCGTCGCCGAGCTGACGGCCAAGGGCCTCGCGGCCGACTACGTCCATTGCGACGTAGCGGTCGAGGACGACATCCGCAAGCTGGTCGACACCGCGGTTGCCAAGGGTGGCCGGCTCGACGTGCTGGTCAACAATGCGGCGATTGCGATCGGCGGCATGCCGATCCACACGATGACCGACGCGCAGTGGCATCGGCTGATCGAGGTGAACCTGACCAGCGTCTTTCGCGGCTGCAAGTTCGCTCTGCCGCACATGATCCACCAGAGGAGCGGCTCGATCATCAACATGGCCTCGGCGCAGGGGCATATCGGCCTGGACGGCTGGACCGCCTATGCCGGCGCCAAGGGTGCGGTGCTGTCGATGACCCGGCAGATGGCGGTCGAGTTCGGCCCGCACAATGTGCGGATCAATTCGATCTCGCCCGGCACGATCGCGACGACGATGAACGACCAGGTCATCGCCGAGCAGGGCGATCATATCGCGCGCGCCTGGGTCAAGATGCATCCGATCGGCCGCATCGGGAAGCCGGCGGAGATCGCCGAGGCGGCGGTCTATCTGGCAAGCGATGCCGCCGGCTTCACGACTGGCACCGACCTGCGCGTCGACGGCGGCCTGACCGCCGCACCACGCTTCGTGCCAGACCTCGTCTAGGCACAGCCAAGGACATCGAGAGCACGACATGGACAAGGCCCTCGCCGGCGTCACCATCCTCGATTTCAGCCACCTCCTGCAGGGGCCGTTCGCGACCCAGCTCCTGGCCGACATGGGCGCCGACGTGATCAAGGTCGAGCGGGCCGGTGCGGGCGACCTGTTCCGCTCGATGACCTTCTTCGCCAAATGGGTCGGCGGCTCGGAGAGCCCGAACTTCCTCGCCTGGAATCGCAACAAGCGGTCGATCGCGCTGAACCTCAAGAGCCGGACGGTCCATCAGCTGATCATGACGATGGCGTGCAAGGTCGACGTCGTGGTCCAGAACTTCCGCCCGGGCGTGCTGGCGAAGCTCGGCTACGGCTACGACGACTTCAAGGCGGTCAACCCGCGCATCATCTACTGCTCGGGCTCCGGCTACGGCGAGGACGGCCCCTATGTCGACCGACCCGGCCAGGACATGCTGATCCAGGGCCTGGCCGGGCTGATCGACAACACCGGCCGGGGCGATGCGGCGCCGGTGCCGGCCGGGGCCGGGCTCGCCGACCAGATCGGTGCCATGAACATGGTCTACGGCATTCTCTCGGCGCTCTATTACCGGGAGAAGACCGGCAAGGGCCAGAAGATCGAGGTGAACCTGCTGGCGGGCATGCTCGCTCACCTGGCGCAGGAATATGTCGCGGTCCTCAATCTCGGCGAGGACTTCGTCCGGCCGAATTCGGGCATCGGCCATCCGGGCATGCAGGCGCCGTTTGGCGTGTACGAGACCCGGGACGGCTATGTCACGATCGCGATGAGCCCGTTCAAGACGCTGTACGAGGTGCTCGAGGCGCCGCACCTCGCGCCCTACGACGACCTCGCGACCCTTTTTGCCAAGCGCGACGAGGTGTGGGCGAAGGTCAATGCCGAGACGCGAAAATACGGGCGGCGGGAGCTGCTCGAGCGGATGCTCGATGCCGACATCTGGTGCGCCCCGGTCCACGACATCCGGGACGCTGCCAGCGACCCGCAGGTCACCCACATGGGCATGATCGCGAGCTACGAGCACCCGACCGCCGGCACCGTGCAAGTCGTTGCACCGGCGGTGCGAATGAGCGAGACGCCGGCGACGATCGATCGTCCTGCGCCCCTGATCGGCCAGCATGGTCGCGAGATCCTGGCCGAGTTCGGCGTTTCGGAGGACGAGATCGCAGCGCTCGAGGCGGCGGGCGACATGACCGTGGCGGAGGCCTGACATGGCGCTCTACCAGACCCTGACGGTGGAACTCGACGGCCGGGTCGCGCTCGTGACGTTCCGACGCGCCAGCCAGCTGAACGCGATGAACCGGCAGATGCAAGGCGAGATCACGGCGGCTTTCACCGCGCTCTCGGACGATCCGGCGGTCGGGGCCGTGGTCGTGACCGGCGAAGGCCGCGGCTTCATGGCCGGCGCCGACATCAAGGAGTACGCGGCCCAGACCGGCCCCGAATTTGACGCTTTCCAGCACGCCGGCACCGCGATGTATGGCGCGATCGAGCGCTGCCGCAAGCCGGTCATCGCAGCGGTCAATGGGTTTGCTTTGGGCGGCGGCTTCGAGCTTGTGCTGTGCTGCGATATCGTGCTCGCATCGTCGGCGGCCAAGCTCGGCCTGCCGGAGATCAAGCTCGGCCTGGTGCCGGGCGGCGGAGGCACCCAGCGCAGCGTCGCCAAGCTCGGCCGCAACCGCGCCAACCTCCTGCTTATGACCGGCGCGATCCTGCCCGCGGCCGAATTCGTCGCCGCCGGCCTAGTCAACGCGGTCATGGCGCCGGAGGAGCTGCTGGCGCGCGCCATGGCGATGGCGCATGACATCGCCAGCCAGCCGGCCGAGGCGATCGAAGGGCTGAAGCAGCTCACCGCGATCGCTGCGGCCGGCGACCTCGGGGCAGGGCTGGAGCGCGAGCGGGCGCTCGTCTCGGCGCTGTACCGGAGCGAGACCGGCCAGCAGCGCGTCCAGGAATTTGCCGCCAGGAGTGCTGCGCGCGCCCAGGCATCGGGCGACCAGTCGTGACCTCGGTCGACGACTATCGCGGGCTCGG
>CADEGR010000069.1:0-1589 GCA_902826935.1 uncultured Alphaproteobacteria bacterium | reverse complement strand
CGGCGCCACCCGACGAAGAAGCGCACGGCCACAGCTCGAACCAGCCATGGACCTGGGCCGATGGGCCAAGCGGGCAGCTGGCGCTCGGGCTCGACTATCCGGCAACGAGCCCAATCGCGCGCGTCGAGCGGGCCATCGTGCCGGATCCGGCGCGGCCGGCGGTCGATCTTGAATTGCGGATCCACATCCGCACTGCCTGCCGCCTGCCGATCGGGCTGCATCCGACCTTCCGCCTGCCGCAGACGAACGGTGCCGCAACCATCGAGCCCGGCCGTTTCGACCATGGCCGCACCTATCCCGGCACGGTCGAGGACGGTGCAGCGCTGTTCGCGATCGATCGCAGCTTTGCCGCACTCGATGCCGTTCCGGCGCGCGCTGGCCGAATGATCGATGCCAGCCGTCTGCCGTTCGCGGCCGGCGCCGAAGAGCTGTTGCAGCTGAACGGCATCGAGGGCGAGGTGGCGCTCGCCAACCATGCCGAAGGCTACCGCGTCCGCCTCTCCTGGCAGCAGGAGCACTTCCCGAGCCTCCTGCTCTGGTTCAGCAATCGTGGCCGCTCAGCCCCGCCCTGGAACGGCCGGCACCTGGCGCTCGGCATGGAGCCGGTCTGCTCGCCCTTTGGCCTCGGGCCGGGCACGGCCGCGGCCGACAATCCGATCGCCCGTTCCGGCACGCCGACCACACGCGACTTTGCCGCGGGCGAGGTGTTCACGACCCGCTACCGGATTGCCGCCGAGCCGCTTTGAGGAGCCCGCCGTGGCCGAAAGCCTGGTCAAGCCGAACCGGCCGATCACGACCGACTTGACGGGGCTCGCGGCGATGGTGGCCGATGGCGACCGGCTCGGCGTCGGCGGCCACCATTTCGCCCGCCTGCCGATCGCGCTCCTGCTGGCCGTCGCCCGGCGCGCACGACGGTTGCGGTACACTGCCTGGGCAGGCGGCCTGCCGCTCGAGATCCTGCTCGAAGCCGACGCCGTCGCGTCGATCGATCTTTGCTTCTCGAGCCTCGATATCTTCGGCCTGCCGCCGCGGTTTCGCGCCGCCGCCGAAGCGGGCCGCCTGCCGATCCGAGACTGGACCGCGCTGGCGATGATCGAGGCGCTGCGCGCGGCGCAGCAGAACCTGCCCAGCCGGTCGTTCCAGCTCCCGGCCGGCTCGACCATGATGAGCCTGATGCCGACCGCGCGCAGCGTGACCGACCCCCTGTCCGGGCAGCCGATCGGCGCGGTTCCCCCGCTCGTCCTCGACGCGGTGCTGCTGCACGCACCCCGCGCCGATTGCAGCGGCAACGTCCAGATTGTCGGCGCCCGGGCACTCGACCTCGCGATGATCGGCGCGGCGCGCAAGGTGCTGGTCACGGTCGAGGAGATCGTGCCGGTCGGCGCGCTCGCCGCGACCGGCCGCCAGACCGTCATTGGCCGCAACCAGGTGACCGCGATTGCTGCGGCGCCGGGCGGCGCTTGGCCGACCTCCTGCCTCCCCTGCTACATCACCGACTATGGCACGCTGGCCGAGATCCTGGCGAACGACCAACGGCTCGCCGAGCGCCTTCGCGGTCCGAACCAAGACGTGCCGGTGCGGCTGCGCCG
>CADEGR010000068.1:2393-21935 GCA_902826935.1 uncultured Alphaproteobacteria bacterium | reverse complement strand
TTGGGCTTCATCTTCAACGTCGCCAGCCGCAAGGTCGGCCGGGTGGCCGTCTCTGCATTCGCTTCGGCATCGCGATCGTCCGTCTTCAGCGCCTTCGCATGGCCTGCGACACGAAAAGGCGGCCAAGGCAGTACGCTCCGCAGCAGGCTTCCATTGTCACCGCGGATGTCAGCAGCGACGTCCGCCGCATGACCACGGCACCATTGGTGGCCAGGCCTACCAGGCTGCAGCTGTTCTTGCCCAAATCGATCCCGAGCACCGCGGTGCAATCTTGGTCAGTGGTCCTTTCCTCTGATCCGACGCGAGCCTGTGCCGACGGCCAGAAGACGCAGACCATCTCATAGAGTCCCCTACGGGCCGCCGAGCAGGACTGGCCGGACGTGGCCGCGAACCGCCGTCGCTGGCGCGTCTCGCAGCGGTTCGTGGACTTGGGGCGCTTTGCCTTGATCGACGCGACCGCAACTGCGACCATCCTGACCAGGCGCCGTTGCAGGGCTGCGGGGACGCCACAACCTTTCGGCTATGGCCGTTGTCCGTCGAACTAGCGCCCGGTTGTCAAACCGTGCCCTATGGCCATGGACGGCCGGGCGACAAAGCCACAGCGAGCATCAAACACGCCTTTTGGCACCTGCCGAATGCGATCGAGCAAATTGACCAGACAGATCGAGGGAAATGTTCTTGGCGACCGGCTTGTGGCCAGCTTGGTCGACGCGCCGGTTGCATCGATGAACACGAGCCGCAGAATGTCAGGCCGCTGCTGTTCGGCGGCGTGCGCGGTTTTATTTGGACGTGATGTCGTGGCGGTCGAGCAGGCACAGATGGTGCTTTGCGCCGCCTCGAGGCTGACACGTCGCTTTTGGTCGACCCATGTGATCGTGGTGGAAGGCGCGATGCTGAAGAGCTGCGCCGCTGACCGCCGCGACATCCCGCCTGCAACTGCTGAGGTCAGCCGTTCGCGCAAATCCGTTGAAGGAGGCTTCGGCATGCAGGCGCGCCTCCTTCACCAGCCACATCTTCAATCAGAGTATCGACCGATTGAAAATCCCTAATGATTCCATTAGGTTAGAATTTTCTCAAATTGCTTATCTGCCGAACAACCTGCGCCTTGGAGCGATCGTTCGTTGCATCTGCTTGGCGGCAGGCGGACTGTCCTTCAAACGCTGGTCCGGATCGGACCAAGCGTCTCAATCGCTAGGACTCATCCTGGCTTTAGACGGCAAGCCCGGCTTTGGGCGCAACTCCGACTGCGCAGCTGGGTGTTGGGCACCGGCTGCAACGCCCTCCGCACATGGCGCGCAGCACCAAGCGAACATGCCGCCGCTGCCTCGTAAGCCATGGCGGTGGCGGCTGATCAGCACCAACCCGCAGCCATCCGAACCGTGCTGCCGACTACCAATTGGGGAAGGTTGAGGAGTCGCCCGCAATGGCAAGGTATGGCGTCGCCGCCGGTCGGCACCGTCCGGTGTCGTTGGCTGTGCGCTTAGCCAATTGGGCTGTACGACCGACGCAATCTGCGTCGTCGGGCGATCGGCCCAAAGCCGATGGGCCTGTGCCGACCGTTGCGCCCTCATCCCGCCGGCTGCCGCAGCGAGCGCCGAGCGTCGTGAGCTTGGAGCTGAGACGGCCGCTGCCGGCCGGGCCGCCGTCGCGCGCTTGACCGGTCCGACCGCCGCCGGATGCTCGCCGGGTCGTCCGAGCTAGAGGTTGATGCGGCGAAAGGCGTTGGTGATCGGGTAGCGGCGATCGCGGCCGAAGGCCTTGCGGGTGATCTTGACGCCGGGCGGGGCCTGGCGGCGCTTGTACTCGGCGACGTCCAGCAGGTTCGAGACTTGCTGGACGATGGCGCGCGGCTGGCCGCGCTCGATCAGCTCGGCGGCGGAGCCGTCGTCCTCGACCAAAGCCTGCAGGATCTGATCGAGCTGGTCATAGGGCGGCAGGCTGTCCTGGTCGGTCTGGTTGGCGCGCAGCTCCGCGGTCGGCGGCTTGTCGATGATGGCGTCCGGGATCACCAGGCCGGCAGGGCCCAGGCCGCCCGCCGGGAGCACCTGGTTGCGCCAGCGGGCAAGCGCGAACACGGTGGTCTTGTAGACGTCCTTGAGGACCGAGTAGCCGCCGCACATGTCGCCATACAAGGTGGCGTAGCCGACCGACATCTCCGATTTGTTGCCGGTGGTCAGGACCATGGCGCCCCGCTTGTTCGAGATCGCCATGAGCAGCACGCCGCGAATCCGGGCCTGGATGTTCTCCTCGGTGATGTCGGCGGGCAGGTCCCGGAACAGGGGCGCCAGCATGGTCGCGAAGGCGGCGACCGCCGGCTCGATCGGGATGCGGTCGAGGCGGATGCCCAGGGCCTCGGCCGAGGCGGCCGCGTCGGCCAGGCTGGCGGGCGAGGTGTAGCGGGACGGCATCATCACGGCATGGACCCGCTCCGGCCCGAGCGCGTCGACCGCGACCGCCGCCGAGAGCGCGCTGTCGATGCCGCCCGAGAGACCCAGGACCACGCCCGGGAAGCGGTTCTTGCCGACATAGTCGCGCAGGCCCAGGCACATCGCCTGATAGATCGCGGCGAGACCGGTGACCGGCGGCGCCAGCGGTCCCTCGGCGCAGCGCCAGCCACCGTCGTCGTCCCGCTGCCAGCGGGTCCGGAGCAGGGCCTCGGCAAAGCCAGGCCCCTGGGCCACGAGCCGGCGGTCGGCGTTCAGGACGAACGACGCGCCGTCGAACACCAGCTCGTCCTGGCCGCCGACCTGATTGGCGTAGAGCAACGGCAGGCCGGTCGCGGTCACCCGGGCGACCGCAAGATTGAGCCGCAGGTCCTGCTTGTCATGCTCGAAGGGCGAGCCGTTGATCACGATCAGGATCTCGGCGCCGGTCTCGGCCAAAGCCTCGGTCACGTCCTCGGTCCACATGTCCTCGCAGATCATGACGCCGAGCCGGACCTTGCCGACGGGGTCGCCGGCCAGCGGCAGCGCGATCGGGCCCGGCACCGGCCCGGGCGCGAACACCCGCTTCTCGTCGAACACGCCATAATTCGGCAGGACGTGCTTGTGGCGCACGGTCGCGATCTGGCCGGCCTGGAGCAGCAGGACCGAATTGTGAAGCCGGCCCGCCTCGACCCATGGGGCGCCGATCAAGACCGCCGGCCCGCCGTCGGCGGTGTCGGCCGCAAGCGCCTCGACGGCGCGCCGGGCATGGGTCTGCAGGGCCGGCTTGAGGACCAGGTCCTCGGGCGGATAGCCGACGATCATCAGCTCGCCGAACACGACCAGATCGGCGCCGCCGGCGGCCGCCTCGGCCCTGGCGCGCCGCGCCAGCGCTAGATTGCCCTCGAGGTCGCCGACCGTCGGATTGAGCTGGGCGATCGCGATCGTGAGGTCAGGCGATGTCAGGGCCAAGGCGGGCTCCAGCACGAGCGGCTCCAGCCATTGTTATAGCGGGCTGCCGGGCGGTGCTCCAGCCGCGCCACTGCGGCCCTTGCGCCCGGCTCTGGCAGGCTCATGCCGGACCGGCGGCCGCCAGGCGCGCGGCGACCAGCCGATCGGCCACCTCGAGCGGGGTCCGGCCGCTGCGGGTCGCCTCGGCCAGAAGCTCCGCGGTCAGCGGCCCGATCCGCGCGACCGCGGCCAGGACGGCGTCCGGCCGATCGTCGATCTGCTCCTGGTGGAAGTCGATCACGCCGCCGGCATTGGCCAGATAATCCGGCACGTAGAGGATGCCGCGCGCGGCCAGGCGGGCAGCGTCGGCCGGGCTCGCCAGCTGATTGTTGGCGCCGCCGCAGACCAGGCCGGTGCGCAGCCGGGCGATCGTCGGCTCGTCCAGGATGCCGCCCAGCGCGCAGGGGGCGAACAGATCGGCCGGCTGGTCGTAGATCGCGGCCGGCGGCACGACGACGGCGCCCAGCTCGGCCTGCGCCAGCTCGGTGCGCGCCGGCAGCGGGTCGCAGACCACCAGCCGCGCCCCGGCCGCGTGCAGCGCCCGGCACAAGGGCAGGCCGACATTGCCCAGCCCCTGCACGGCGATGGTCAGGCCGGCCAGCTCGGGCCGGCCCAGGCGATGGGCGATCGCCGCCCGGATCGCGGCCAGCACGCCATGGGCGGTGACCGCGAGCGGCGCGCTGGCGGCGGTGGTGGCCGCGGCGGTATGGCGGGTGACGGCGCGCATCACCGCAAGATCATCCAGGCTGGTGCCGACATCGTCAGCGATGATGTAGCGGCCGCCCAGCTGCTCGACCACGCGCGCCAAGGCATGCAGCAAGGCAGGCGTCTTGCGGCCCGGGTCGCCGATGATCACGGTCTTGCCGCCGCCATAGGGCAGGCCGCAGATCGCCGCCTTGTAGGTCATGCCGCGGGCGAGCCGCAGCGCGTCCGCGAGCGCCGTGCCCTCGTCGGCATAGGGCCACATCCGGCAGCCGCCGAACGCCGGGCCAAGGCGCGTGTCGTGCAGCGCGATGATCGCGCGCAGCCCGCTCGCCCGGTCCGCGATGAACAGGACCTGCTCGTGGCCGTCGAAATCGGCATGGGTGAACACCATGCGCCATCCCCCGCTGCAACGCCGCCAGCATGCCATACCATGCTTAACCGAAGCTTAAGCCCGCGCGCCCAGCATCGCCACTTGCGGCCCCGGTCGAGGAATGCCACCTCTGACACCGATATGATGAGACCAACTGATCCTGGCATCCCGCCGGCGGACCGGCCAAGGCCAAGGCGGCCGGTGGCGCGGCCCGACGGCATGCGCTTCCTCGCCAAGGCCGCTGGCGTCGGGCTGCTGCTGGCGACGCTTGGCGTGGTCAGCTGCCAGGGGCTGATCGGCGACACCCCGGCCCTGCTGCAGGGTCTGCCGGCGGCCGAGGCGGATCGATGATGCCAGGCCCGGCGGCGCCGCGCCGGCCATGGTTCATCGGTGGCTGGCTCCTGTTCCTGCTGCCCTTGCCGCTCGCCCTGCGTGCCCTGAGCGGCCTGTGGCAAGGCGACCTCGGCAGCGCCTTGGCCGGCCTGGTGCCGTTCCTGGTGCTGCTGGCGGGCGGCCTGCTGACCCGGCGCGGCCTGGCCCAGGCCAAGACCGAGCGGGCGCTCGGCGGGCCGCCGTTCAAGACCATCGGCGCCGGCGTGGTCGGCCTCGGCACCGCGCTCGCGGCCAGCCTCGGCGCCGGCCACGCCCTGCCGGTGGCGCTGGCGTTCGGCCTGGCCGCCCTGCTTGGCTGCTATCTGGCCTATGGCTTCGAGCGGCGGCCGGCGTTCAGCCAGGACAAGGATGTCGGCGCGGCGCTGGCCGAGGCTTATCGCAAGCTCGACGAGCTGGCGGCTGCCAGCCGCACGCTCGGCGCGCGTGACCTGCGGCAGCGGCTGGAGCGGATCATCGCCTGGGGCGAGCGGATCCTGGAGCGGATCGCCGAGGATCCCGAGGCGTTTCGCCAGGCCCGCAAGTTCTTGAACGTCTATCTGGATGGCGCCCGTCAGGTGACGGCGAAATACGCCCGCGCCCAGGCGGCCGGCAGCGCCGATCAGCTGGATGCCAATTTCCGGACCCTGCTCGAGGACCTGGAAGCGGTCTCCGCCGAGCAGTATGAGCGGCTGCTCGAGCATGATCTGGTGGCGCTCGACGTGCAGATGGAAGTGCTGACCACCAGGCTGAAGCGGGAAGGCGTTCTGTGACAGGACGCCGGCGCCTGCGGGAGGAGAGGAACGAGCATGCCAGACCAGCCTGAACCACCGGCTGCGAGCGCGGCCAGCGCCGGCCAGATCGCCACCACGCCGGCGCCGACGCCGGCGCCTTTGGCCCCAGAGACCCTGGTGCCGGGCGATCTGGTCACCTATGCCAGCGCGCCACCGGCCAAGCGGGCCGCGATCGAGACCTGCCTGGCCGAGCTCACGATGGATGACGCCAATTCGATCATCTTCTTCGGCAGCAAGGCGCAGCAGCAGCTGACCACGATTTCCGACCAGATCCTGGAGGGCGTGCGCAACAAGGATGTCGGCCCGGCCGGCGACGCCTTGAACAGCATGGTCACGACCTTGCGCGGCTTCGAGGTCGAGGGCCTCGACCCGCGGGTCCAGCCCAGCTGGTTCAGCAAGATCTTCGGCCTTGGCAAGCCGGTCGCGAAGTTCCTGCAGCGCTACGAGGAGGTGCGCGACCAGATCGACCGGATCGGCGACGAGCTGGATCGGCACAAGACCCGGCTGATGACCGACATCGCCGGGCTGGACCGGCTGTACGAGGCCAGCCTCGACTATTTCCACACGCTGGCCAACTACATCGCGGCTGGCGAAGAGCAGCTGCGCCGGCTCGACCAGGCGACCATTCCGGCCTTGCATCAGGCGGCCGAGAGCAGCGGCGACGTGCTGAAGGCGCAGGAGCTTCGCGACCTGCGCCAGGCGCGCGATGATCTGGAGCGCCGGGTGCACGATCTGCGGCTGACCCGCCAGGTCGCGATGCAGGGCCTGCCCAGCATCCGGCTGGTCCAGGAGAACGACAAGAGCCTGCTGACCAAGATCAACTCGACCATGGCCAACACCGTCCCGCTCTGGCGCCAGCAGCTGGCCCAGGCGGTGACCATCTACCGCTCCAGCCAGGCCGGCAAGACGCTGAAATCGGCGACCGACCTCACCAACGAGCTGTTGACCGCGAATGCCGAGAACCTGCGCCAGGCCAATGCCGAGATCCGTCAGCAGGTCGAGCGCGGCGTGTTCGACATCGAGGTGGTCAAGCAGGCCAACCAGGCCTTGATCGCGACCATCGAGGAGGGCCTGCAGATCGCCGACGAGGGCAAGCGCCGGCGCGCCGAGGCGGAGGCGCAGCTGCGCGTCTGCGAGCAGGAGCTGCGCCAGGTGCTGGCTTCGGCGAGTGGCCGCGGCCAGGCGACGCCGCCGCGGCCGGCGGGTTGAGCGATGGCCATGGCGGCCAGGCATAGCGGGCAGGGGGCAAGGCGATGATCTGGGACAGGCTGCTCGGCGAGTTCGTCGACGTCATCGAATGGACCGATCCGTCGACCGACACCATGGTCAGGCGCTTCGAGCGCCATGGCAACGAGATCAAGTACGGCGCTCAGCTGACCGTGCGCGAATCCCAGGTCGCGGTGTTCGTCAACGAGGGCCAGATCGCCGACGTGTTCAAGCCCGGCATGTACACCCTGGAGACCGCGAACCTGCCGGTCCTCTCGACCCTGCAAAGCTGGCAGCACGGCTTCGAGAGCCCCTTCAAGGCCGAGGTCTACTTCGTCAACACCCGCCAGTTCACCGATCTGAAATGGGGCACCAAGCACCCGGTGATGCTGCGCGACAAGGAGTTCGGCCCGGTCCGGCTGCGCGCCTTCGGCACCTACGTGGTGCGCATCAACGAGCCTGCGACCTTCATCAAGGTGGTGGTCGGCACCGATGGCCACTTCACGCTGGAAGAGATCACCGATCAGCTGCGCAACCTGATCGTCGCCCGCTTTGCCGCGATCATCGGCGAAGCGACCATGCCGGTCCTGGATCTGGCGGCCAACTACGATGATCTGGGCGACTATCTGACCAACCGGATCAGGCCCGAATTCCAGGCCTATGGGCTGGAGCTGACCAAGCTCCTGGTCGAGAACGTGTCCTTGCCGGACGCGGTCGAGCAGGCGCTCGACAAGCGCACCAGCATGGGCGTGATCGGCGATCTCAAGCGCTACGCCCAGTTCCAGGCCGCCGAGGCGATGGCGGCCGCGGCCGCCAATCCCAGCGGTGGCGCGGGTGCTGGCATCGGCATCGGCGCCGGGATCGCGCTCGGCCAGGAGATCGCGGCCGGCCTGCGCGCCGGCGGCGAAGCGGGCGCCATGCCGCCGCCCTTGCCGGCCGGCACCGCCTTCCATGTCGCGATCGGCGGCCAGCAGCAGGGGCCGTTCGCGTTGGACCGGCTCCAGGCCATGGCCGCCGCCGGCACGCTGACGCCGGCCAGCCTGGTCTGGACCCAGGGCATGGCTGCCTGGCAGCCGGCCAGCGAGCGGCCTGAGCTGGCGGCCCTGTTCGCCGCCATGCCGCCGCCCTTGCCGAGCAGCAACTGAGCGCCAACGTGCCGGATGTCGGCCCGCTGCCGACGGAGCAGGCGGCACCGTCGGTCAAGACCCGCTTTCCCTGTCCGCAATGCGGGGCGGCGTTGCGCTATCTGCCCGGCACCGATCGGGTGCGATGCAGCCATTGCGGCCATGAGAGCGTCATCCGGCCGGTCGGCACGCCGATCGCCGAGCTGGACTACCGGGCCGCGCTCGAGGCGCTCCGCCAGCAGGCGCCGGTGGCGGCCGAGCGCACCATCGCCTGCGCCGGCTGCGGCGCCAGCTTCGCCTTCGATCCGGCGGTCGCCGCCGGTGCCTGTCCCTATTGCGGCAGCCCGATCGTGGCCGCCCCGGCCGAGCGCACGCTGATCAAGCCGCAGGCGCTGATGCCGTTCGTCCTGAGCGAGGCCGACGCCAAGGCGCGCCTCCAGGACTGGCTGCGCTCCTTGTGGTTCGCGCCCGCCAAGGTCAAGCGCTATGCCCAGGGCGAGGGCGCCATGACCGGCGTCTACGTGCCCTATTGGACCTTCGATGCCGACACCGAGAGCACCTATGTCGGCCAGCGCGGCGTGTTCTACCAGGTGCCGGAAAGCGTCATGGTGCAGAGCCAGGGGCGCACGGTGCGGCGCCAGCGCATGGTCACCAAGGTGCGCTGGAGTCCCGCCCGCGGCCGCGTCCAGCGGCGCTTCGACGACGTGCTGGCGCTGGCCAGCCGGAGCCTGCCGCAGGATCTGACCGCCGATCTCACGCCCTGGCTGCACGAAGCCCTGGTGCCCTACCAGCCGGACTATCTGAGCGGCTTTCGCAGCGAGACCTATCAGATCGGGCTGGAGGACGGCTTCGCCGAGGCGTCCAAGGAGATGGCCCAGGTGATCCGGGCCGATGCCATGCGCGACATCGGCGGCGATCTGCAGCGGATCCACGCGATCGACACCCACTATGGCGGCATCAGCTTCAAGCATGTCCTGCTGCCGGTCTGGGTCGCCGCCTATCGTTATGGCGGCAAAGCCTATCCCTTCGTGGTCAATGGCCAGACCGGCGAAGTCCAGGGCAAGCGGCCCTACAGCCCGATCAAGATCGCGCTCGCGGTGATCTTGGCCCTGGTCCTGCTGCTACTGGCGGCCGTGCTGTTCGCGCCGAGCGAGGGTGATCTTGGCAGCTGGCTGCCGCTGCTGGGGCGGATTCTCGCCGAACAGCTGCACTAGGCGGCAGAGTCGCTATTGTGCCCGCACCATTCGTGGTTTATTGATTCAATGTAATAGGTGAGGATCATGGCCCAACCTCATGAGAGGGCTTGGGACCACCTCGAACATAGTCGGAAGTCGCTATGCAGCCAGTTCGCCGGTCCCTACGGTGTGTCGCGTCTGGCGTCGCGTTCAGCGTGCTGGTGACGTCGCTGCCGACTGGTGCGGTGCAGGCCGCCATGGTGGGCACCGAGGCCTTGCTCGAGCGGCCGAGCGCCCAAGCGGCGGCCGAGCAGCAGCGGGCCCGCATCCAGGCCCTCCTGGGGCGCGAGGATGTCCAGCAGAAGATCATGGCGCTGGGCCTGGCGCCGGCCGAGGCGAGAGCGCGGATCGCGGCCCTGACGCCGGCCGAGGTCAACCGGCTGGCCGAGCGGCTGGACCAGCTGCCGGCCGGCCAGGGCGGCCTGATCGGCGCGGTGGTCGGCCTGTCGATCTTCGTCTTTCTGGTGCTGCTCGATGCGTTCGGCGCGGTCGACTTCTTCAACTTCGTCTGCGGTGGCTTCAACGATCCATGCCCTGGCTCCGCCGTCGCCTATCCCGCCCCCTATCCGCCACCGCCGCCACCACCACCGCAGCCCTACCCCTATCCACGCCAGCGCTACTTCCAGCCGCCGCCGGCACCCTACTACGAGGATCCCGCGCGCGGTGGCGGGCGCTATTACGACGAGCTGACGCCGCCCTCGCGGCCGTTCCGCTAGCCGCTCTGCTGCTGACCGCCTGCGCCGGCCCACGGCCGCCGGCGCCGGCCGTGCCGGTCGATCTGCCGGCCCGGGTCGAGCTGGCCGAGGTGCCCTTCTTTCCGCAAACCCGGGACGACGATTGCGGCCCGGCGGCGCTGGCGATGCTGCTGCGCTGGACCGGCGCCGACACCGATCCCCTGCAACTGGCGTCCGCCGTCTACACGCCTGCCCGGCGCGGCAGCCTCCAGCCCGACATGATCGGGGCGGCCAGGCGGGCCGGGCGGCTGACCATGCCGGTCGCCAGCCTGAACGACATCCTGACCGAGCTGGCGGCCGGCCATCCGGTCCTGGTGTTCCAGAATCTGGGCCTGCCCTGGTGGCCGCAATGGCACTATGCCGTGGCCGTCGGCTACGACCGGCCGGGCCAGCGCCTGCTGCTGCATTCCGGCAAGGAGGCGCGCCGCAGCGTGCCGTTCCCGCTATTCGACTTCACCTGGCGCAATGCCGGGCGCTGGGCGCTGGTGGTGCTGCCGCCCGACCAGCTGCCGGCGAGCGGCGACCAGGCGGCCTGGCTGCAGGCGGCCTCCGAGCTGGAGCAGACCGGCCAGCTCGCCGCCGCGACGCAGGCCTATGGCGCCGTGCTGGAGCGTTCGCCGGACAGCCTGCCGGCGCTGATGGGCTGGGGCAATGCGCGCTATGCTGCAGGCGAGCTGGCAGCCGCGCGCCTGGCGTTCCAGCAGGCGACCGTGCTGCATCCCGACGCGGGCGCCGCCTGGAACAACTACGCGCAAGCCTTGGCCGAGCAGGGCGAGCTGGCGCCGGCGGCGGAGGCGGCGCGCCGGGCGGTGGCCGCAGGCGGCAGCCTGATCGAGCAGTATCGGGCGACCCTGGCGGCGATCGAGCAGCGCGCCCAGCCGGCGCCTGCGACGCAATAGACGGTCCGACTGATCGCGGGTGGAGGATTGCCGATGGCGCTGTTGTTCCTGAGCCCCGACGACCCGGCGGAGGCCTGGCGGGCAGCATTGGTGGCCGAGATGCCGGAGCTGGAGGTCAGGATCTGGCCAGAGCTGGGCGATCCGAAGGACATCGACGTCGCGCTGATCTGGCGGCCGCCGTCCAATGCCTTGGCACCTTGCGTGAACCTGAAGGCGATCCTGTCGCTGGGGGCCGGGGTCGACGGCCTGCTCGCCGATCCGAGCCTGCCGGCTGTGCCGCTCGCCCGCATGGTCGATCCGTCGCTAACCCGGACCATGGCGGAATATGTCCTGCTGGCGGTGCTGCGCTACCACCGCGAGTTCGACCGCTACCAGCGGGACCAGGCGGCTGGCCGCTGGGGCTTTGCGCTGCCGGCGCAGGCGGCCGAACGGCGGGTGGGGGTGATGGGCCTGGGCGAGCTCGGGCGGGCGGCCGCCGCAGCGCTGGCCAGCCACGGCTTCCAGGTCGCCGGCTGGAGCCAGCGGCCGAAGCAGCTGCCCGGGGTCAGGAGCTTTGCCGGCCCGACCGAGCTGCCGGCCTTCCTGGCGGAGAGCGAGATCCTGGTCTGCCTGCTGCCGCTGACCGCGGCCACACGCGGCATCCTGAACGCCCAGCTGTTCCATGCGCTGCCCCAGGGCGCCAGGCTGATCAATGTCGGTCGGGGCGAGCATCTGGTCGCGGTCGACCTGCTGGCAGCGCTCGACCAAGGCCAGCTGGGCGGCGCCACGCTCGATGTGTTCCAGAAGGAGCCGCTGCCGCCGGCCGATCCGCTCTGGCGCCACCCGCTGGTCCTGGTGACACCGCATGTCGCGAGCTACTGCTGGCCGGCGACCGCAGCGCCCGGCGTGATCGCGAATGTCCGCCGCGCCCTGGCCGGCCAGCCCCTGCTGCATGGGGTCGAGCGCCGCCGCGGCTATTGAGCCTGCGCCAGCTTGCTCCTTGCGGTTGTGGCCATGACGGCCATGTAATGGGCAAGGGCCGGTCGCTGCGAACCGTCGCCGGCCCGCGAGGAGAGCTGGGCATGGCGGGCGAGGATCCGGGCGTCGAGCGGGCGGGCATGAACCTGCCGGCCCTGCCGGCCGGCGCGGCACCGGTTTCGACAGGCGGCGCAGGCGCGCCGGCCGATGCCAGCTACCCCTCGGAACGGGCGCCGGGCCGCTGGCGCTGGCGCCGCCGCCAAGCCGGCCCGCGCACCATCCACGCCGCCTTGTTCCGGCCAATCGGCATCGCGCTCGCGACCCTGCTCCTGGTGTTCGGCCTGCTCTCGATCGGCACCGGCTATGTCCGCAGCTATCTGCGCCATCTGGACTACAGCCAGGCGGCGCATCAGGACGGCTCGCTGATCGGCTCGGGCGTGCAGCCGGCGCTGGGCGATCAGGTGGCGCTGAGCGTGCGCTCCGGCGACCAGCTGTCCCGCCATCTGACCGACCGGGGCGCGCTCACCGGCTTTCTGGCCCTGCGCCAGCAGCAGCTGGAGCAGCAGCGGGCAGCGCTCCATGCCGCCGCCAGCGCCGATGCCGATCTGGTCCTGCAGCTCGCCTTCGCCGACGGGCCGCAGCAGATCGAGCACTACGCCGACTGGTTTTTCGCCTGGAAGACCTCCTACGTGATGCTGAAGGAGACCGTGATGTCGGCGGTGCATCGCGCCCTGGACTCCGGCATCGAGGACTGGCGCGAGGCGATCGAGCGTGATCTGACCGACTACTTCATGCGCAACTTCACCGAGCGGGTGCTGCAGCCGGAGCGCCGCGATCCGCTCCTCGAGGCGGGCGTGCGCAATGCCCTGCAGCATGCCCATGAGCGCTATCTCCAGGCGGTCCGGGAGAACGATCTGCGCCTGCAGCTGTTCCTGCAGGAGCATACCCGCCATCTCGATCGCAACGAGCTGGCCGGCAATGTCCAGGTCCAGCTGGACTGGGATGCGCAAAAGTGGAAGGCGCCGCTCTATCGCGCCGATGAGCGCAGCTTTGCCGGCATGACCGGGCTTGGCACGGTCGCCGGCGCGACCCTGGCCGGGCGCATGGTCGGCCGCGCGCTCGCGCCGGCGCTGCAGCCTTTGGTCCGGCGCACCGCCCAGAAGGTCGCCTCGGGCGTCGCGGTCAAGGCCGGCGAGCGGGCCGCGGGTGCCGCGGTCGGCGCCGAAGCCGGCAGCGCGGTGGCGCCCGGGGTCGGCAGCGCCGTAGGCGCCGTGATCGGCCTGGCCGCCGGCGTCGCCCTCGACTACACCGCCAACCGGGTCGATCGCTGGCTGAACCGGGCCGAGTTCGTCCAGGAGAACCAGGCCGCCTTGGCGGCCATCGAGCAGGAATGGCGAGGCGCGATCGAGCAGGAGCTGCACCGCACGATCGACGTCTGGTTCGACGACAGTGCCGCCGCGCTGCAGACCCTGGCGCCCGCCCCAGGCCCCGCTCTCGGCAGCTGAGCGCTGGGCGGCGCTGCCGCCACAGTTGGTGCAAAGCGGTGACAGTACCTGGCTACAGCGGGCGCCCTCGAGGTCTGGGCGCCTGCCGACCGGCGCCCCGGTGGCGCCAATTCCTGCCATTTTGCGGTGTTTTCAGCCTCTTTGTGGCAAAGGGGCCGCGATCGCGTGTCATTTTGACAACAGTTTTCGTGACATTTGCGGATAATACCGGGAAAACCCTTTAACCGTCGCGCAGCCCCGACCTATAGTTCGATCACCGCATCGGGCCGGGGGACTTCTTAGAAACCCAGAGCGCCGGCTCGCTGTGGTGCTAGAACAGGAGAAGTCTCATGTCGGTGGTTGCCGCTTCGCTGGTCGGTGCTATTAGTTTGGCGATTGCTGCTGGCTACCTATCAGCCCGCAGATTCATTACTCGTCTATCGCCACCTGGCTCGGTACTGGATGATGTCTTGAAACTTGCGGCAACCATGGGATTTGTTGCTGGTTTGATCTTGGTCGCAATCAGCGTCGCTGGTTTGGCCGAGCTCCCGTCCGGCTGGATCCAGATTGTCTCGCTGGTCTGCCTGCCGCTCTTGTTCGCGACGATCTGGCGCTGGTTTGGCCCCAGCGAAGCGCGGCACGAGCTGGCCGATGACGAGCTTCTCCTGACCAAGGATTGCATGGTGATCTAGCTCCGGCCCGCCGCCAGAGAATGCCGACGGTCTCCAGCCTGCCGCCCCTTCCCCTCCTCCAGCGCGGGCAGCCTGGCGCGATCAATCGGTCCTGCGGCGACCGTCGTCGTTACCCGACCCTAGCATTTGATCGGCAGCCCTACCCCAGCTGCTCCCCTATTCCCCAAGCAAGCAGGGCGTGCGGTCCAACCGCACGCCCTTGCTGCTTTGGTCGGCGGTGGCGGCCGCCGCCAGCATCGCGGCGGCCGCTTCTAGCCTAGCGGCTCAGCCGCCGATGCAGGTGTCAGCCGTTTCCGGGCTGCAGACATCCAGACCGGTATAGGTCGGGTCGGTCGGGTTCTTGCCGTCCTTGACGATGTCGAGCAGGAAATACATGGTCTTGTAGCCCATCTCGAACGGCCGTTGGCCGACCTGGCCGAGCGACAGGCCTTCCTTCATCAGGTCCATCTGGACCGGCAGCGTATCGGCCACGACCAGGGCCAGCGACTTGCTGGCGATCCGGTCCTTCACCTTGGTCGCGACATTGCGATAGGCGTCCGGCACGAACTGCGGGAAGCCGCCGGTCGGCACGAAGGCATCCAGCTCGGGATACTTCGCCAGGGTGTCTTCCATCTGCTGCACCGAGCGGGGGAAGTCGTCGTCGGTGTAGAGCGGGCAGCCATCGACCTCGGTCCAGCCGTTCTGGCCGGTGAGCGGCTCGCCGGGCGGCTCGGTCCCGGACTTGCCGGCCAGGGTGTCGCGAATGCCCTGCATGCGCTCATTGTGGTTGGCCGCCGCCGCACCGCCCGACTGAATGCAGATCGTGCCGCCCTCCGGCTTCAGCTCCTGGACCCGCTTGGCCAGGTTGACGCCGATGTCGTAGTTCTTGGTGCCGACATAGGCGATCCGCAGATCCTTGTTCTCGGGCAGCAGGTCGCTGTCCCAGGTCAGGACGGGGATGCCGGAGGCCTTGGCCTGGGTCAAGGCGCTCGCCATGGACGCCGCGTTCGAGGGCGAGACCGCGATGCCCTGCACGCCGCGCGCGATCAGGTCGTTGACCATCTGCAGCTGCTCTTCGCCGCCGCCATGCTCGCCCGGCCCGATATAGAGGCACTCGATGGCGCCGTTCAGCTCGGCTTCGGCCTTCTTGCAGCCGTCCCGCGCCTGATCGAAGAACGGGTTGTTCACGTTCTTCGGCACCAGGGCGAAGGTGTATTTTTCTTGGGCATCCGACGAAGCGCTGCCGAAGGCCAGCATGACCGCGGCAGCACAGGACGCCAAAAGGCAAGCTTTCTGCATGTTCTTAAAACCTCCCGATGGATACGGGGCGTGAGCTGGACATGGCTCAGCCCGCTCGTCTTCCGCGGACCCGTTCGATCAGGACCGCGAAAATGATGAACAGCCCGACGAACAGGTCGTACCAGTTGGCGTCCACGCCAAACATGATCAGGCTGTTGCGAATAAGGAAGATCAGGGCGGCGCCGATGAACGCGCCATAGGCGCTGCCATGGCCGCCGGCGAGGTTGGCGCCGCCGATCACGGTCGCGGCGATCACGTAGAGCTCGTAGCCCTTGCCCATGCCGTTCGAGGCGGAGCCCTGCCAGCCGGCCATCATCAAGGCGGCGATCGCGGTGGTCAGGCCGACGATCAGATAGGCCTGGAACTTGATCCGGTCGACCGGGATGCCGGTCATGCGCGCGGCGTTCTCGTTGCCGCCGATCGCGAACAGATAGCGGCCCCAGGCGGTCGCCTTGAAGATGAACCCGAACAGCAGCGCCATGACCACCAGGACGGCGAACTGGTTCGAGAGATCGATCCAGCTGCCCTGCAGGAACGGCAGGAAGCCGCTGATCTGGCCGCCGCCGATCGCCTTGAACACCGGGCCGCCCTCGCCCAGCTGATAGATCACCCGGTTGCCGGACAGGACGACCGCCAGCGAGCGCGCGATCGAGAGCATGCCGAGCGTGACCACGAACGGCGGTAGCCGGACATAGGCGATCAGCCAGCCGTTGACGCCGCCGGCCAGGAGACCGAGCGTCAGGCCGGCCGCATAGGCGGCATACCAGGGATAGCCGAGCTCGAGCACCCGGGCGGCCCCGATCGCCACCAGCGCCATGATCGAGCCGACCGAAAGATCGATGCCGCCGGTCAGGATCACCGCGGTCATGCCCATCGCCATGATGCCGATCGCGGCGAAATTGCGGGTGATGTTGAAGAAGTTGGCCTTGGTCGCGAAGGCCGGCTGATCGAACGCGGTGGCGATGCAGATCAGGATGACCGCGACCGAGACCCAAAACGCTTGGCTGCCGAGCACCGCCTGCAGCCAGCCATGCTCGCGCAGGCCGGTGATTTCCTCGATCGCGACGCTGGCATTGCTCTCGGCGGGACGGCTCTGCTGCATGGGCGCTCCTCAGGCGTGGGCGATGGCGCCGGTGATCAGGCCGGTGACTTCCTCGGGCGAGCTGTCGGCGACCGCCTTCTCCGCCACCTTGCGGCCGCGCCGGAGCACCGCGATCCGGTCGCAGACCGCGAACACGTCGGGCATGCGGTGGCTGATCAGGATGACCGCGATCGCCTGGTCGCGCAGCCGGCGGATCAGGTCCAGGACCTCGGCCACCTGGCGCACGCTGATCGCCGCGGTCGGCTCGTCCATCAGCACGATCTTGGCGGCCGAGAGCCGGGTGCGCGCGATCGCGACCGCCTGGCGCTGGCCGCCGGACATCTGGCGGACCAGATCGCGCGGCCGGGTCTCGGATTTCAGCTCGCCGAACAGGGCGCCGGCCCGCTCGTACATCCGGGCGTAGTCCAGGATCTTGAACGGCCCGAGCCGCTTCTTCTCCTCGCGGCCGAGGAAGACGTTGGCGGCGGCGGTCAGGTTGTCGCACAGAGCGAGGTCCTGGTAGACCACCTCGATGCCCTTGGTCCGGGCATCCATCGGGCGATGGAAGTGGCAGACCTCGCCATCCAGCTGCAGGCTGCCTTCGGAGGCCGGGAAGTTGCCGGCGATGATCTTGACCAGGGTCGACTTGCCGGCGCCATTGTCGCCCATGAGGCCCAGCACCTCGCCGGGCTCGAGGTCGAGATCGACCCCCTTGAGCGCCTCGATGGCCCCGAAATGCTTGGCGACACCACGCAATTCGAGCAAGGCCATCTACATGCCTCCCGCCATCATTGACCTCCCGCACGCCGGCTTGTCGCGGTCAGCCGGAAGGTCCGGGCTGAGCCACGCTGCCATTGGCGAGCACTATGGCTGGAATGCCACGCCTTGGCTAGGGCCGCGCCCGGCCGATTCCAGCCCCGGCGGCACCGCGCTATGGCGCCTTGGCAAGGCCGAGCGTCAGGCCGGATAAAGCAGCCGCAGCGCGTCCGGCAGAACGCGGATGGTGGCCGGCAGCTGGCCCGCGATATCGCCATCGGCATGCAGGGCGACCCCCGCTGGCGCCAGCAGCTCGACCTCGCGCGCCGTCAGGATCCGGTAGCTCTTGAGCCGGGGCAGCCAGCCGGCCACCAGCGCCAGCCCGTAGAGCAGCGCCGCCATGCGCCCGCCCTTCTGGAACAGGCAGACCTGCAGCTCCGGCCGGGCCAGATCGGCCATGGGCGCGCAGACATAGCGGCCGCCATAGAAGCCGCCATTGGCGATCACCACCGAGGCGCAGTCCCAGATCGCGCCATCGACCCGCAAGCGATAGCGGGGAAAGCGGCTGCGGCCGAGCTCGCGGAGCAGGCCGATGACATAGGCGCCGCGGCCCAGCCAGCGCTTCAGGCGCCGGCTCAGATGCAGGATCACCTGGGCATCCAGCCCGGCGCCGACCATCAAGAGAAAGCGGCGGCCGTTGACCTCGCCCAGGCAGATCGGCCGGGCGCTGCCGGTCGCGATCGTGCGCGCGATGCTCTCGAGATCGCGGCCGAGGCCGATCGTGGCGGCGAGCACATTGGCGGTGCCGAGCGGCAGGATAGCCAGCGCCACATGCGGGTCGCGCAAGCCGTTGACGACCTCGTTGATGGTGCCGTCGCCGCCGGCCGCCACGACCACGTCATGGCGCTGGGCCGAGGCGCCGGCGGCCAGCCGCTCGGCATCGCCAGGGCCGCCGGTTGCGTGCAGCTCGATCTGGCAGCCGCGCGCGCGCAGCAGTCCCAGGAGCGAGCGCAACCGCCCGCGCCGGCGCCGGCCGGAGGTCGGGTTGTAGATCACCAGGAGGCGGCGCGGCCCGGCACGACCCGGTGCCGCGGGCGCCACGCCCAGACCCTCGTTCAACCGCAGATGCATCGGCGCTCGTCAGCTCGTCGGGCGCCGTTTCTGCGTGATTTCGCGCGGTCTGTCGATGCGGACCGCAGGTCCGTGGCAGCTCGCGCCCAGCGCGATGGCGGGCGAGCCGGGCAGGCCGAGGCCGGACAGCCCGTCCGGGGCGGCGAGACTAATGCGTCCAGCCAGCGCGCGCTGTGAACTAGTTCACACATGGCTTGGAGAACCATTAGTAGTCTGTACTATGGTGGAAGCAGCGCTCAAAGCGGGGTACAACAATGACGAGGTGCATCGGCCGGCACGTCGTCGCTTGTCTGGAGCGGGCAGGCGACCGGCACCTGAAGGAGCAGCAGCCGGATATCCATCAGCAGTTTCTCCTCCAGGTCGGCGGCACCGACGCGCTCCATTGCTACGATCATAGCGCGGCCTACTGGCACCAGGTTCAGGCGATTCTCGATTGCTTCTTCACCTCGATGCAGCGGGTCGAGGTGCTGGGCTGGCTGCTGGCAGAATCCGAGCTCGACCGGCGGCCGGAGTTCCTCTGGTTCAAGCGGCAGGCGTTGGCGGAACGGCGGGTCCAGCAGCTGCTGGCAGGGCTGGGTCGCGGCCAGATCGAGGCGCGTCCGGCCCAGCCGGCCTGAACAGGCGGGCCGCTCAAGCGATCGAGCGCCGGTCTGATCCGGAGACCCCCCGCGCCAAGCGCGGTGGGGCGCTTGGTCATGGCCAAATTGCACCAGCCGTTGTCCCCGCCGGCCATTCGCAGCATGCTGGATGCAACGCCGTTGGTCGCAGCGCGCGCCAATGGCGGCCGTTGCGGGGAGAGAGCCGGACCATGCCGATCGTGACCGCCCTGACGCTGCATCGCCTGACCTCGGCCATCTGCGCCGCCGCCGGCAGCCAGCCGGGCGAGGCAGCATTGGTCGCGGACCATCTGGTCGGCGCCAATCTCGCCGGCCACGATTCCCACGGCGTCGGCATGCTGCCGCTCTATGTCCGCTGCCTGACCGAGGGCATCCTTCTGCCCAACCAGACGCCCCGGGTGGTCCAGGCGCAAGGGCCGATCCTGGTGCTGGACGGCCAGCGCGGCTTCGGCCAGGCGATCGCCCACGAGGCGATGCGCCAGGGCATCGCCCGCGCGGCCGAGCACGGGGTCGCCGTGGTGGCGCTGCGCAACAGCTTCCATATCGGCCGGATCGGCCATTGGGCCGAGCAATGCGCCACGGCCGGCTTCGCCTCGGTCCATTTCGTCAATGTCATCGACCATGGCCCGATCGTGGCGCTGCATGGCGCCGGCGAAGCGAGCCTCGGCACCAATCC
>CADEGR010000068.1:0-2293 GCA_902826935.1 uncultured Alphaproteobacteria bacterium | reverse complement strand
CGGGCCGAGCGGGCGGCCCATGGCATCGATCTCGACGAGCGCAGCTGGCTGGATATTCTGGCGGCGGCGCGGCAGGTTGGGCTGGCGGACGGCCAGCTGGCCGAGATCGTCGGCTAGCAGGCGGCGGGCGGAGGGTGGCGATGGAGCAGGTCGAGTGCGTGGTGATCGGGGCGGGCGTGGTCGGCCTCGCGGTGGCGCGCCAGCTGGCGCTGGCCGGCAGCGAGGTCGTGGTGCTCGAGGCCGCGCCCATGATCGGCACCGAGACCAGCTCGCGCAACAGCGAGGTGATCCACGCCGGCATCTACTATCCCAAGGGCTCGCTCAAGGCGCTGACCTGCGTCGCCGGCAAGGAGCTGCTCTACCGCTACTGCGCCGAGAAAGGCGTCGCCCATCGCCGCTGCGGCAAGCTGATCGTCGCCACCAGCGAGGCCCAGAACGCGACCCTGGCCGAGATCAAGGCGAAGGCCGAGGCCAATGGCGTGATGGATCTCGCCTGGCTGGGCCCGGCCGAGGTCCAGGCGCTCGAGCCCGAGGTCCGCTGCACCCGGGCGCTGTTGTCACCCTCGACCGGGATCATCGACAGCCACGGCCTGATGCTGGCCTATCAAGGCGATGCCGAGGATGCCGGCGCCATGCTCGCCTTCAACGCGCCGGTCGAGCAGGCGCGGCTCACCGAGCAGGGCATCGAGCTTGCGGTCGGCGGCGCGGCGCCGATGCAGCTGCGCGCTCGGATCGTGGTCAACAGCGCCGGCCTGCAGGCACCCGATCTGGCCCGGCGCTTCGAGGGCCTGCGGCCCGATCTGCTGCCGACCGCCTATTACGCCAAGGGCAACTACTATGCGCTGGCCGGTGCCCGGCCCTTCCGCCATCCGGTCTATCCGGTGCCGGAGCCGGGCGGGCTCGGCATCCATGTGACGATCGATCTGGCTGGCCAGGTGCGCTTTGGCCCGGATGTCGAATGGCTGAGCGGTCCCGATTTCGACTACAGCGTCGATCCGGCCCGGGCGGCGCGCTTCTATGAGGCGATCCGGCGCTATTATCCGGGGCTCAAGGACGGTGCGATCGAGCCCGCCTATTCCGGCGTCCGGCCCAAGCTGTCGCCGGCCGGCGCTGCCGCCGACGACTTTGTGATCCAGGGGCCGGACCAGCATGGCGTGGCCGGGCTGGTCAATCTGTTCGGCATCGAATCGCCGGGCCTGACCGCCTCCCTGGCGCTGGCCGGCGAGGTCGAGCGGCGCTTGGGCCGGGCGCTTCGCCAGGCCGCCTGAGGCGCCGGCCATGGCCAAGGTCGCCTGCATTGGCGAATGCATGGTCGAGCTGCGCCATGTCGGCCCGCACCAGTTGGAGCAGGGCTTCGGCGGCGACACCCTCAACACCGCGGTCTACCTCGCCCGCCTCGGCCGCCCGGCCGGCCTCGCGGTGTCCTATGTCACGGCGCTGGGCGACGATGCCTATAGCGACGCCATGGTCGCCGCCTGGCAGGCCGAGGGCATCGACACCAGCCTGGTCGCCCGGCTGCCCGGCCGCCTGCCCGGCCTCTACACCATCCGGACCGACGCCCAGGGCGAGCGCAGCTTCACCTATTGGCGCACGGCCGCCGCCGCCCGCGATCTGCTGCGCGCCGGCGGCGCCGAGCGGCTGGCCCAGGCGCTCGCCGGCTACGAGCTGATCTATCTCTCCGGCATCACCCTCTCGATCCTCGATCCGCCCCAGCGCGCCCAGCTCATGGCGCTTATCCGGGACTGGCGCGCCCAAGGCAGCAAGATCGCCTTCGACGGCAACTACCGCCCGGCCGGCTGGCCCGACCCGGCCGAAGCGCGCGCCGCCTGCGCCGAGCTGCTGGCCAGCACCGACCTCGCTCTGCCGACCCTGGACGACGAGCGCGCCCTCCACGGCGACCCCGACGCCGCCACCTGCGCCGCCAGGCTGCACGGCCTGGGCGTGCCCGAGATCGCGCTCAAGCTTGGCGCCGCCGGCGCCTACCTGTCGTCACCCACCTTCACCGGCACCGTGCCGGCGCCACCGGTCGCCCAGGTCATCGACAGCACCGCCGCCGGCGACAGCTTCAACGCCGCCTACCTCGCCGCCCGCCTCGCCGGCGCCGCCCCGGAAGAAGCCGCCCGACAGGGCCACGCCCTGGCCGGCCGCGTGATCGGTTACCGAGGGGCGATCATGCCAGCGGCGGCGATGGCGGATCTGATCGCCCAACCTCGCTGACCGGGGCGACCTTGGACGCCGGTCGCGGAGCACACCATGCTGGAGAGTGTAGCTGTTTATTGCGCGCTTTCGCGGA
>CADEGR010000067.1:19063-22258 GCA_902826935.1 uncultured Alphaproteobacteria bacterium | reverse complement strand
GCCCGACCAGCAGCCTGTTGCAGGCGCTCGGCACGTCGGTGGCGCAAGCAGGGCCAGCGCGAGTCGCCATGCCGGCGGTGGCCGCTGCCCGCGCTGAGCGGCCGGAGGCAGCCACGCCCACACCGGCGCCAGAAGCGCCGGCTCAGGCGAGCAATCCGGCGGCCACGGCTGCGGAAGCGCTGGCCGACCCTGGCCCAGCCGGCCGGCGCAGGCTTGATATTCTGGTTTGAAGTGCTGCGCGCCCGGACCGGCGGTCCAGCCGCAGCTGGGCGCACGATCTGACGCGCGATCAACACAGTCCCGCGGCGCCTAGCCGACGGCTCCGCAGGTGCCTTTACCCCGACCGATTCATGCGGTTGGCGACGAGATCGTCGACCACGCCCGGATCGGCCAGGGTCGAGGTGTCGCCCAGCTGGTCCTGCTCATTGGCGGCGATCTTGCGCAGGATGCGGCGCATGATCTTGCCGGAGCGGGTCTTCGGCAGGCCCGGCGCCCACTGGATCAGATCCGGCGTGGCGGTCGGGCCGATTTCCTTGCGGACCTGCTGGACCAGCTCCTTGCGCAGCGCGTCGGTCGGCTCGAAGCCGCTGGTCAAGGTGACGTAGCAATAGATGCCCTGGCCCTTGAGGTCGTGCGGATAGCCGACCACCGCCGCCTCGGCGACCGCCGGATGGGCCACCAGGGCGCTTTCCACCTCGGCCGTGCCCAGGCGATGGCCGGAGACGTTGATCACGTCGTCGACCCGGCCGGTGATCCAGTAATAGCCGTCCTCGTCGCGGCGCGCGCCGTCGCCGGTGAAATAGGTGCCCGGGAAGGTCGAGAAATAGGTCTGGATGAAGCGCTCATGGTCGCCATAGACCGAGCGCATCTGGCCGGGCCAGCTGTCCAGGATCACGAGGTTGCCCTCGGCCGCGCCCTCCAGGATCCGGCCCTCGCCATCGACCAGCGCCGGCTGCACGCCGAAGAACGGCCGGGTCGCGGAGCCAGGCTTGAGGTCGGTCGCACCCGGCAGCGGCGTGATCAGGATGCCGCCGGTCTCGGTCTGCCACCAGGTGTCGACGATCGGGCAGCGCTCGTCGCCGACCACCCGGTAGTACCAGAGCCAGGCCTCCGGATTGATCGGCTCGCCGACCGAGCCCAGGATCCTCAGGCTCTTGCGCGAGGTCTGCTTGACCGGGCCCTCGCCGAGGCGCATCAGCGCCCGGATCGCGGTCGGCGCGGTGTAGAAGATGTTGACCTGGTGCTTGTCGATGACCTGCCAGAAGCGCGAGGCGTCCGGGTAGTTCGGCACGCCCTCGAACATCAGGGTGATCGCGCCGTTGGCGAGCGGGCCATAGACGATGTAGCTGTGGCCGGTGACCCAGCCGACATCGGCGGTGCACCAATAGACGTCGCCCTCTTGGTAGTCGAAGACGTATTCGTGGGTCATCGCGGCATAGAGCAGGTAGCCGCCGGTGGTGTGCAGCACGCCCTTGGGCTTGCCGGTCGAGCCCGAGGTGTAGAGGATGAACAGCGGATCCTCCGCGTTCATCGGCACTGCCGGACATTCGCTGCTGGCCGCCGCCATCAGCGCATAGGCGTCGTGGTCGCGGCCGGTCGCCATCGGCACGCCGGTGCCGGCGTAGTGGAACACCAGCACCTGGACGTCGGGCGCGCATTTTTCGAGCGCCTTGTCGGTGTTGGCCTTGAG
The DNA here is from genome assembly GCA_902826935.1 of uncultured Alphaproteobacteria bacterium. Taxonomy (GTDB): domain Bacteria; phylum Pseudomonadota; class Alphaproteobacteria; order Geminicoccales; family Geminicoccaceae; genus CADEGR01. The sequence goes on along the minus strand of CADEGR010000067.1, from coordinate 20,568 downwards.
CGGAATGTTGCGGCCGGCCCGCTTGCCGCCGTCGGAGGTGATCACGAGCTTGCTGTCGCAGTCGTTGATCCGGTCCGACAGGCTGTCCGGCGAAAAGCCGCCGAACACGATCGAATGGATCGCCCCGATCCGGGCGCAGGCGAGCATGGCGTAGGCGGCTTCCGGGATCATCGGCAGATAGAGCGTGACCCGATCGCCCTTCCGGACGCCCAGGTCCGTCAGGACATTGGCCAGCCGGCAGACCTGCTCATGCAGCTCGGCGTAGGTGATCGCCTTGCTCTGGCTCGGGTCGTCGCCCTCCCAGAGCAGCGCGGTCTGCTGGCCGCGCTTGGCGAGATGGCGATCGATGCAATTGTAGGCGACATTCAGCTCGCCATCCTCGAACCAGCGGATGCGGGCATCGGCGCGGTAGTCGACGTCCTTGATCCGGGTCGGCGTCTTCGCCCAGTCCAGCCGCTTGGCCTGCTCCGCCCAGAAACCATCGGGGTCCTCGATCGACCGCTGGTACATCTCGAGGTAGCGGGCGTTGTCGCAATGCGCGGTCTTGGCGATCTCGGCGCGCACCGGAATGACGTCGGACATAGCCTCCTCCGTGTCTGATTGACGACACTGTCCTTTGGGCAGCATCCCTGGTTGGCTATGTTGTTCCATAAGGATGGGGGCGACTCAACAGCCAGAACGCCGCATGGTTCAAGCCGCCGCAGGCCAGGCCGCGCGCTCGGCACCAAGCGCGCGCAGCGCGTGGCGACCGAGCAGATCGCCTCATGCTATGGTTGCGACCCCCAGGGTCGCTGCGTGGCGCCGAGCTTAGGTGGCGATGTCGCCGCCCGCGGTCCGCCATGCGGCAAAGCCGCCCAGCATGTTGACCGGGTTGGCAATGCCCATGTCCTGGAGCGTCTTGGCGGCCAAAGCCGAGCGGCCGCCGGTCGCGCAATAGACCACCAGCCGCTTGCCCGAGGACAGGGCCGGGTTGTGCATCGGGCTGGCCGGATCGGCCATGAACTCCAGGAGGCCGCGGGGCACATGGACCGCCCCCGGCACCTTGCCCTGCTCGACCTCGCGCGTCTCGCGCACGTCGACGAACACCACGTCCTCGTTGTCGAGCAGATATTGGGCGTCCTGGGCGCTCACCGTCTCGACCGCGGCATTGGCGGCGGCGACCAGCTCGGCTGCTGTCTTGACCATGGCGGGCTTCCTCTTGACTAATGGCGGCAGCGGCAGCGGCCGGGACCTTGGCGCTCGCTTCGTGCCGGCTGATCGACCATAGCCTCGCCCAGCGGAGGAGACCATGGCTGCTTACATCCTGGCTCAGCTCAGCGTGCATGATGCCGCCGGCTTTCAGCGCTATCGCGATGCGGTCGCGCCGCTGGTCACGGAGTTCGGCGGGCGGTACCTGGTGCGCGGCGGTGCTACGGACCAGAAGGAGGGCGAGCTGCCCCACGCCCGGCTGGTGGTGATCGAGTTTCCCGATCGCGCGGCCGCCCACAGGTTCTACGATTCGCCGG
>CADEGR010000067.1:0-18963 GCA_902826935.1 uncultured Alphaproteobacteria bacterium | reverse complement strand
GTGGTGATCGAGTTTCCCGATCGCGCGGCCGCCCACAGGTTCTACGATTCGCCGGCCTATCAGGCGATCCTGCCACTCCGCCTGGCCGCCGCCAGCGGCAGCGTGGTGGTCGTCGAAGGCGTCGCCTGAGGCAGCGCGCCGGTCAGCCGCCTACAGCCGGAACAGGCGGTCGAACAGCCAGCCGAGCGGGCCGGTGAAGTGGATCGCGTCCGGCGCGGTCACGGCCAGGCACAGGCAGTCCTCGGCCGGATCGATGGTCGGCGCATGGCGATCGTCGTCGCCATGGACCATGATGTCGCCGCGGCCGACCCGCTGCCGGCCGTCCCAGAAGGCGCCCTTGAGGACCAGGGCGACCTCGCGGCCGCGATGCTCGTGCTCGGCGATCCGCATGCCAGCCCTGGCCCACAGCAGATGCGCCGCCTCGCGCTCGGAGGACACCGACAGGCGGATGGTCTTGGCCCAGGGCCCCAGCCGCTGCCAGCGGCGCCGCTCGACCAGCTCGTCGGCATAGGGCCAGAGCGGCCCGGGCAGCCGGCAGCCGAGCTTGCTCTCGGCCTGCTGCCGGGCGACAGATGCGGCCGCCGCTGGGCGCCCCGGACTGGCCGCCAGCGGCAAGCGACCGGCCAGGTCCGCCCGCTGCAGCACGCTCGCCGCATCGACGCGCTCGACCCGCTCGCCCTGCAGAGAGTCCAGGAGCGCGCCACCGACCTCCTCGAGCATGCCGTGCAGCGCCCGCCCGGACGGCGACAGGCACAGATGGGTCGCCACCAGGAGGCTCATGCAGGGGCTGCTGGCGCCGGCCGCGTAGTCCAGCAGCAGCTCTTCGGGCGGATTGATCGCGGTCGTGGTCATGACGTTGCCTGCAAGCTGTCGCGAAGCCGCTGAAGCGCCAGCCTGATCCGCGATTTGACGGTGCCAAGCGGCAAGGCGCGCTCGCTGGCGATCAGGCTGTGTGACTTGTGCTGGAAGAAGGCCATCTGCAAGAGCTCCGCCTGATCATTCGGCAAAGCGGCGATCGCCGCGCGCAAGGATAGGGCGCTTTGGGCATGCTCGAGCACCGCCTCGGCCGGCGGCGCCGGCTCGCCAAAGAGGGTCGGATCGGTCAGATCGCCGCGCCGGCGCTGCTCCCGGCGCAAATGATCGATCCGGCGATTGCGCGCGATCGTGAACAGCCAGGTCGACAGCGTGGCGATCCTGGGATCGAAGTCCTGGGCGCGCTGCCAGACCGTGAGCATCACCTCCTGGACCAGCTCCTCGGCGGTGCCGCTGTCGAGCCCGCCGCGCCGGTAGAAGGCCTTGAGCTTCGGCGCATAGGCATCGAACAGCCGGGCGAACGCCATGCGGTCGCGCCGGGCCGCGATCGCGGCAATCAGGTCTTCAGGATCGGATGGCGGCGCGATCGCCGGCAAGCTGGCCATAGCCCAATCTAGGTGCCGCCAGGGCCTCGGGCAAGCCGAGGGCCGCTTGAAGTGGCCCCCAGGGGCGCGGTGCCGCCCGTGGCGCCCGATCGCAGACAAGCCTTGCTTTTCTCGCCAAAGTTGCCGACATATCAAGCCGTCTGATCATCGGGAAATCATGAACAGGGCCATGACGAGACGGCATCTCACGACGACGCTGCTGGCATTGCTCGCGGCCTGGCCGCTTTTGACAGCCGCACCCGCCGAGGCGCAGACGCCGCAGCTATCGGGCAGCTATACCGACTGGAACGTCTACGAGTTCAAGGACGGCAACGACAAGATCTGCTACATGGCGAGCGTGCCCAAGAAGCAGGAAGGCGACTATACCCGCCGCGGCAGTCCGGCCGTGCTGGTGACCCGCCGGCCCGGCGTCGAGATCATCGACGAGGTGAGCGTCCAGCCTGGCTATGGCTACAAGGAGGGCAGCGAGGTCGAGCTGAAGGTCGACGCGCGCGGCTTCACCTTGTTCACCCAGGGTGAGCACGCCTGGACCAAGAACGAGAAGGACGACCAGGCGCTGATCAGCGCCATGCAGCGCGGCTCGAACATGACCGTGCGCGGCACCTCGTCGAAGGACACCAGCTCGCTCGACACCTATTCGCTGCTCGGCTTCACCAAGGCCTATCAAGCCATGGGCGACGCCTGCGCCCGCTAGTCCGGAGGCCGGCCGGGGCCAACCCATGCCGCAGCCCAGCATCGCGCTGTCGACCAAGCCTGATCTGATCGGGCTGGGCCGGGCTGCGCTGAGCGGCCTCCTGGCCGAGCTGGGCGTGCCGGAGCGGGCGCGCGCGATGCGCGCACGGCAGCTCTGGCACTGGCTCTATCACCAGGGTGCGGCCGACCTGGCCGCCATGACCACCTTGCCGGCATCGTTGCGCACCGAGCTGGCCGAGCGCGCCAGCCTGGCGCGGCCCGACGTGGTCGCCGAGCAGCGCTCCGCCGACGGCACCATCAAGTGGCTGCTGCGCTTCGCCGACGGCCAGACCGTCGAGACGGTCTACATCCCCGACGTCGAGCGTGGCGCCTTGTGCATCTCCAGCCAGGTCGGCTGCTCGCTCACCTGCACCTTCTGCCACACCGGCACGATGCCGCTGGTGCGCAACCTGCGGGCGTCCGAGATCCTGGCCCAGCTGCTGGTCGCGCGCGATCGCCTGGGCGAATGGCCGACCCCCGCCGGCCAGCGTCAGCTCAGCCACATCGTGGTCATGGGCATGGGCGAGCCCTTGCTGAACTATGACGCGATCCGCCAGGCCCTGACCATCGCCATGGACCCGGACGGCCTGGCCTTCACGCGCCGCAAGATCACGCTCTCGACCTCCGGCATCGTGCCCAAGATCACCGAGTGCGGCCGCGAGCTGGGCGTCGGCCTCGCGATCTCGCTGCATGCCGTGCGCGACGAGCTGCGCGACGAGCTGGTGCCGATCAACCGGCGCTGGCCGATCGCCGCCTTGCTCGAGGCCTGCCGCGGCTATCCGGCCGAGGACCGGCCGATCACCTTCGAATATGTCATGCTGGCCGGGGTCAATGACAGCGACGCCGACGCCCGCGAGCTGGTCCGGCTGATCGCCGGCATCCCGGCCAAGGTCAATCTGATTCCGTTCAATCCCTGGCCCGGTGCCGCCTATCGCTGCTCGCCGCCGGAGCGGATCGAGGCGTTCGCGCGGATCGTCGCCCGGGCCGGCTATCCGGCGCCGGTCCGCCAGCCACGCGGCCGCGACATCCTGGCCGCCTGCGGCCAGCTCAAGACCGCGAGCCAGCGCGAGCGCGGCCGGGTGCCGGAGCCGGCATGATCAAGCGGCTGCTGGTGGGTGGGCTGGCGACGCTCGGCGCCGCGGTCCTGGTTCTGTTGCTGGTGGTGGCGGCCGCCGGCTGGCTGTTCTGGCCGCAGCCCCAGCCGCTGCCCGAGCGGATCGTGCTCCAGCTGGACCTGCGCGCTGCCTTCGAGGACACGCCGCCGCCGGCGCCGCTGGCCGTCCTCGGGCTCGAGCCGGAGCTGAGCCTGCCGGATGCCGTGCTGGCGCTGGAAGCGGCGGCCGATGACCCGACGGTCGCCGGGCTGGTCGCCAGCCTGAGCGGCGAGGGCCCGACGCTGGCCCAAAGCCAGGAGCTGCGCGCGGCGATCGCCCGCTTTCGCAGCCGCGGCAAGTTCGCGCTCGCCCATGCCGACAGCTTCGGCGAGTTCGGCCCCGGCACCCTCGGCTACTACCTCGCCAGCGGCTTCGACGAGATCCATCTGCAGCCGCTGGGCGCGGTCGGCCTGACCGGCATCATGCTGCAGGTGCCGCTGCTGCGCGGCCTGTTCGATCAGATCGGGGTGCTGCCGAGCGGCGGCCAGCGCGGGCCCTACAAGACCGCGGCCGAGACCTTCACCCGCTCCGATCTCACGCCGGAGCACCGGGAATCGCTGAATTGGCTGGCGGATTCGATCGACCAGCAGATCCGGACCGGCCTGGCCGAAGGCCGCGGCCTGGCGCCCGAGGCGATCGGCCGGCTGATCGATGGCGGGCCCTATGTCTCGGCCGAGGCGCGCGCCAATGGTCTGATTGACGCCGAGAGCTACTGGGACCAGGTGCAGGATCAGGCGAAGGCGCGCGCGCCCGGCGCCGAGCTGGTCGAGCTCCAGCGCTATGCCCGGAGCCAGCCGGCGCCGGCCGACGATGCGCCGGTGATCGCCCTGATCGACGGCATCGGCGAGATCCAGAGCGGCGAGAGCAGCGCTGGCGCCACCGGCTGGGTCATGGGCGGCGACACGGTCGCCAAGGCCTTGCGCGATGCGGTCGCCGACCCGGAGGTCAAGGCGATCCTCTTCCGGATCAATTCCGGCGGCGGCTCGGCGGTCGCCTCGGAGACGATCGGCCGGCAGGTGCGCCTGGCGGCCGCGCGCGACAAGCCCGTGATCGTGTCGATGGGCGACGTCGCGGCGTCCGGCGGCTATTGGATCGCGATGGATGCCGCCAAGATCGTGGCCGATCCCGGCACGCTCACCGGCTCGATCGGCGTGTTCGCCGGCAAGCCGGTCCTGGCCGAGCTGTGGCAGAAGCTGGGGGTCAGCTGGGGCGAGGTGGCGCGCGGCGCCAATGCCGGCATCTGGAGCCTGAACAGCGACTACAGCAATCTCGGCCGGGCGCGGCTGGAGGCGTTTTTGGACGCCACCTACCAAGCCTTCACCGCCGGCGTGGCGCGCGGCCGCAAGCTGCCGCCGGAGCAGGTCGAGCAGCTCGCCGAAGGCCGGGTCTGGACCGGCGCCCAGGCCAAGGAGCTGGGCCTGGTCGACGAGCTGGGCGGCTTCAGCCAGGCGCTCATCGTGAGCAAGACGATGGCCGGCCTGGCCGCCGACCAGCCGGTCCAGCTGCGCAGCTTCCCGCCGCCGCGCTCGCCGCTGGAGGAGCTGCGCGACCTGGTCGCCGAAGGGCCGATCGGCGTGCGCGCCTGGCTCGGCTGGCTGGCGGCGAGCCGCGCCGCCGCGCCGCAGCCGGGCAGCCTCAGCCTGCCGCCCATCCAGATCCGCTGACGCCCGAGCGGCGCCACGGGCTCAGTCGACCAGCTCGCCGGCCTTGTGATCGAGCGCATAGCCGGCGGCGCGGACGGTGCGCAGGAGGTCGGGGCGGTTGTGGTCGTTGAGGGCGCGGCGCAGGCGGCGGATGGTGGCGTCGACGGTGCGCAGCTCGACCTCCTGGTCGCGGCCCCAGACCAGATCGAGCAGCTGCTCGCGCGAGAACACCCGGCCGGGCCGCTCCAGGAGCTGGCGGAGCAGGCGGAACTCGGTCGGGCTGAGATGGACCTCCTCTTGGCCGCGCAGCACGCGATGGCTGGCGAGGTCCATGGTCAGATCGGCGAACGTCAGGACCTCCTCAGAGAAGGCCGGGCGCAGCCGGCGCAGCACGGCGCGCATCCGGGCGATCAGCTCGTCGATCGAGAATGGCTTGGTGATGTAGTCGTCGGCGCCGGTGTCGAGGCCGCGCAGCCGGTCCTGCTCCTCGGCGCGCGCGGTCAGCATGATGATCGGGAGGTTGGCGGTCTCGCGCCGGCGCCGCAGCTGGCGGCACAGCTCCAGGCCGGAGCGGTGCGGCAGCATCCAGTCGAGCAGGATCAGGTCGGGCGAGCGCTCGGCCACCAGGGTCAGCGCCTGATCGCCATCGAACGCCTGCTCGACCGCGAAGCCGGCGCGCTCGAGATTGTAGGCCAGGAGCTCCTGGACGCCGGCCTCGTCCTCGACCACCAGGATCAAGGGGCGCATCGGCGACCCCGCTACTCGGCCGCCTGCGGCATGCGGTTGATCCGCTGGCCGTGCATCATGTAGTGGATCTTCTCGGCGATGTTGCAGGCGTGATCGCCGATCCGCTCGAGATGCTTGGCGCAGAACATCAGGTCGATGCAGGCGGTGATGTTGCGCGGGTCCTCCAGCATGTAGGTCACGAGCTCCCGGAACAGGCCGGTGTACATCTCGTCCAGCTGCTTGTCCCGATGCCAGGCGGCGACCGCCTTGGTGGTGTCGCGCTGGGCATAGGCATCGAGCACGTCGGCGACCATCGACTGGGCCAGCTCGCTCATCAGCGGGATCGTGTAGAGCGGCTTGACCGGCGGCGTGTCGGCCAGGCTGACCGCGCGCCTGGCGATGTTGGTGGCGTAGTCGGCCATGCGCTCCAGGTCGTTCGAGATCTTGAGCGCCATCGCGACCAGGCGCAGGTCGACCGCCATCGGCTGGCGGGTCGCGAGGATCCGGATCGCGGCCTTGTCGATCTCCTCCTCCAGCTGATCGACCTTGTCGTCGCCGTCCATGACCCTGGTGGCGAGGTCGATGTCGCGCAAGGTCAAGGCCTTGATGCACTGCGCCAGCTGATGCTCGACCAGGCCGCCCATCTCGATGATCTGGCGGGTCAGGTTCTCGATGTCGGTGTCGTAGGCGCTGACGATATGCTCTTTGGGCATGGCGCTACCTTTGCGGCTCAGCCGAACCGGCCGGTGATGTAATCCTGGGTCATCGACTGCCGCGGATTGGTGAAGATCTGCTCGGTGTCGTCATGCTCGATCAGCTTGCCGAGATGGAAGAACGCGGTCTTTTGCGAGACCCGCGCCGCCTGCTGCATGTTGTGGGTCACGATCGCGATCGTGAAGTTGGCGCGCAGCGCGTCGATCAGCTCCTCGATATGGGCGGTCGCGATCGGATCGAGCGCCGAGCAGGGCTCGTCCATCAGGATCACCTCGGGGCTGACCGCGATCGCGCGGGCGATGCACAAGCGCTGCTGCTGGCCGCCCGAGAGGCTGTTGCCGGGCGTGTCCAGCCGGTCCTGGACCTCGGTCCACAAGCCCGCCCCCTTCAGGCTGTTCTCGACGATCTCGTCGAGCTCGGCCTTGTCCTGGGCCAGGCCATGGATGCGCGGGCCATAGGCGATGTTGTCGTAGATCGACTTCGGGAACGGGTTGGGCTTTTGGAACACCATGCCGACCGCCTGGCGCAGCTCGACCACGTCGATGCTGCGATCGTAGATGTCGCGGCCGTCGAGCCGGATGTCGCCCTCCATCCGGACCCCCTCGATCGTGTCGTTCATGCGGTTGAGGCAGCGCAGGAAGGTCGACTTGCCGCAGCCGGACGGGCCGATCAGCGCGGTCACCTGATGCTTGGGGATGTCCAGGCTGACCTCGAACAGCGCCTGCTTTTGGCCATACCAGAGATTGACGTTGCGCGCGGTCATGCGCGGCTCGGGCACCGGGCTCGCGGCCGGCGCCGGCGCGCCGAAGCCGGCCCGCGCTGGCTCGGCCAAGCCGGTCTGGACCAAGCCGGTCTGAGCCGAGCTGGTCTGAGCCGAGCCGGTCTGGGCAGGTCGCGGCGTCTGCTGCGGCGCGTTCATCGGGCTCACCATTTGGTTTGCAGGCGCTGGCGGAGGATCACGGCGAACAGGTTCATGAGCAGCAGGAAGCCGAGCAGGATCATGATCGCCGCGGCGGTGCGCTCGGTGAAGGCGCGCTCGGGGCTGTCCGCCCAGAGATAGATCTGGACCGGCAGCACGGTCGCCGGATCGAGCGGCCCGGCCGGCACGTTCATGATGAACGCGACCATGCCGATCATCAACAGCGGCGCGGTCTCGCCCAAGGCATGGGCCATGCCGATGATCGTGCCGGTCAGGATGCCGGGCATCGCCAGCGGCAGGACATGGTCGGTCACCATCTGGATCTTGGAGGCGCCGATGCCGAGCGCTGCCTGGCGGATCGAGGGCGGCACCGCGCGCAAGGCCGCCCGGGTCGCGACCACGATGATCGGCAGGGTCATCAAGGCGAGCGTCAGGCCGCCCACCAGCGGCGCCGAGCGCGGCAGGCCGAACAGCTGCAGATAGATCGCGAGGCCCAAGAGGCCGAACACGATCGAGGGCACCGCCGCCAGGTTGTTGATGTTGACCTCGATCAGATCGACCCAGCGATTGTTCTTGGGCGCGAACTCCTCGAGGTAGAGGGCAGCGCCCACGCCCAGCGGCACCGCCAGGCACAGGGTCACCAGCATCATGTAGAACGAGCCGACGATGGCGCCCCACACGCCGGCCAGCTCCGGCTCGCGGCTGTCGCCGTTGGTGAACAGCCACTTGTTGAAGGTCGTCTCGATCCGCCCGGTCTGCTCCAGCGTCGCGACCCAGCCGAGCTCGGCATCGGTCACCCGCCGGTCCGCCTGGGCGGAGCTGCGATCGACGAAGCCCTTGAACAGCTGGTCGATGTCGTCCGAAGCGAGCAGCCAGAGCTCGGCGGTGGTACCGATCAGGCCGGGCTCGGCCAGGACCGCCTGGCGCAGCTGGATCGCGGCGCCGGTGCTGAGCAGGCCGCGCAAGGCGCGCTTCGCCCGCCGCTCGGTGACCTCGGGGAACAGCCGGTAGAGGGCGTCGTTCAGCACCGCGGCGTAATCCGCCTTGGCGAGTGCCGCCGGATCGCGCCGGCCGTCCGGATCGAGCTCGGCCGCGTTGAGCGCCACTGGCAGCCGGATCTGGGTCTGGACGAAGGCCGAATAGCCCTGCAGCACCACGGTGCTGAGCAGCAGCGCCAGGAGGCCCAGGGAGGTCAGGACCGCGAGCAGGCCGACCAGCTTGAAGCGCTGCTCGGCGGCGTACCGGCTGCGGGTGCGCGCGCGGCTCGCCTCGGGGCTGAGCCGGCGTGGCCGGATCTGGAAGCCGGCGGCCGGGAGGGGCTGGGCGAGATCAGTCATATTTTTCGCGGTAGGTCCGCATGACGTGCAGGGCCAGCACGTTCAGCATGAGGGTGGCGACGAACAGCAGCAGGCCGAGCGCGAAGGCGGCCAGGGTCTTGGCGCTGTCGAACTCCTGATCGCCGACCAGGAGGGTCACGATCTGGACCGTCACGGTGGTCACCGCCTCGAGCGGATTGGCGGTCAGGTTGGCGGCCAGCCCGGCCGCCATGACCACGATCATGGTCTCGCCGATCGCGCGCGAGATCGCCAGCAGGAAGCCCGCGATGATGCCCGGCAAGGCGGCCGGCACGATCACCTGGCGCACCGTCTCGGCGCGGGTGGCGCCCAGGCCGTAGGAGGCGTCGCGCAGGCTCTGCGGCACCGCCGCCAAGGCGTCGTCCGAGAGCGACGACACGAACGGGATGATCATGATCCCCATGACCAGCCCGGCCGCCAGCGCGCTCTCCGAGGAGACGGCCAGGCCGACGCTCTCGCCGACGCCGCGGATGAAGGGCGCCACCGTGAGCGCGGCGAAGAAGCCGTAGACCACAGTCGGGATGCCGGCCAGGACCTCGAGCATCGGCTTGGCGACCGCGCGGAAGCTGGGGGGCGCATATTCCGAGAGGTAGATCGCGGCGAGCAGGCCCAGCGGACCGGCCACCAGCAGCGCGATCGCGGTGATCAGCAGCGTGCCGGCGAACAGCGGCACCGCGCCGAACGCCCCGGACGAGCCCACCTGATCGGCGCGCAGCGCGGTCTGCGGGCTCCAGCTCAGGCCGAACAGGAACTCGCTGATCGGCACCATGCTGAAGAAGCGCAGCGATTCGAACAGGACCGAGAACACGATCCCCGCGGTGGTCAGGATCGAGACCGCCGCGGTCAGCAAGAGGCCGTAGGTGACCCAGGTCTCGACCTGGTTGCGGGCGCGAAAGGCCGGCGCGATCCGGCCATAGGCGAGCAGGCCGCCGGCCACCGCCAGGCTCGCCGCACCGACCATGAACGCGATCCGGCCGAGGCCCTCGAAGCGCGCCCAGAGCGCGGCCGCCAGGCGCATCAGCTCGGTCGGCTCGCCATTGCTCGGCAGGCCGGCCGCCAAGCGCGCCACGTCGTCGAAGAAGAAGCTCTGCATCGCCGGCGCCATCTGGGCATAGGCCTCGCCCAGCTGGGCGCCGACCAGCCAGCGCAGGACCGGCGTGCCGAACAGCTGCCAGCCGAGCCACAGCGCGAGCGCCGGGCCGGCGCACAAAAGCGCCGCGTACCAGGCATGGTAGCGCGGCTTGGAATGCAGCGTCGCCGTCCGGCCGCCGCTGGCGGCCAGCGCCTTGCGCCAACCCAGCACGTACATCACCAACGCGCTGAGCAGGAGGATCGCGGCCATCAGCATCGGCGTTTCCGAAGACGGTCGGGTTGGGTCACGCAGGGGGCGGCCGGAGCCGCCCCCGCGCAACCAGGCTCTAGGACAAGGGCGTGAAGCTGGTCGCGTTCTTGCGAACCGCTGCGCGCTCCGCTTCCGGCAGCGGGATCAGGCCCTTGTCGGCCAGGTAGCCATCCTCGCCGAAGGCGGCCTCGCTGGTGAACTCCTCGACATATTCCTTGATGCCGGGGATCACGCCGACATGGGCGTTCTTGACGTAGAAGTAGAGCGAGCGCGAGATCTCATAGTCGCCGGCGGCGATGTTCTCGAACGAGGGCTCGACCCCGTCCATCACGCTGCCCTGCAGCTTGTCGATGTTCTGGTCGAGGAAGCTGAACCCGAAGATGCCGAGCGCGGCCGGGTTGGCTTCCAGCTTCTGCACGATCAGGTTGTCGTTCTCGCCTGCCTCGACATAGCCGCCATCCTCGCGGATGGTCTGGCAGGCGGCCTTCTTGGCGTCGTCCGCCAGCGCCTCGATCTCCGGGAACTCCTCGCACGCCTTGTCCATGACCAGCTCGACGAAGGCGTCGCGGGTGCCCGAGGTCGGCGGCGGCCCCAGCACCTCGATCTTGTCGTCGGGCAGCGCCGGGTCGATCTCGTTCCAGTTCTGGTACGGGTTGGCCTGCAGGGCGCCGTCGACCGGCACCTCCTTGGCCAGGGCCAGCCAGACCTGCTTGATGGTCAGCTTGAACGGCTCGGCCTGCTTGCTGTTGGCGAGCACGATGCCGTCGAAGCCGATCTTGACCTCGGTGACCTCGGTCACGCCGTTCGCCGCGCAAGCCGCCTTCTCGGAGTCCTTGATCGCCCGCGAGGCATTCGCGATGTCCGGATGCTGCTCGCCGACCCCGGCGCAAAACAGCTTGATCCCGCCGCCCGTGCCCGTGCTCTCGACCACCGGCGCCGCCATCCCCGACTTCTGGGCAAACTGCTCCGCCGCCGCTGTCGAGAACGGAAACACCGTCGACGACCCGACAATCCTGATCTGATCCCGCGCCTGCGCCGTGCCCGCGCAAACCAGTGCCGCAGCCACCCCGGCCACCGCGATAATGGGCCCCTTCATTGCGTCACGCTCCCTCGTAGGTGCCAGTCTCGCGCCAATCTGGCGGCGGTCTGCCATCCTTATGTGACCGATGCATGACTGTTTTGTGACAATCAGCCCGGAGCGGCCGCGCTCGGCAAGGTGATGGTCACGGTCGTGCCCCGGCCTGGCTCGCTGGCGAAGGCGATGTGGCCGCGATGGCGGCGCAGGATGTGCTTGACAATGGCGAGGCCGAGCCCGGTGCCGCCCAGCTTGCGCGACAAGGCTGGATCGACGCGGAAAAAGCGCTCGGTCAGCCGCGGCAGATGCTCGCGTGCGATGCCGGGGCCCTGATCGGCGACCTGGATCTCGACCGCCGGCCGGCCGGTGACCGGACCGGCGCCTGGCGGCGCCTTGGCCAGCGGCCGCGCCGTGATCGTGACCGGCCGGCCCTCGCCGCCATATTTGATCGCGTTGTCGACCACGTTGGTCAGCAGCTGGATCAGCTGGTCGCGGTCACCGCCGACCTGGGGCAGCTGCTCCGGCCGCAGCAGCTTGAGCTCGCTGCCAGATTCGGCGGCATAGGGGGTCAGGGCCGCGACCACGCTGTCCAGGCAGCCCGCGAGATCGACCGCCCCTTCCGGCTTGAGGTGCTCGTTCTGCTCGATCCGCGAGAGCGAGAGGAGATCGTCGACCAGGCGCGACATGCGCGCCGCCTCGGCGCCCATGGTCTTGAGGAAGCGCTCGCGCGCCGCCGCATCGTCGCGCGCCGGGCCGGCCAGCGTGTCGATGAAGCCGCGCATCACGGTCAAGGGCGTGCGCAGCTCGTGGCTGGCATTGGCGACGAAATCCGAGCGCATCCGCTCGATCATCAGCTGCTCGGTCAGCTCGCGCATGCTGAGCAGCGTCGCCGGCCGACCGCGCAGCCGGATCGGCACGATGCGCACGCCGAAATCACGCGCCGGCGGTCCCGGCAGATGGACATTGACCTGGGCCTGGATGGTGCTCTCGGTGCCGCCGCGGCCGCGCAGCGCCTCGTCGGTCGCCGCGATCAGGGCCGGATCGCGCAGCACCCGCTCCAGAGGGCGCGTCGCCAGGCCGTCGCCGAACAGCTGGCCGGCCGCCCGGTTGGCCTGCTCGATCCGGCGGTCCGGGCCGATCACCAGGAGCGGATCGGGCAGGCTGTCGAGCAGCGAGACCAGGAGCTGGTCGCGCTCGCTCTGGCCGGCCCGCAAATCGATCATCGCCCGCTCCAGGCGATCGAGGACCTGCGGCATCTCGTCACCGCTCCACAGATCGAACTGCGCCGCGGCGGCCGCCTGCGCGCCCAGCAGGCTGACCAGATGGCGCTGCACGCCGATCAGCCGCTGCTCGCGCGCATAGGCGAGCAGCCCGCAGATCACCGCGCCCGCGAGCCAGGCGAGCGCCGCCGGCAGCAGCGCCAGCTGGCCGCTCAGAAGCAGCAGCAGGAGCGCCACCGACAAGGGCAGCGTCAGGCGGCCGGCCCGGCGCAGCAGCCGGCCCATCGGCACGCTGTTGGCGGCATCAGCCGCGGCTTCGGGCATCAAGCGCGCAGCGCCGCCAGGTCGCGGTACAGCTCCAGCGCGCCCGGATTGGCCAGCGCCTCCTGGTTCTTGACCGGCCGGCCATGGATCACCTCGCGCACCGCCAGCTCCGCGATCTTGCCGTTCATGGTGCGCGGGATGTCGGCGATCTGGACGATCCGGGCCGGCACGTGGCGCGGCGTGGTGTTGGCCCGGATCTGCTGCTTGATGCGGGCGCTGAGCGCATCATCGAGGCTGATCCCCTCGGCTAGGCGCAGGAACAGGACGATCCGGGTGTCGCCCTCCCAGTCCTGGCCGACCGCCAGCGCTTCCAGCACCTCCGGCACCTGCTCGACCTGGCGATAGATCTCGGCGGTGCCGATCCGCACCCCGCCGGGATTGAGGGTCGCATCCGAGCGGCCATAGATGATGATGCCGTCATGGTCGGTCAGCTCGACCCGGTCGCCATGGGTCCAGACCCCTGGGAACCGCTCGAAATAGGCGCTCCGGTAGCGGCTGCCGTCCGGATCCCGCCAGAACCCGACCGGCATCGACGGGAACGGCTTGGTGCAGACCAGCTCGCCCGGCTCGCCCTGGACCGGCTGCCCGTCCTCGTTCCAGACCTCGACCGCCATGCCCAGCCCCCGGGTCTGGATCTCGCCCCGCCAGACCGGCGCGGTCGGATTGCCGAGCACGAAGCAGGACACGATGTCGGTGCCGCCCGAGATCGAGGCGAGGTGCAGGTCCTGCTTGATCGCCTGATAGACGAAGTCGAAGCTCTCCGGCACCAGCGGCGAGCCGGTCGAGAGCAGGGTGCGCAAGGCGCTCAGATCGTGGCTCTGCGCCGGTGCCAGGCCGGCTTTCTTGACCGCGTCGAGATATTTGGCGCTGGTGCCGAAGATGCTGATCCGCTCCTCGGCGGCCAGGTCGAACAGCCGCGCCGGGTTGGGATGGAACGGCGAGCCGTCGTAGGTGACCAGCTTGGCGCCGGTCGCCAGGCCGCTGACCTGCCAGTTCCACATCATCCAGCCGCAGGTCGTGAAGTAGAAGAAGCGATCGCTGCGCTTAACGTCCGTGTGCAGCAGCAGCTCCTTCAGATGCTGCAGCAGCGTGCCGCCGGTGCTGTGCACGATCGCCTTAGGCACGCCGGTCGTGCCCGAGGAATAGAGAATGAAGCCTGGATGGTCGAACGGCAGCTGGGCAAAGGCGATGTCGGTCGCGTCATTGGCCGTGTAGTCCGGATAGCGCACGGCATTGGCCAAGCCCTCGGGCTTGGCCGCCTCGTCCAGGAACGGCACCAGGACCAGGCGCCGGAGCGTCGGCAGCCGGGCCTGGATCGCCTGCAGCTTCGGGCGCAGATCGAGGCGCTTGCCGGCGTAGCGATAGCCGTCGACCGCGAACAGCAGCTTGGGCTCGATCTGGCCGAAGCGATCGAGGATGCCCTGGCTGCCGAAATCCGGCGAGCAGGACGACCAGATCGCGCCCAAGGCCGTGGTCGCCAGCATCGCCACGATGGTCTCGATGCCATGGGGCATGACGGCTGCGACCCGGTCGCCCGCGCCGATGCCGTCGGCTTGCATGGCGGCCGCGAGGCGCGCCGTCGCCTGGAACAGCCCGCCATAGCTGATCGAGCGCCGCTGGCCGTCCTCCTGAAAGGCCACGATCGCCTCTGCTGCGTCACGATGGCGCAGCAGGTTCTCGGCGAAGTTCAGCCTGGCGCCTGGGAACCAGCGGGCCCCCGGCATCCGGGTCGGCTCGCTCAGGACCTGCTGCCAGCCCTGGCTCGCCCGGATGTCTGCGAACTCCCACAAAGCCGCCCAGAACGCCTCGCTCCGCTCGACCGACCAGGCGCGCAGCCGGGCGTAGTCCGCCAGCTCGGCGCCATGGCGCTGCGCCACCGCCCGGGCGAATGCGGTCAGGTTGGCCTGCTCGATCCGCGCCGTCCCGGGCTGCCAGATGGGTGCGCTCATCGCTCGCTCTCCATGGCCTTGGCTGCCGTCCTGTTGATCTTTCCTAGCATGGCGCCGCCGCCGGCGGGAACGCCGGTGGCCATGCAGGCACGATCACCGGCGCAATACTTCATCAACCATAGATTGATATTGACGACGCTAGATCAACTATATTAGGAATTGTGTCCGTTGCTGCCGCCCCGCCACCGGCTCTGGCTCTTGAGTGATTGCGATGTCCGCCACCGCGCTCCGCCTGTATGACGGCTATACCCATACCAGCCCTGAGCTCGCCGATCAGGTCCGGGCGCTCCAGCTGCTGCTGGCGCCCCATGCCGGCAGCCTGGCGCCGGATGGCCGCTTCGATGCCGCTACCGAGCGGGCGGTGCGGGCGTTCCAGGGCGAGCGCGGCCTGCCGGCCGACGGCGTGGTCGGGCCCGAGACCTGGGCGGCCCTGCGCGATCCCGCCGGCCCGGCCTGGACCGATCGCTTCGGCACCGGCTACCCTGCCGATGATCGGGCGCAGCTGGCGGATCTGGCGGTCGCGATCCGCTATCAGCCCCTGATCGAGGCGGTCGCCTGCCGGCATGGCCTGTTGCCCAGCATCGTCGCCGGCCTCGGCTCGCGCCTCTCGCGCTGGGGCCTGAACCTGGTGCCGGTCGGCCCCGGCGGCACCGCCGATTTCGTGCCGCGGCCACGCCTCGCCGGCGGCCGGGCCGGGCCGATGCCGCAAGATGGCCTGGGCTTCGGGCGCGGCCTGATGCAGCTCGATTTCGACCAGCACGCCGCCGCGCGCGACGAGCGCTGGCGCGATCCGGCGCTGAGCCTGGAGCTGGCCTGCGCCCAGGTTGGCGCGGCCCGCAAGGCGCTCGGCCAGCGCAGCGCGCTCGGCGGCCGCGGCCTGCTCCGCGGCGCGCTCGCGGCCTACAATTGCGGCCTCGGCAACATCATGCGCGCGATCCGCCAAGGCCAGGACATCGACTTCTATACGGCCGGCCGCGACTTCGGCCGCGACGTGCTCGAGCGCGCCGGCTTCTTCCAAGCCGCTGGTTGGGATTGAGCAGCCTGGCCGAACGCCGGCCGTGGGCCTAAGGTCGCCTGCTTGCCGACCTTGCAGGAGACCTCCGATGGCCCGTCCGGCGCTTTGGCTCTGCAGCCTGCTGCTCTGGCTCGGCGCCTGCGCCGGCCCCTGGACCGGCCAGATCGCTCCGCCCGAGGTCAGCCTGGCCGGCCTCAGCTTCGCCAAGGCCGGCCTGCTCGAGCAGGCGCTCACGGTGCGCCTGAAGGTCCGCAATCCCAATGCCTTCGCCGTGCCGGTCAACGCCTTGCGCTTCGGCCTGGCGCTGAATGGCGGCAGCTTCGCCGATGGCCGGACCGCGGCCGCCTTCACCTTGCCGAGCCAGGGCGAGAGCGTCGTGCCGATCACGATCGCGATTCCGACCACGGATCTGCTGCAGCGGGTGGCAGCGCTCGGCACTGGCCGGCGCCTCGACTACCGCCTGACCGGCGAGGCCGAGCTCGGCCAGCTGTTCTCGATCGCGATCCCGTTCGTGCGCGAGGGCCAGCTCGCCTTGCCCGCGGTGCCGGGCTGGAACGAGCCGCGCTCCTGAGATGGCTGGGCGGCGTTAACCAGCTGCTCATCTATTCGTGGCACATCATCAAGGCGAGGGCAGCTTTGGGGTGTGATGGCGCGGATGTTGGCCGAGGCAGCGAAAGTCGAGCATGACCGGCAGATTGGCCGGGTCGTCTGCGTGTCCGGCTCCCAGGTCGTGATGGCGCTCGATCCGGCCAACGAGCCAGGCGCCAAGGCGGCGGTGCAAAAGGGTGCCTTGGTCAAGATGCCGATGCGCCGGACCACGGTGTTCGGCATCGTCAGCGGCCTCAGCATCCCGGTGCCGGCGCGTCAGCCCGGCGAGGCCGAAAGCCAGCTGGCCGAGCTCGAGCTGATCGGCGAGATCAAGTCGGAGCAGGGCTTCCATCGCGGCATCTCGGAATATCCGGCGCTGGGCGATCCGGTCCGCTCGGTCGGGCCGGACGACTTCGCCCGGGTCTACGCGCCCTCGGCCGGCTCGACCATCCGGATCGGCACGGTCCATCTGGACAGCACCCGGCCGGTCCTGATCTCGCCGGACCATCTGCTCGGCAAGCATTTCGCGGTGCTGGGCACCACCGGCTGCGGCAAGTCCTGCGCCGTGACCCTGCTGCTGCATGCGCTGCTCGCCAAGCATCCCAACGCCCATGTGGTGATGCTCGATCCGCACAATGAATATCGCGAGGCGTTCAAGGGCCAGGCCGAGGTGCTCGGGCCTGAGACCTTGCAGCTGCCCTAATGGCTGCTCAATTCCGAGGAGATCGCGGCGGTCGTGATCGGCGCCGAGCGGACCGAGCGCCATGGCGAGGCGGTGGCCGCGATCCTGAACGATCTGATTCCGGCCGCCAAGCGCGCCTATCAGCGCGATGGCCGGAGCGATCTGCAGATCACCGTCAACACCCCGGTGCCCTATCGCTTGAGCGATATCCAGCGCTCGCTCGACGACATCATGGGCAAGCTCGACAAGCCCGAGAGCATGGCGCCCTATCGCTGGCTCAAGACCCGGCTCGAGATCCTCAGCACCGACTCGCGCTTCGCCTTCATGTTCGGCGGCATCGCGGTGCATGACCAGATGGCCCGGATCCTGTCCCGGATCTACCGGATCCCGGTCAATGGCAAGCCGATCAGCATCCTCGATCTGTCGAGCGTGCCGTCCGAGGTGCTGAACACCGTGGTCTCGGTGCTCTGCCGGATGACCTTCGACTTCGCGCTCTGGAGCAAGGGCGCCCAGCCGATCCTGCTGGTCTGCGAGGAGGCGCATCGCTACGCGCCGGCCAATCCCGCGCTCGGCTTCGAGCCGACCAAGGAGGCCCTGGCGCGGATCGCCAAGGAGGGTCGCAAATACGGCCTGTCCTTGTGCATCATCAGCCAGCGGCCGTCCGAGCTGGCGCCCTCGATCCTGTCGCAGTGCAACACCACCTTCGCGTTTCGCATGACCAATCTGCGCGACCAGGAGCTGGTCCGCGGCATCACCGCGGACAGCGCCTATGGCCTGCTCGACTTCCTGCCCTCGCTCGGCGACGCCGAAGCGATCGTGGTGGGCGAGGGCGTCTCGGTGCCGCTCCGGGTCTGCTTCGATCGCCTGCCGCCGGACCAGCGGCCGCAAAGTGCTACCGCCCATTTCTCCGAGGCCTGGCAGAGCGACCAGGGCGATCTCGCCTTCCTCGATCAAGTGGTCGAGAAATGGCGCCGCCAGCAGCGCTGAGCAGCACCGCCGGCGCGTGATCCCGCGCGGTGGGGCTAAATCCTTACTGGCGCTGCAGCCCACCGGCCAGTCTGGGAGACTTGTGCACGGCTAGTGTTTGCTTTGCCGTTATCTTTCTGATTCGATTGACGAAACAGGAAGGAGCGCCGCGATGCCGCGCCGCCGGATCGGTCAGGAGGCATTGCTGGCAGCGGCTGAGAAGCGGTCGTCGCTGGACAAGATCGCTGCGGCGACCGAATGGGCGCCGGTCGAGTGCCGGCTCGCGGTGATCCACGCGGCGGCGGGGCGAAGCGAGCTAGCCGCCGCTTGCGATGTTCCGCGGGATGCTGTTGGCGATCTTTCCGACGTAGAGCTCGCCGACGCGCTTGACGATCGTGTCTCGTTCCGCCGGTTCTGCGGCTTGGCCCGCAGCGAACCCAAGCGGGAGCGTATCGCCTTCGTGCGCTTTCGCCGAGAACTCCTACGGCACAAGCTTCATCAGGTCCTGTTCGAGAGATCACGGCACAGCTCAAAGCCGAGACGATCCGGGTCAAGACCGGGATGCTGGTGGACGCTACGGTGGTCAGCTCGGCGAGGATGCGAGGTGGTCGGGCCACAGCTCCCGCAAATCCATTCATGGCTAAAAGGCGCATGTCGGCGCCGATGCCGACACGGCGCTAGTCGAGAAGCTTGCGGTCACGCCGGGCAACGCCATGACGCCCTGCGCCAAGAAAGCGACGCCACGGGCACTTAGCTGCGCCAATTGCTCGCGCGGGCGCACCTCAACTTCGTGGTGGTCGCGCGCTCGCCGCCAAGCTGGCGCGCGTCGCATGGGCCATGCTTCGCTAGGGAAGCCGATGAGATCAGCTTGCCGCGACTGCCTCGTCAAGGGACTGCGTCCAGCAGCCGCCGGCGTCGCGCAAGAGGTCTGTGGAGGTGGCAAGCCGATGGCATAACGGTCGAACCGGCGCGCCGGCAGCCTAGTTAAGAATGTGGTGCTCGATACCGCGATGTTGATAAGGCCCGGAGCGCGGAATCCGTCTTGGCCGGGCCGAAGCCCGGATGCTTATGCAGAGCTTCGCTCGTCCTAGCACTACTTTGGCAGGTTGGAGATTGCTGATCTGATCTTGGCGCTACAATG
>CADEGR010000066.1:20825-22971 GCA_902826935.1 uncultured Alphaproteobacteria bacterium | reverse complement strand
GCGGCCAAGAGAAATCAGGCGGCACCGCCGCCTTCTGTACTACTTTAGCTTTGGACGTAAGCATAAGCAGGTCATGGATCATAAGCATCTCCTCCGGAGTTGCAGGGGAGCGGCTCCAAGTCTTGCCAATGACCTACGTCCAACGCCGGCTTTTCATCCATTGCGCGGCATCGACTTTTTTGCGCCGCCGTCGGGATACCACGGTATTTCGGGGCGCAATCACCGCGAACCAAGCCAATGCGGTGAATTGCATGACCAGAATCGATGCACGTAGGGCAGCTCTCGACCTCTTGGCGGGGTAGAATCCGTGCCGCCAGTCGACCCTTGGGCATGCGCGCTACCGCTCCGCAACCAGCTGCCTGCGCAACGGCTCGTGCCGCGCGTCGGCGGAAGTGATGGCGCTATTCTGGCGCGCTCGGTATCGAGCGATGATGTTCACGTTGATCCTGGCGGCCTCCGGCGGGTGGCCAACTCGGCGTGTGCGTCATTGGTGTGCCGGCGATTCTCCTGGCCAGTGCTGCTTTGTGCTGGCCGACCACCCGGTCCGGCTGCGCTGGTGGCGGCTGGGCCTGGCGCTTCATGCGCTCGACCTCCGCTCGATCGTGAGGCTCGGTATGATCTGGCTGCTGGTGCGATCAGCAAGGCCACCAGCGCGTATCTCATCGGTCGGCTCGTCCTGAGCTCGCCCGGCAGCCGAAGCCAGCCACGATGACCTTAATGCAAGCGTTCGATCGCTTGCTCGCGGCACTAGTGCTGGCTCTGGCAGCAGGATCGATCGCTGCCCGTGATCGGTTCCTCGCAATCGCTATCGTCATTGCGTTCAGCCTCAACGTCGCGCTGATCTGGACGCGGCTGGGCGCCCTCGACGTGGCTTTGGCCGAGGCCGCGATCGGCGCTGGAATTGTCGGCTGCCTCTTGCTGTCTGGCTGGCGTGCACCTAGTCCGGGCGCCACGTCCGACCGGGCCGTCCGCGATGATTGAGGCCGACGTTCATCGTGAGCACGGCCCCGTGGTCCAGCTCGCCACCTGAATCGGCGTTGTGGCGCTGACCCTTGACCCGGAGCCGCCATCTCGGCCGCCCTTGCGCGGACTCCTGTCGACCGCCGCGGCACGCTGACCGAGGCCGCCGGCCTGGTCGCAGTTGGGCGCCCTCCTTTGGTTTGGTCCGCATCGGGACGACGCCGCCGCGCGGCGTGCCGCGCTGGTCCACATCGTCGTGGTCATGCTCGGCGAGGTGGCGCTGTTTCTCGGCATCATC
This sequence comes from uncultured Alphaproteobacteria bacterium, assembly GCA_902826935.1. GTDB lineage: Bacteria > Pseudomonadota > Alphaproteobacteria > Geminicoccales > Geminicoccaceae > CADEGR01. The sequence goes on along the minus strand of CADEGR010000066.1, from coordinate 21,713 downwards.
ATGATGGTTGCAAGCAGCCAGGCCATGCTGCCACTCGGACATGCCTTGGCCGGCAGGGTGCCGGCAGCCCTGATGATCATCGGCTTTGCCATCAAGGCGGGCCTGCTGCCGCTACATATGTGGCTGCCCTTGGCGCACCTGGTGGCGCCGGTCGCCGCGAGCGCCGTGCTAAGCGGCGTCATGATCAAGGCTGGCCTGCTCGGCATGATGCGGTTGCTGCCGCTTGGCATGGCGGCGCTGGCGATCTGGGGCGAGATCCTGATGGTGCTGGGGCTTGCCGGCCTGGCTTGCAGCATCGTCGTCGGCCTGACCTGAAACGACCCCAAGACCGTGCTCGCCTATTTGCACATCAGCCAGATCGGCGTGACGATCACGCTCCTCGGCCTCGGGCTCGCGCAGCCTCACGCTTGGCCGCTGGCGGTACCAGCGCTGGTCCTCTACGTCATGCATCACGGCTTGGCGAAGGGCGCTCTATGTTTGGGCGCCGGCCTGCGAGACGCAGCCATGGGCCGGCTCGTGCCAAGCGGTCATCGGGGTCGGTCTTTGGCAGCACGGTGCTGATGGCGCGCTTCTTGCTGGCCAGGCCCCGCGGCGGCGGCGCCAGGTTCTCGGCCGTGGCGCTGCTCGCCTGGCTGCGTGCCGTCCTTGCCAGCGCAAGCTTCGTCTGGCTTGGCCGACCGCCCAGCCGCTGGCAATCACATCGCTGACGGCAGGCAAGCTCGTGATCGGCGGCTTGATCGTCTTGTTTGGCAGCTTGTTGGCGGTCGTTGCGCTGGCTTGGCCGATGCGTCGGATCAGGGCGATCCCGCCGGGCGATCTGCTGCCTCTCTTAGTCTGGCTGGCAGACGGCCACGATGGACCTAATTCGTCAGCCGATGGCCGCTGCGC
>CADEGR010000066.1:13668-20725 GCA_902826935.1 uncultured Alphaproteobacteria bacterium | reverse complement strand
AGCTGGCCGGAGGTAGGCGCCGCCGCTTGCGCAGCCGAGGCGACGTTCCGCCGTGGCCGCTTCGGCACGGTTCCTCTAGCGCAGATACATCAAGAAGATGCAGCCATAGATCACGATTGCCGTGAGCGTGAGCGTCTTGAGCATGCCGCGGATACTCCCCTCGCCGAAGCTGGGCAGATCACCGCCCATCGGCGGCTGGTCAGGTCGATGTCGAGATGGCGGCGGCTCAGCGGCTGCCGAGAACCGCGATCGTATCCAGCAGCTGCGTCTTGGCCCGCAGCACGAAGAAGCCCTGTTCGGCGAGATGGCTGGGCAGGATCAAGCCTCCTGGCGCGCCGTTGAGAACGATCAGCGGCAGATGGCCGGCAGCCTCGCGGACGCCGCCCAGCATCTGCTGCCAGATCACCGTCAGGCCTTGCTGCTCGATGACCGGCTGGAAGTCCTGCTGCAGCTCGCGCAGCACAAGGTAGTAGGCGTACAGGCGCCCTTTGGTGTTGAAGAAGATCCAGTCCGAGCGCGCATCCAGCGGATTGCGGGCGCCATGGTTCAGCTCATGATCGAGCAGGGCTGCTTGCGAGCCGATGTCGGCAACGATCCGCTGCAGCAGCACCATCAGATTGTCGACTCTCGGATCAAAGATCGCCTGACCCGAGGCGACACGCCGATTGTAGGCCAGCAAGGCTGCGCGGGCTGCACGATACTGTTCTTCGCTGGTCGCCATCGGCATCAGCGACTTCTCGAGCTCGAAGACCCAGACATCGCCCGGAAACCGGAGCAGGCCGTTGGCCCGATCCAGATCGGGATCGACGCGAGATGAGCCGCGCGCTCGACCGAGATGATCGACCATCTCGGTCGTGAACCGACCGAGCGCATAGAGAATCCCCTGCTGGTAGGCCGCCATATTGTCGAGCAGAAAACCGGGCGAGAACCACGGCGAGTTCGCCACCCATTCGTGGTGATCCACCTCGCGCTCGATCAAGGCGGCAGCCACATCCACTGCGCCCACGCCGCCTGCGATGGGCGCGGCGACAACAAAATCCGGATCGTTGTCCAGGCGATCCAGATAGATCATGCCGGCCAGGTAGTAGGCGCCGATCAGGTTGATCGTCACCAGGACGATCATCAGCGACCGCGCGACGGCCGGCGCCAGGATCGGCCACCACTTTAGGCGACCGATGTGGGCTTGGACTGAGCTGCTTCCTTTGTCGTTGCTCGGACGATTGTCGAGCCTGCCATGCCAGAGGCTGTCCCAGCGCATCAGTGGCGGCGGCTTCGGTCGTCAGGCCCTGCCGCAATGGCGATTTCCGGAGCGTGCATCAGCCCGCGCTGGCTGCGCTCCCTGAGGAGGTTCTCGCGCACCTCGATCAAGTCCTGCACGTCGGCCGCGAGGGTCGGCCGCTCGAAGCCCAAGACCGCCAATTGCCGGTCGTTGAGCCCCTGCAGCACCTTGACGATCCTAGACAGATCGTTGTCGCGGCGCATCTCCTGATAGCCCTGGCTCAGCGCGGCGCGCATGATCGAGCAGGCGACGCGCAGCCGACCGAACAGGGTCAGGTAGGACGTGGCTGCGTGGTAGCTCGCATGGTCGAGGGCCAGTGGCCTAGCCAGGTCTTGCAGCCGCGTCCGGCTATCCGGCAGAGGCACCATGGAACCGGTCGGCACCAGTGCGGTCGGCACTTCGGCAATGTTGCTGTCATGCATCTGCGTCATGGCTGCGTTCCTCGTCGTCTGGAGCTGTTGGGCAAGCTCGCGCCAATGTTCGTCCGAATTACGCCCTGGGGCACCGAATGATCCGGCCGCCAAGACAAAAAAACTTCTCGAAGCGCCTGGGATGATTCCGTCCTGCTGGACGTATCCTAAGTCGCAATGATGAGATTCAACGCATGAGCGGCCTGGCGCTTCGTCATGAGGTCACCCAACACATCCAGAGCCTGAAGCGGTATGCGCTCGTGCTGACTCGCAACCTTGCCGATGCAGAGGATCTTGTTCAGGATACGCTCGTGCGCGCTCTTGCCAGCATCGAGACATTTCGCCTTGGCGCCGAGCTTCGGCCCTGGCTGTTTCGGATCATGCACAACACCTATGTCAGCAATGTCCGGTATGCCCGCATCCGAGCCAACCGATCCTCGAGCATCGAGACCGAGACCGAGACCGCATCGCAGCCGGCATCGCAGCATGAGAGGCTGGAGGCGCAGGCGGTCCTGAACGCGCTGCTGCGACTGCCCGAGAACCAGCGGGAAGCGATCGTGCTGATCGCCCTGAACGACCTTCGCTACGCGGATGCGGCCCGGATCCTGAACATTCCGCTCGGCACCTTCATGTCGCGCATTGCCCGCGGCCGGGAAGCGTTGCGCCGGATGGTCGATGGCCAGGTCACAGCGGTGCCTGCCAGGGCAGTGCCTTCCAGGAATGCGACATGACGACCACCCCGATCAGCGACGCCACCCTGCACGCATTTCTCGATGGCCAGCTCGACAACGACACCGAGCGCCGGGTGCTGGCGTATCTCGAGGCGAATCCAGGGGCGTTGGAACGGTTTCAGCGGCATGCCGATCAAAAGCATCTGCTTGCGGATGACTTCGAGGCGCTGGCTGGCGAGACGGTCGATCCGGAGACGGAGGCCTTGGCAGCCAGGCTGTCTGACCGGCTCGAACGGGCCGATCGCCGACAGCGGCACCGTCGCTGGCTCGCCGGCGTGGCGGTCGCCAGCCTGCTGCTCATCGTCGGCTGGGTCGGCCATGTCTCGTTCGAAGCGCTGCGCGCTGCTGGTTTGCCGGCCTTCGTGGCCGATGCCGCGCAGGATCATCTGCTGTTCGTGCATTCCACGCGGCCGGTCGAGATCGAGGCGTCGGAGCAGAGCCTGCTTGAGCAGGTCTCCTCCGATCATCTTGGCGAGGCGGTCGATGTGCCGAGCTTGGCCGCGCACGGCTACGACCTGATTGGCGGCCGCCTCCTGGGCGCACAGGAGGGGCCCTTTGTCCAGTTCCTGTACGATGACGGGGCAGATCATCCGATGACGCTCTATTTGGCCCGGCAGACTGCCAGCATCGATGATGGCGTCCATCTGGCGGTCGTCGACGGGCTGCAGGCCGCCTATTGGAGGACCAAATCGCTGATCTACGCGCTCATCGGCGATGTCGCTCCGAACGAGCTGCGCGCGATCGCGGACACGATCGCCGAAGCGCAACGATGACCGCGCAGCTCGTGCCGGTCTAATTCTTCGGCCGCCGGAACCACTGTGGCAACGCGGCATTAATCGTGCTGACGATGTGCCACCCGAACCGCGCCCAGTGCTGGACGCCGCCGGAGCCGACGAACTTGATCGAGCAGATCGGCGCGCGCCCGAGGACGATCGGGCGGCTGGCGCCGCATACCTTGAGCGCCATCGCTTGGGCGGCGGGGGCCACGCTGGTGCGGGCGATGCTGCCGTCGCGGGCTGGGCCGGCCGGCGGCTATGGGGCTGCGATCTGCATCCCGGCGCGCGACGAGGCGGCACGGATTGGGAGCTGCATCGATGCGCTCTCAGCCCAGCGCGCAATTCGGCGAGACCAGGTTTTGCTGGTCTTGTTGGTGAACAACAGCCGGGACTCGAGCTACGAGGTTGCAGCACGCCGTGCCGCAGCCCTGTCCACGCCCTGCCTGGTGCTCGAGGCCAGCCTGCCGGCGCGGCACGCCAATGCAGGCCAGGCGCGTCGCCTGGCCATGGATGTCGGGCTGCGGCTGATCCGCCCCCATGGTGCCATCCTGACCACGGATGCAGATAGCTGGCCAGCGCCCGACTGGCTGAGGATCAACCTCGACCTGCTCGCCAGCGGCTACGATGCAGTCTGCGGCCTGGTGCGCCCAGATCCGCACGAAGCCCTCGAGCTGCCGGAGGTCATCCACGCCCGCTGGGCGCTGGAATGGCGCTACATGCAGACTGCCTTGGCGCTCGAGGCGCGGCTGGATCCGGATCCCGACAATCCCTGGCCGCGCCATGGCCTGACCGCAGGCGCAAGCCTGGCGGTGTCGGCTGGGGCTTATCGGGCTGTTGGCGGGCTGCCGCGGCTGAAGGTGGGCGAGGATCGCGCTCTGGTCCAAGCGCTGCTACGGGATGCCCGCAAGGTGCGGCACTCCAACGACGCGCTGGTGCTGACCTCCTGCCGTCTGCGCGGCCGGGCCGCTGGTGGCGTCGCCGACGGCCTGGCAGGCTGGCTGGCCGACCCAGATTGCTGGTGCGATCCGCAGATCGAGCCGGCCGACGCCGTCTGGCTGCGCGCGGCAGCGCGCGGCGGCTTGCGACGTGCCGCGACCCCGCGCGCTCGGCGGGATGCCGTCGCCAGCCTGGCGCTGGCGCCGTTGGTGCGCGCCCGGATCGAGCGCAGCCGGAACTTTGGCGCAGCATGGGATCTGATCGAGCGGACCAGCCCGCGGCTGGTCCGGCGGCAGATCCGGCCGAGCGCGCTGCCCGATGAGCTAGCTCGGCTGGAGCAGATGCTGAGCACCCGCATGGATCAGAGCGCCTCAGCCAGCGCGCCGTCTGAGCAGGTCGATACGGTAGTGCTCCCGCCGCAAGGCAGCGCTGCGGGGCGCCGCTTCGGCGAGCGCTGCAACGAACAGCTCTGCCGCCGCGTCGCCAGATAGCGCCGTGTCGGTCTCGCCCAGCCAATTGACCAGGATGATGTCGGCGGCCGGGGTCGCTGCCGCGAGCGTTCTGGCTGCGAGCCGCGTCAGGTCGGCGGCATCGAAGAAATAGAGGAGCTCCGACAGCACGATCAGATCATGACGGCCCATCGGGAAGTCGCCGGGCAGGACCATGCGCTCGAAGCGCAGGCGCGGGTTGTCGGCATGGCGGGCGCGTGCCCGCTCGATCGCGGCCTGGCTGCAGTCGATGCCGAGCAGGCGCTCGCAGCGGGTCGCCAGCCAGCCGCTCAGGACGCCGATCGAGCAGCCAAGCTCGAGGCCCTGGCGATAGCCCGGCCGCAGCTGATCCAGCGTGTCCCGGTACTTCGCCTGCTCATAGGCGCTGCCCGTGAAATTCCAGGGATCGGATGAAGCCGCATAGAGGTGGTCGAAGTGCTCGGGCTTGATCGATCGGCTCATGGACGCTCGATCCGGAAAAAGAGCTCGGACGGCTCCAGGAAGCGGGCCACGAAGTCGAGCGGCAGCACGAAGCCGGACGGATCATCCGCCACGACCTCGCCATGCTGGCTGCGGTGGCAGGCGATCGCCTGGCGCTTGGCCGGCAGCTGCTGGTCGATCGCCAGACGGAGCGGTGTCAGGCCGGAGGCATCGATCAGCTCGTCCGGCGGGCGGACCCTGGCCCAGATGGGATAGGCATAGGGCCGCAGCTGCGGCAGGTGGGCGATCACTTGGGCAGCGATCGCCGCTGCGGCCTGGTGATCGTGGTGCGGGTCTTCGCGCCAGGTGACGAACAGCGCGCTGGCGGCAACGGCCCGGCAGGCATCGATCAGTTGGCTGGCCGCCTCGGCCGCCGGGGCGCCGTCAGTGGGCGCTGCACCGTCCGAATAGCCGAGCGCCTGCAGCACGGCGGACCCGTGGCCCAGCGCGCGCAAGGCCGCGGTCATCTCAGCCAGGCGCAATGCAGCCAGGCGATCCGGCGGCCAAGCGACCGAGCGCGGATGCGACGCGCTACCATCGGTCAGCAGCACGACCCGGCATGGCACGCCCGCGGCCGCAGCCTGCGCCAGCAGACCGCCGCAGCCCAGGCTCTCGTCGTCCGGATGCGGCGCCAGCACCACCAGCCCACCCGGTCCGACCAGATCCTGCAAGCTGGCTTGCGGCGCCGCTTCAGTCAGGCGCCACCACTCCCCGAGTGGGATCATTCGGCCGCCCAAGCGCCTTCATGCGCAGGGTCATCCTGCTGCGCGAAGCCGGGCAGGGGGCGATCCAGCGACAGCAGCTGCCGGGTCGCATTTTGCAGCAGCACGTCCGGCGCCGCCTGGCGCAGATAGACCGCCAGATCCCGGCAGAGCTGCTCGGCCGGATGCTCCGCCGCCATGCCGGCCAGGCCGATCGAGCGCTGCGCCAGGCTGATCACCTGGAGGCCGGCCGCCTCGACCGCGAGCCGCGCCAGCCCGGCGGCGGCGACGGCTTCGGTCACCGCAAGCCCGCGCTCGACCCGATGCGCCGCGTCCTGCACCCACAGCCGCGCGCCATGCGCTGCCATGATCGCCTGGCCGAGGCGCTGGCGCTGGAACGGGTCATCCAATCGCCCGGCCGCCGCCAGATGCTGACGGGTCGTTTCGACGATCTGCTCGATCGCCCCTAGCTGCGCAGCAGAACAGCGCCAGATGCCGCCGATGAACCAGGGCTCGCGGCCGAAATCGCCGGGCCGGCCAAGCCGCATGGCGGGCTGGACGGCGATGCCGGTCAGATCGAACTGGCCGGACTGGGAAGCGCGCATGCCATTGGCGGTCCAGCTCGCGAGATCGACCCGGCGGCGATCGCTGACATCCAGGATCAGAAGCTGCTGCCCGCCATCCGGATCCGTCACCGGAACCAGCGCGCGGGCCAGCGTGCCGGCGCCCGAGGCAAAGCGCTTGCCGCCGGTCAGCCTGGCCCGCGCGGCAGTCCCGACCAGCCGCGCCGGCTGCGGGCCGTCGGCGCCCCAGACGCCATACATCGCGCCAGCCAGCACCAGGTCCCGGCAGTCTCGCCGTTGCTGGTCCGTGCCGTAGAGGGTGATCAGCTTGATGGCATTGAGGTGGCCCTCATAGAGCCGGGCCAGCGAGAGGTTGGCGCGCCCGATGGCAGCCAGCAGCTGAAGCGCAGGCGCTACCCCGGCCGCAGCATGGGCCAGCCCGGCACCGCCGTCGGCCATGGGCAAAGCCGCCGCCAGCAAGCCAAGCTCCCGCAGATCGCGCAGATCCGCCTCTAGCCCGAGCTCGCCGCGGTCCTGCGCATGCGCGCGGCCTGCCGTCGCGGCGGCGAACATGGCAGCTGCTGCCGCGAGGTCAGGTCGAGGATCGATATGTGGCGCAGTGATCTGGTGCAAGGAGCGATCCGCAATGGTCCAGGTTCATGGCCTGGCTGCGCCGAACCCCGCGCCCTATGC
>CADEGR010000066.1:7064-13568 GCA_902826935.1 uncultured Alphaproteobacteria bacterium | reverse complement strand
CCCCAAGGAGATGACGATCCGAACCAGGCTGATCTGGATTGCAAGCTTGATCGCGCTTCTGGCGGCGCTGGTCGTAGCCTCGGCTGGCCTCGGCTACCGGTTCGAGCTGTGGGGCCTTGGCACGGCGTTCGGAATCCTGCGGGTCGGTACCTTTGCCGCGATCGCCGGCCTCGTCCTGGCGCTGGCGGCGCTGATTGCGGCACTCGTCAGGCCGCCACGAATCTTGGCCGCCGTTCCAGCCGTCGCATTGGTCGCAACTGCGATCGCCCTTTATCCGACCTTCGAGATGCGCCGGATGGCGCAAGGCACGCCGCCGATCAACGACATCACGACTGATCCCACCGATCCGCCGCCCTACGATGCCATCGCTGGCCTGCGCGGGCGGGGGGACCAGGCAGTCCAATATCCCGGCGAGCAGTTTGCGACCCAGCAGCGCGACGCCTATCCCGACATCCAGCCCGTGATCACGGATCTGGCGCCCGACCAGGCCTATCGGCAGGCGCTGGCGGCCGCCCAAGCGTCAGGTTGGGCGATCGTTGGTGAGGATGCCGAGCAAGGACGAATTGAGGCGGTCGATAGCACGCTCTGGTTTGGGTTCAAGGACGACATCGTGGTTCGGGTCAGGGCCGAGGGCGAACGCAGCCGGATCGATGTACGCTCCAGCTCACGCGTCGGCCGGAGCGACCTTGGCACCAACGCGCGCCGCATCCGCACTTTTCTCAAGCAGCTTGAGGCCGAGCCAGCCGGGTAGTTGCTGCGCTGCCGCGCGCGAACTCATCACGTGCCCGAACCCTGCCGCGATCACCTCCACGCGTGGCCCGAGACGCAATGCTCGGCGGAGACGGTGCATCTGACCATTGGCCCCAAGACCGTAATGGCGACCACGATGTCCACATGATCCGGATTATCGAACGCCACGGCGCTGCGCTCGAAGGCGGCATCGTCGAAGCGCCAGCGCGGCGAAGCAAGCTGCCAGACGAGCCTGGCGAAATCGCGGGTATACTGCTCGTAGCCGGCACGGCCGCGCTCGGTGGCGAAGTAATATTGATACCACCATTGCAGCTCGGCCTTGGGCGGCAGCGGCAGCTTGCCAAGCTGCTGGTTGCCGATGAGATAGCCGCTCACCGAAACCATCGCCTTGCAGCGTTCCGGCCAGAGCGCGGCGATGATGTTCGCCGTGCGCGCACCCCAGTCGCAGCCGGCGGGGGTCCTGGATCGGGCTCAAACAGCCCGATCGATACTGATCAGATCAGCCGGCGCAGCGGTCGGAATGCCACGCGAATCTCTTCTGCAAAGAGGCGTGGCTGCTCCCAGGCGGCAAAGTGTCCGCCCTTGTCGAGCTTGTTGTAGTGGATGAGATTGGGAAAGGCGCGCTCCGCCCAGCTTCGCGGTACTTGATAGATCTCGTCCGGGAAGGCGCTCACGGCGACCGGGATCGAGATGTTCTTGACGTCGAAGAAGGCCAGCTGATTTTCCCAATAGAGGCGGGCCGAGGAGATCGCCGTGTTGGTCAGCCAGTAGAGCGTGATGTTGTCGAGGATGTCATCGCGCGTCAGACCCTCGGATGCGCCGTCGAAGACGCGCGCCATCAGCGCCTGGCTGCGCGCATCATGGTCCAGGATCCATGCCGCCAGGCCGATCGGCGAGTCCGCAATGCCGTACAGCGTCTGCGGGCGATTCTTCATCTCAAGGGCATAGCCGAGGCCGGTTTTGTAGAAGAAGTCCAGCTGCTCGTAGGCGTGTCGTTCATCATCCGACAGGCCAGACGGCGGCGGGCCGCCAAGCTGGAGCGCCTTGGCAAGGTCGGCTGGCACGGTGGCGGCCATGTTGGTGTGAATGCCGAGCAATTCCGGCGGTGCCTGGAGAGCCATCTGCTCCGAAATGGCATCGCCCCAGTCGCCACCTTGAGCCGCATAGCGCGCGTAGCCGAGACGCTTCATCAGCACGGCCCAGGCGCGTGCGATCCGGACGGGATCCCAGCCGGTCGTGGTCGGCTTGCCTGAATAGCCGTAGCCCGGGATCGACGGAATCACCAGGTCGAACGCGTCCGATGCGGCCACGCCATGCGCGCTGGGATTGGTAAGGGGCTCGACAATCTTCAGCTGTTCGATGATCGAGCCGGGCCAGCCATGCGTGATGATGAGCGGCATGGCGTTCGGCTCACGCGAGCGGACATGGATGAAGTGAATGTCCAGCCCATCGATCTCCGTCATGAACTGGGGCAGGGCGTTCAGCTTCGCCTCGCACTTGCGCCAGTCATGCTCGCTCTCCCAATAGCGCGCGAGGGCCTGCATCGTTGCGAGCTGCAGGCCTTGCGATGCATCGGCGACCGTTTCCCGTTCGGGCCAGCGGGTCGCTGCGATGCGTCGGCGAAGATCGACCAGCGCATCCTCTGGAACGCTGACCTTGAAAGGTCGGATTGGGGCGCTCTCGGCGGCCGCGGCCGCTTGCGTCGGACGCAGGCTGGCAGCAACGGTGGCGGCGGCTGAGCCGGCAAGAACGCTGCGCCGGGTGTGCGATGTCGGTGAAGCCATAACAGCCTCCTTCGATGGCGGTCAGCACTCCAGGTCTGGTCTCGGGACGTCGTGACGCGCAGTGTCCGAAGCTCCACCGCTGAATGAAGGCGAGCAGATCTGCGTGGAACTGGATCTTGCGAATCGTTGCGAGGCCGTCGGTGCGCCCGGACAGACCTTGAGCTAGGCATCCCTCACGATCGAGGAGAGCCCCGCCGAGGCGCCGATCAGCACGATCTGGTCGTCGTCGTCATGGACGATCGGGATCGCCGCATCGATCTGCGTTCGATCCTCAGTCAGATCGATCTAAGGCCTTGATGCAGAAGCGGCAGGCCGGCGGCCGTGGCCGCGGAGGTCACAGGCGATCCATCGGCAGCCTTGTCTTGTGAGGAAGAACATCTGGTCCTCCTAGGCATCGCCGCTGAGCGGCCAGCCGTGGCTGAACACCACAGGCTGCAACTCATGGCATGTTCCTATGGGCGTTTCTCTTCGCAGAGAAACCCTGCATCGCAGCGAAGGCTGGACCGAGTGAAGCTGGGCAAAGGCTTATCTTGGTTAATTGTCACAAAGCTAAGCCAATGAAGCGATGCAGTCAATGCAACCTACGCCCGGAGCCGTGCCGTCGGGCCAGCTGGTCGAGGAGCAGCAGCAGCGGTGCGATTGAAACGCTATGGGGCTGCGATATCGGCCTGGCCTTCGCCGAGCTTGACGGCCAGGCGGCGCAGGACGATCTGCTCGCTGTCGGGTAGTCGCTGCTAGCACCTGTCAAAGGTTGATATCCGGTCTGGTCAGCGCACTAGCTGGCGGACGCCGGTGGCGCCAGCCACCAGCACGATGTCCGCCCGGCCTAGAAACAGACCGGTCTCGACCACACCCGGCAGGGCCCGAAGCTCGGTATCCAGATGCCGTGGGTCTGCAAGAGGCTGGATGCTGAGGTCGAACAGGAAATTGCCGGAGTCGGTCACCAAGGGCGCCTCATCCCGCTGGCGCAGTTCCGGCGTGCCAAAGCGCGCCAGTGCTGCTGCCGTGGTCCAGGCACCAAACCGCAGCACCTCCACCGGCAAGCTGCAGCGTTCGCCAAGCCGGGTGCTCAGCTTCGTTTCGTCGACGATGATCACGTTGCGCCGGGCGGCGGCATTGACGATCTTCTCCTGCGTGTGCGCCCCACCGCCGCCTTTGATCAGGTCCAGATCTCGGCTGACCTCGTCGGCGCCGTCGACGCAGAGGTCGATCTGCCAGGGGCCCGCATCCTCCAGCAGCGGGATCCCGACCTGCTCCGCCAGCTGGCGCGTGGCCCGGCTGGTCGGGACGCCCACAAACTGCCGGCCGGCCCGCACCAGCTTGCCCACGGCTTCGATGAACCAGCGGGTCGTGGACCCGGTGCCCAGCCCCAGGACGCCTGCCTCCGGCAGGAGGTCGAGGGCAGCCTCCGCCGCCGCCCGCTTGAGCCGCTCCGCGCTCACGCACTCATCCGTTGTCCGAGCGACTGCGCGTCAAACATATCGGGGGATTGGTCCGTTGTGCGGCGTCATGCGGTCGCGAAGGTCGAAGGCGAGCTCGTGGACATAGCACCAGCCCCAGCCTTCCGGCGGGTCGTAGCCCTCGATCACCGGATGGCCGGTCGCATGGAAATGCTGCGTCGCGTGGCGATGGGGCGAGCTATCGCAACAGCCGACATGGCCGCAGATCCGGCACAGGCGCAGATGCACCCATTTCGACCCGATCTTCAGGCATTCCTCGCAGCCGAGCGTGCCGGGTGTGACGTCCTCGACGAGGTCGACATGGTCGCAGATGTCAGCCATTGGACGCTCCCTTGGCTCCTTTACGCCGCGTGTTCGATATCGGCCGCAAGGCGGGCATGGATGGCCGCCACCACCTGGGCCCCTTCGCCCACCGCGGCGGCCACGCGCTTGACCGAGCCGCAGCGAACGTCGCCGATCGCGTAGATGCCCTGCCGGCTGGTTTCGAGCGCGTGGCGGTCGGCACCGGCATCGGCGCCGGTGATCACGAAGCCCCTTGCGTCCAGCGCTATGCCGCTCTCGGCCAGCCAGTCGGTGTTTGGATCGGCACCGATGAACAGGAACATGTGGTTGATCGGCTGCGTCGTCTCTGCGCCATTCGAGCGGTTGCGCCAACGGATGCTGTCCAGGTGGCCAGCCGTGCCGCGCAGCGTCTGGACCTCGGTTTCGGTGAGCACCTCGATATTGGGCTGGGCCGCGATCCGATCGACTAGATAGCGCGACATGGTGGCCGCCAGACTCTTGCCGCGCACCAGCATCCAGACCTTGCGGGCATGGCTGGCGAGATAGACCGCCGCCTGTCCGGCCGAATTGCCGGCGCCAACCAGCGCCACGTCCTGGCCGCCACAGAGCTTCACCTCGATCGGCGAAGCCCAGTAGTGGATCGAGCTGCCTTCGAAATCGGCCAGATTGACGAGGTCGAGGCGGCGATACCGTGCGCCGCAGGCGAGCACGACCGTCCGGGCCTGCACGGTCTCCATCTCGCCGACCTGCAGCCGGAAGGGCGCCTGCGCGCCGCTCGCCCGGCAGGTCAGCACCTTAGCCTCATCGGGAATAACCATCTCGACGCCGAACTTCTGCGCCTGATTGTAGGCCCGGGCCATCAACGCCAGGCCCGATATGCCGGTTGGAAAGCCGAGATAGTTCTCGATCCGTGCCGAGGCGCCGGCCTGGCCGCCGAAGGCGCGGCAGTCGAGGACGATGACCGAAAGCCCTTCCGAGCCGGCATAGACCGCAGCCGCCAATCCTGCCGGCCCGGCACCAATGATCGCCACGTCGTAGACCTTGGCCCCGTCGATCGGCCTGACCAGGCCGATGCACCGGGCGAGCTCGCTCTCGCCGGGATTGCGCAGCATCTTGCCGTTCGGGCACAGCACGATCGGCAGATGATGCGGATCGATGCGAAAGCGCTCGACCATGGTGATGGCGCAAGGGTCGCCGCCGGCATCGAGCATCCGGTAGGGCTGGCCGTTGCGGGCGAGAAAACCCTGCAGGCGCAGCACGTCGGCCTGGCCGGCATGGCCGATGATGACCGGCCCGCCGGCGCCGGCTTCCAGCAGCCCGACCCGGCGCAGGATCAGCGCGCGCATGATGCGCTCACCGAGGTCGGCCTCCTGGACCAGCAGGTCGCGCAGCCGCTGCGACGGCACGATCAGCGCCTCGACCGGCTCGAGCGTCTCGGCATCGACCAGCGAAGGCCGATCCGACAGTTGCGCAAGCTCGCCCAAGAACTGGTTTGCGCCATGGGTGACGATGGTCTGGCGTTCGCCGGTGCCGCTCTCTTGGCTGACCTCCAGCCGTCCCGACAGCACCACGATCAGGCCCGGCGAGACCGTGCCAGCCTTGACCACGCGCCGGCCGGCATCGAACGAGCACGCCTCGCCGAACCGCCGCAACCGCTCGATATCAGCCACGCCCAGGATGGGAAACATCTGCTCGAAGCGTGGATGCTTTGCTGCGTTCTCGGGCGAGGACATGGCGTCTCCTTGTTCCGCTCCAGCAGAACCGATACCGCTTCTCAGTCAAGGGAACATGCCGTGGTTTGGTGCGCTGGAGTCTGCTCGCGGCTCAATCCTGCCGCTGCCAGCACAGTCTTGCGCGGACAGGCCAGATAGAATCCTCAATACTGCCAGATCCGAATGTTCGTGCAGCTGCGATTGGTCAGGGCGCCGTAGCTGGAGCCGGCCTCGGTCGTCAGTTCGGCTCGATAGCCGTTGAAATGGTCGTTGTCGCGCCCGCCGTACACCCCGCGCAGGGAGATGGCGGCGATTGCCAATCCCTCGGCCCTGGCCTGATTCAGAATTCGCCGGTCGCACGGGTCTTGCGAAGGTGCGGCTGCCGTGCAGCCGCTCAACAGCAAGAACAAGGTGATCACGGTGGTTGGTCGCATTGGCCCTCACCCAGGGTGTCGGCAACCGCCTTTGCAGCAAGAGCGGCGTCGCCCCGCGACGTTGCGGCTTGTCATCTGGCCA
>CADEGR010000066.1:0-6964 GCA_902826935.1 uncultured Alphaproteobacteria bacterium | reverse complement strand
GCCGCCACCAGATCGCTCGCCGGATCCGCCAGCGGCGCGATCACGTCGAAATGGTGCCGGCCCGGCGCCTCGACGGCTTCGGTCCCGGCGCCGAGGCCATGCCAGATGTCGGCCAGCAGCCGGTTCTGCGCGCGGAAGGCCGGCAGCTCGTCGCCGCCGGCCCAGCAGAGCAGGTCGACGCCTTCGATCGGCTCCAGCAGCGCCGGGCTTTCAGCGCGCGCTTCGGCAAGATCGAGGCCGAGCGTCTGGTTGATCGAGGTGCGCAGCAGCGGCCTGAGGTCATGCACGCCGCTGATGCTGATCACCTTCGCGATCCGGCGGGCAAGCGCCGGCGCCAGCGCGCCCGAGACCATGCGCGCGACCAGATGGCCGCCGGCGGAGTGGCCGACCAGGCGGATCTCGCCGTCGATCTGGCCGGCGATGACGGTGACGAAGCGCGCAAATTCCTGGGTGATATCGCGCACGCGGACCTCGGGGCAGAGGCTGTAGCTCGGCACGGCCACGGCGAACCCGTGACCAAGCGCGCCCGCCGCCAGGTGCGACCAGAGCGACTTGTCGAAGCTGCGCCAGTAGCCGCCATGGCCGAACACGACCAGTCCCCGCGTGGCTCCCTCGGGCAGGAACAGGTCGAAACGGTGCCGGTCGCCATCGCCATAGGGCTGATCGAGCCGAGCGCGGTTCTGACTAGTGAGCTCGGCGCGAAATTCGCTCGCCCGGGTGGTCCAATCGGCGATCTGGGCCTCGACCTTGGCCAGGCCGACGGCGGCACGGTTGTCGTAGGCCTGGTCCCAGTCGGTCATCGGCGGCGGCTGGCTCGATGGCATCGACATCAGGCCACGTGCTTCGCGGGAGGAGCAGCCTCGGCCGCGGTTCCGACTTGGGCACCAGCCGGCGACGGCGGCGGTCCCATCGCCGCGGCGACGATCGCCTGACGCTCGACGCGGCTCAGCACCTGCTCGACGTCGGTGAAGCCGGCAGGGGCGCGCTTCTCCACCTCGTCGATCACCCGCTCGGGCCCGCCCTTGCGGTTGGCGCGCACGATGGCCGCGGTCTTGGCGAGCCGCTCCTGCTCGTAGCCATGCAGCGCCTGCATCGGATGCTCGGCGCGCGCCAGCGCGTCGGCCAGGCACCTGGCATCGAGCACGGCCTGGCTGGCACCATTGGAGCCGACCGGGTACATCGGGTGGGCGGCATCGCCGAGCAAGGTCACCCGGCCGAAGCTCCACCTTGGCAGCGGATCACGATCGCACATCGGATATTCGTAGTAGGCGTCGGTCGCGCGCACCAGGGCCTCGATGTCGACACCGGGCACGGCAAAGCGCTTGGCGTAGGGCAGCACGTCCTCCAGCCGGCCGCGCTTCGACCAGCTGTCCTTGGGCGGCGGCGCCGTGGCGCCATCGGCGACCCGCACATTGACCACCCAGTTGGTCAGCTTCATGCCGTCGCCGGCGTCGGCGATCGGGTAGAGCACGAACTTGGCACCCATGCCGCCGCCGATGATCATGCTGCGGCCATCGAGGAACCGCGGGAAGACGGTGGCACCTCGCCACATCATGACGCCGTTCCAGGATGGCGCGCCTTCCCTCGGGTAGAAGAGCGCCCGGCCGGCGGAGTGGATGCCATCGGCGCAGACCAGGACGTCGCCTAGCACGGTCAGGCTGGCGAGACCATCCGCGCTGCTGACCAGATGGACGGTGACGCCGCCTTCGCCCTGGACCAGACCTGCCAGGCGCAGACCGGTCTTGACCGCGCCGGCGCCCAGCCGCTCGATCACCGTATCGTAGAGCACCTTCTGCAGGCGGCCGCGGTGGATCGAGAACTGCGGCACCGGGTGGCCGCCATCCTGGCCGCGCAGCTCGCGCCAGACCTCCTGGCCTTGACGGTTCAGGTAGATCAGCTCGCGCGTCCGGATCCCCGCCTGGTCCAGGGCGGGCAGGAGCCCAAGCTCGGCCAGCTCGCCAATCGCGATCGGCAGGGTGTTGATGCCGACGCCGAGCTCCCTGACCTCGCTCGCCTGCTCGTAGATCTGGGCAGCGATGCCGCGCCGCTGCAGCATCAAAGCGAGGCTCAGGCCGCCGATGCCGGCACCGGCGATCAGCACCTTCATCGGCAGCGCTCCGTCGTCCGGCCAACGCGCCGCAGCCTGGCGGCGACGGTGCGGCTCATGGCGCGTCCGGCGGCGGCAGGAAGTCGATCTCGTGCTTGGCCGAGACCGCGACCAGCTCGGCCGGGTCGGCATCCGGCATGTTGTGCAGCTGCCAGAACAGATCATAGAGGCGGCGCGCCGGCGCCACCCAGAACAGGCACTTCACCGGCCGGTCGCCCTTGGAGAACAGGCCGTGCGGAATGCCCATCGGCAAGCGGATCAGGTCGCCTGGCAGGGCATGGCCCTCCGTGCCGTCAAGCAGCAGGTCGAGCCGGCCCTCGAACATGTAGATGAACTCGTCCTGGGTCGGATGAATGTGCGGCGGCACGAAGGTGCCGGGCGGCAAGGTCGCGTGCCAGGAGAACGAGGTCTCGGAGAGCTGCTTGGGCACGTAGGTCTGGCCGAGGATATTCCAGCTGATGCCGTCGATGCCTTCATTCGCCTTGGTGACGCCTGCGCTCATGGTGGTCATGGGCTGCCTCCTCGTGCTTAACCTGCTGACAATCGTGCCAACTGCAGCTCCACTATAGGCGCAAGCGGCACTCGCTGACATCGGTGCGCTGGGCCTGCGCGCCCTGCATTGGGATCGACACCGGCAACCTACGCCAGTCGACCGAGGGCGCGCGCTGAATGCTGTCCGCGTCAGACGATTATGCCGTCGTCGATACCGCCGGTGCCGCAGGTGAGCTCGCTTCTGCGGGCGGCATCCTGCGCTGCGACACATGCGAAGCCCAGCTGGCCAAGGCTCTGGGCGCCGACAAATCCATGAGCCACCAGATCCTCGCGACGCGACCCAAGGCAGAGTGAAAGCGGCACCGGTCAGTCGCTGCCCGTGCGGCCATGCCATGGATCGGGACCCGGATCGCGTCCGGCGGCGACCACGGCCAGTCGGTCGAGGTAGTGGGCCCAGCCTTCCGCATGACCGGCGCATTGCTCGACACTGGGCAGGCCGGTATGGGTCATGCGCAGCAGCGTCCCGTCCGGCTGCTCGATCAGGTCGATCTCGACCAGGCTCGACCCCGGCGGCACCACCTCGCTGCCGTCCCAACCGAAGCTGTAGGCCAGGCGATGCACCGGCACCACCTCGCGAAAGGCGCCGCGGGCGAAGCGCGCGCCGGTGACATTGACGAGATAGAGCCCATCAGGCTCCGGCTCGACCTGCGCCTCCGTGCCCATCCAGCGCAGAATTTTTTCCGGGTCGGTCAGGAGGGCGAATACGGCGGCCGGCGGCGCCGGAATGTGGGTCTCGCGGCGTACGACAAGGTCTTCTGGCATCGGTTTCCCCAAGGATTGTGCTTACCCCTGCCATCACAGGCGGAGCACCGATGGACACCCAGGTCGGATCTTGCGGCGAGGATAGACCCCCGGCGCCGGCAGCACCATGGCCGCGGCGCTGATGACATGCCAGGGGCCGTGGCGGCATGATCGCGCCATGGATTTGCCAGCACCCCTAGCCTGGCTGGTCGACCAGGCCGGCGCTTCGCCTGGCCCTGACCGGTTCCTGGCCGAGTTCGGCGGCCGCCTGCTGGCCGACGGCCTGCCGCTGGCGGGCGGCGCCCTGACGCTTGCGGTGCCGCATCCGATCATCGCCCGCCGCACCTGGCTGTGGCGTGCGGACACCGGGGCAGTGATCGAGGCGCTGGGCTTTGCCGAGGGGCCGCTTAGGCGCGCCGGGGGCGACTGGCTGGCCGGGCTTGGCCCGGTGCAGGCGGACATCATCGGCCCGGCGCCGGACGGCCCCGTGCTGGGCTGGGCCGGGACCCGGCCGTTCAGCGTCGCCGAGGCAGACTGGCTGCGTCAGGCCGCCCGCTTCGCTGCGGCGCCCCTGGCTGGCCTGGCCGCGCAGGCGGCGCTGGCAGCGCTGCTCGAGGCTTATCTCGGTCGACGCAGCGCCGCCCGGGTCCAGGCCGGCGCGCTGCGCCGCGGCACTGGGGAAACCATCCGAGCCGTGCTGCTGTCCGCCGATCTGCGCGGCTTTACCGCGCTATCCGAGGCGACCGAGCCCACGGCGATGATCGCTGCCCTGGATGCCTGGTTCGACCGCGTCGCCGGGGCGGTGCACGCCTTCGGCGGCGAGGTGCTGAAGTTCATCGGCGACGGCGTGCTGGCGATCTTTCCGATCAGCGGCGCGCCGGCCGATGCCTGCGAGGCGGCGCTGCGCGCGGTCGTCGCCGCCCAGGCCGGCATGGCCCATCTCGACGCGGTGCGCCACGCGCAGGGGCTGCCGCCGCTGCCCTTCGGCGCGGCGCTGCATGCCGGCGACATCCTGTGGGGCAACGTCGGTGCGGCCGACCGGCTGGATTTCACGGCGATCGGGCCGGCGGTCAACCTGGTCAGCCGGCTGGAGGGGCTGTGCCGACCGCTCGATCGATCGGTGCTGATCTCTGGCGCGGTCGCCGCCGAGACGACGACGCCGCTGGTGCCGCTGGGCCTGCACATGCTGCGCGGCATCTCGGAGCCTTGCGCTGTCTTCACTCTGCCGGAAGGGTAAGCGGTGCCACGAGCCGGCCAGCGCATGGCGTCGGAGCCGATCGCAGGTAGCGCAAGAAGCACGTTCCCTATCCCGATTTACAGGTCAAGACGTCAGGTGCACGATGGGGCGGCGGTGCTTGGTCGACCAGTTCAGACCGAACGGTGGCCCGCCGGCAGCTTGGTGAGGATCCGCTTGATTCTGAAGCGTCAACCATTGGTTGATCTTCGATCAGGCGCGCGAATTACTATGCGAAGGCCATGGGCCTGTAACGGCATAGGGCCCTGTTCATGAGGCTGAGTTCGTCATGCTTCGTGCAGCTGCAGGAGACAGTCGCAAGCTGATCGCGATCTATGCGGCGGATGTCGCTGGCTATGCCCGTTTGGTAGGGGCCAACGAAGCTGAGACCTTGCGCAGCCTCGCGACCTGCCGGGAGCTGATGGATCGGCAAATCGCGCAGCATGGCGGCCGGGTCGCCAACACCGCCGGGGACAGCATCCTTGCGGAATTCCCGAGCGCGGTGCACGCGATCGAATGTGCCGTCGAGACGCAGCGCCAGCTCGCGCAGGCGAACCAGGGCTTGGCGGCCGACCGCCGATTGGAGTTCCGGATCGGCGTCCACGTCGGCGATGTGGTGGTCCGCGCCGGCGACCTGCTGGGTGACAGCGTCAATATCGCGGCGCGCTTGCAAGGCCTCGCCCGGCCGGGCGGCATCTGCGTCTCCCATGCGGTCTATGAACATGTGCGCAGGATCCTGCCGCTCCGTTTTCATGACCTCGGCAACCAGCTGATCAAGAACATCGATGAACCGGTCAGGGTCTTTGCGCTGGCGACGGGCGGTTCGGCGCATGGCCGTGGGACCAGCGACGGGACCGCAGCCAAGCCATTGCCGCTGCCGGACAAGCCGTCGATCGCCGTGCTGCCGTTCACCAACATGAGCGGCGAGCCGGAGCAGGAATACTTCGCCGACGGCCTGGTGGAAGAGATCATCACTGGCCTCAGCCGCGTCCGATCGTTTTTCGTCATCGCCCGCAATTCAACCTTCACCTACAAGGGGCAGGCGGTCGACGTTCGGCGGGTCGCCCATGAGCTCGGCGTCCGCTACGTGCTCGAAGGCAGCATCAGAAAGGCGGGCTCGCGGGTCCGCATCATCGGCCAGCTGGTCGACGCGACCACGGGCCATCACGTCTGGGCCGATCGCTTCGAGGGCGATCTGGGCGACATCTTCGAGCTGCAAGATCGGGTGACGGAAAGCGTCGTTGGCGCTGTAGAGCCGAGCATTCGGCTGCAGGAGATCCGCCAGGCACGGACCAAGCCGACCAGCTCCATCACCGCGTATGATCTGTATCTTCGAGCCTTGCCAAGCTTTTACAGCATGACCCAGGAGGGGTTTGCCGAGGTGCGCCGGTTGACCAACGAAGCGCTGACGATCGATCCCGACTTCACGTCGGCGAAGGCGTTGGGGGCCTATGTCCGCAGCTTGTCCGTCAGCCAATGCTGGCATGAACCGGACGATATCCACGTCGCTGTCCGGATGGCGAACGAGGTCATCGCTGAAGCAGGCGAGGACCCGACCAGCCTGCGCTTTGCCGCCCAAGTCCTGGCCTATAGCGCCAAGGACTACGAGCGAGCCTTGAACGCGATCGACCGGTCCCTGCAGCTCAATCCGAATTCCGCCCAAGGTTACACTGGTAGCGGCTGGGTCAACACCCATGCCGGCCGGCCGCTGATCGCCATCGATCACTTCCATCGCGCCATCCGCTTGAGCCCGCTCGATCCAGAGAAGGGCATCGCACTGTCCGGCATCGGCATGAGCTATTTGATGCTGCAGCGCTTTGACGAAGCCTTGCAGTGGGGCGAAAGCGCGCTGCGCGAAATGCCCAACTATGGCAGCTCGCATCGGGTCCTGATCGCGGCGCTGGTCGGACTGGACCGGCTCGACGAGGCGCAAGCGGCAGCGCAACGCCTGATGGCGGTCTTCCCGAATTATAGCTTGACGCTGCAGCGCCGGATCAATCCCTGGCGGGATGAAGCCTTTGCGGAGCGTTATGTCGAAGCGCTGCGCGTATCAGGGATCCCGGAGTAGCAGTTGCAGCTCTCCTGAAGACCAAGGATCACCCGCTGAACCCTGCCGTGGAGACGAGGCAGAGCGCCATTTGCAGCCTGCGCATCAACCTCGTCGCCCTTGCTCCTGAAGCGCTTGAGTCCGGTGGAGCAGCGCCAGGCCGGCAGCAACCGAGAGGAACTCGTCGCCGTAGACCAAGCGTTCGACACCGAAGTGGCGTTCGAACAGACGGCGCACGGCCGGGACCAGCGAGGTGCCGCCCGTCATGAACACCCGCGAAACC
>CADEGR010000065.1:10799-23074 GCA_902826935.1 uncultured Alphaproteobacteria bacterium | reverse complement strand
ATCATTATGCTTGGGCCTCTCGTTGCTGTAGTGGCGCTGCCTGAATTCGCCGTGCACGGCGATGGCGACCACGCCGGCGCCTGGCGAGGCCTGTTCGCCCAGAAGAATGCCGCCGGCCGGACCATGATCTGGCTAATGATCGCGATTATTGCGGCTTGGCTGACCGGCCGCATTCATCGCGGCATGCTCGCCATCGTGGGCAGCCTCACTCTGCTGTTCATTGCCGCCACCACCTCCAAGACCGCGCTCTTGGGCTTGACCGCGGCGCTCATGGTCGGCCCGCTGATCGTGACTGCGCGTAAGAAGACGCTGACCAGCGCCCTGATTGTGTTTGCGATGCTGAGCGTGACGTTGATCGTCACCGTGGTGGTTTCTTTCACCTATGAGGACATTTTGTTGTCGATGGGTCGGGACCCGACACCGGCCGCACCGAGATTTGGGGATTCACTCTCGATCTTCTGCAGCAGCGCTGGCTGACCGGCTTCGGCTATGAGGTCTTTTGGGCCAGCGATTTCGGCCCCGGCGGCCGCTACCGGGTCGATTGGGGGATCGCCTCGGCGCATAACAGCTGGATCGACATCATGCTCAGCTTTGGGCCGCTCGGCGCCGTGATCATGGTCGCGATCATCGCGGCCTGTGCCTGCTGGGCTGCCACTCTAGCTCGCTATGCCACGGAGCGCGGCGCCTCATTCTTCGTCGGCGCAGTCTTGCTGGTGACCACGATCATCTCGATGTCGGAGAGCATCTTCATGGAGCGCCACTCGGTGCACACGATCATCTTCATGGTCGCCTTTGGCGTTGCACGGGTATTGAGCCAGCGCCTCTGGTCCCCTGCCCCGCTAGAAGCCACGCCCCTGCAGCCAGCCTACGCTGGCGCCAGATGAACTTGCCGACTCCTTCTCACCCGCTCCGGCCAACCATCATTCTGGAGAACGCTTATTATGTCGATCATTGCGTCGCTTCGCCGCCATCCACTCGCTCTTGCGATTTGCCTCCTTGTAGAGCTTCTGTTCAGCCAATATGAGCCCGCTCTTGCCGCCGATCGTCATGCCGCCGCGGCCCGGCTTGGCCCTGGCATCAATCTCGGCAATGCCCTGGAAGCGCCGCAGGAAGGCGACTGGGGCATCGTCCTGGAGCCGGCCGATTTCGCCAAGGTCGCTGCCGCCGGCTTCCGCCATGTCGTCGGCATCCACTATTACAGCCCCGCCAAGTTCACCCACCAAGGTGCCGTCTGGATCAGCGACGCCAAGGACTGGATGGGCACCGAATGGCATGGCTCGCCCCGCGAGCAGCGGATCGTGCGCCAGGATTTCGACCGCGCCGAGCGCTGGGCCAAGGCCAACGACGTGCCGCTTTATCTGGGCGAGTTCGGCTCAATCGAGAAAGCCGACATGCGCTCGCGGGTCCGCTGGACGGCGTTCGTGCGGAGCGAGGCGAGCCGCCGCGGCTGGCCCTGGGCCTATTGGGAGTTCCGCTCGATCTTCGGCGCCTATGATGCTAAGGCCGGCGCCTGGAATCAGCTGTTCTCGGCCATGGAGCCGGCGCTCGCCCAACGCTAGCGGCAGCCCCTGCCCTGCGGCAGAAATACGCTGCATCGCAGCAATGCCTCGTCAGCGCATCATTCTGCGGCTATGATGCTGGCAACCTAGGGGGCATGACGGCATGCGGTGGTCCAGCCTTAAGGCGCTGAGCTTCGACTGCTACGGCACGCTGATCGACTGGGAAACCGGCTTGTGGACCGCCTTGCAGCCGCTTCTGGCCAGCGCTGGCCTGGACCTGCCCCGCGACCATGTGCTCGAGACCTTCGCCGAGCTGGAATCGCTGCAGCAGGCGGCCACGCCCGGCATGCGCTATGCGGAGCTGCTGGCCTCCGTGCATGCCCAGCTGGCGGAGGCCTGGGGCCTGCCGCCCGATGCCGCCCTGGATCAGGCGTTTGGCGCCTCGGTGCCGGAGTGGCCGGCCTTTGCCGATGCCGCCCCGGCGCTCGCCTATTTTCAGCATCAGTACAAGCTGATCATCCTCTCGAACGTCGATCGGGCGAGCTTCGCCGGCAGCGCTGCCCGCCTCGGGATTCCGTTCGATGCGGTCTACACGGCCGAGGATATCGGCTGCTACAAGCCCGATCCCCGCAACTTCGCCTATCTGATCGAGCGGCTGCAGCAGGAGTTCGGCCTAGCGCCGAACCAGCTGCTCCATGTCGCCCAGAGCCTGTACCACGACCACGAGCCGGCGGTGGCGCTCGGCCTGACCACCGCCTGGATCGACCGGCGCCTCGGCCAGATCGGCTGGGGTGCGACCAAGCCGCCCAAAGGCCGGCCGAAGATCGCCTGCCATGTCCGCAGCCTGGCCGATCTGATGGCGCTGCACCAGCGCGCCTTGGCCGAGGTTCGCTAGCCGCTCAGGCCGGCTGCCGGCGCCGCGGAAAGACCTGCGGCCAGCGCGCCGGCTCGCAGCGGCGGTACATCGGCGAATAGGCGGTCTCGGCGCCCAGCGCCTCGGCCGCGTGCCAGGCCCAGCGCGGGTTGAACATCATGCCGCGGGCAAGCGCCACCAGGTCGGCCTGGCCGTTCCGGATGATCGCCTCCGCCTGCTCCGCCTCGGTGATCATGCCGACCGCCCAGGTCGGGATCCCGGCCTCGCGTCGGACCTGCTCGGCCAATGGCACCTGGTAGCCCGGGCCGAGCGGGATCTGCTGGCGCGGATCGAGCCCGCCGCTCGACACGTCGACGAAGTCGCAGCCCAGCTCGGCCAGGCTGCGCGCCAACCAGACGGTCTCGGCCGGCGTCCAGCCGCCGTCCACCCAATCCGTCGCCGACAAGCGGATGCCGAGCGGCCGCTCGGCCGGCCAGACCGCGCGCACCGCCTCGAACACTTCGAGCACGAAACGACAGCGCTGCTCGGTGCCGCCGCCATAGCCGTCGGTCCGCTGGTTGCTCAAGGGCGAGAGAAACTCGTGCAGCAGATAGCCATGGGCGCCATGCAGCTCGGCCAGCTCGAAGCCGAGCCGAGCCGCTCGGCTCGCGGCCGCCACGAACTCCTGCTTGACCGCGGCGAGGCCGGCCTGATCGAGCGCCATCGGCACGTGCCAGTCGGACGCATACGGCAAGGCCGTGGGCGCCACGGTCTGCCAGGGCGCCTCGTCCGGCCCGAGCGGCTGGCCACCGGCCAGAGGCGGCCGGGTCGAAGCCTTGCGGCCGGCATGGGCCAGCTGGATGCCGAAGGCGGTCACGCCATAGCGCCGGCAAAACGCCAAGATCCGGGCCAGCTGCTGCTCATTGTCGTCGGAATAGAGGCCGAGGCAGTCATGCGTGATCCGGCCGATCGCCGAGACGTGGGTCGCCTCGGTCATGACCAGGCCGGCCGCACCCATGGCGAACTGGCCGAGATGCATCAGATGCCAGTCGGTGGCCGAGCCATCCAGGGCGGCATATTGGCACATCGACGACACCACGATCCGGTTCGGCAGGCGCAGCCCGCGCAGCGCGATCGGCGAGAACAGCTGGCTCGTCATGGTGATCTCCCGCAAAGGTGCCGACCGGATGGCGCCCAGCCCGATCCTGGGCAGCAACGCGCCTGCTGGCAAGCCGACGAGGCGCCAAGCACCAGGCTTGCGCCCGGCGCGGCAACCGCCTAAGCCGGATCGAGCAGGCGTCATGGGAGCAAGACCGTGCGACCAAGCGAAGCTGATCTGCCGCGCTACACCGACAAATACTTCCTCAAGACGCGCGACATCGTGCACAAGTTCGGTGACATCGAGGTCACCTATGCCGTGTTCATGCGCCGACCGGTGGTGTTCACGCCGCGACTGGCGCTCGACTGGCTGCAATCGATCGCGACCGCGCGCGGTACTCGCTTCAAGATCGAGCAATGCTTTGCCGAAGGCGATTGGGTCGGCGCCGGCGAGCCTTTGATGTACATCACCGGTGCCTTTGCCGATCTGGTCGACCTTGAGACGGTGTTCCTGCAAAAGCTGGGCGCACCCTGCGTCGCCGCCTTCAACGCCTATCTGATGTGCACCGATCTGCCCTATGTCGGCTTCATCGCCATGGATGCCCGCCACTGCGCCGGCGCCGAGATGGCCGAACTCATGGCCTATGCTGCCAGCGTCGGCTCGGCCAAGGCGCAAAAGGATGCTGGCGCCAAGGGCTTCATTGGCAACGCGACCGACGAAACCGCGCATTTTTTTGGCCAGGAGCGCGGGCTTGGCACGATGCCGCATGCCTTGATCGGCTATGCCGGCTCGACCTTGCGGGCGGCCGAGATGTTCCACGAGGCCTTCCCGGACGACCAGCTGTTCGTCCTGGTCGATTATTTCGGCCGCGAGGTGACCGACAGCCTCGAAGTCTGCCGGCGGTTTCCGGAGCTGGCCGCCGCCGGCCGGCTCGGTGTCCGGGTGGACACCCATGGCGGCCGCTTCGTCGAGGGCCTGGATACTGCCCAGTCCTACGCCATGCTGGATCGCCACGCGCCGCATGCGATCCGCACCTACCGCTCCGAGACCGAGCTGCGCTGGCTGGTCGGCACCGGGGTCACCGCGGCCGCGATCTTCCATGTCCGCGAGCAGCTCGATCAAGCCGGCTGCACGAGCGTCAAGATCATCGCCAGCTCCGGCTTCAGCCCGGCCAAATGCAAGCTGATGGCGAGCGTCAAGGCGCCGATCGATTTCATCGGCACGGGCTCCTATCTGCCGGAGCTGTGGAGCGAGACCTATGCGACCGCCGACGTGATCGCCTATGGCGGCGAGCAGCGGGTCAAAATCGGCCGCGAGTTCCTGTTTCCCGAGCCGGCCAGGTCGGGGCCCGCGGCCGGGCGCCGGGATCCCGAAGTTTCATCCTAAAGACTTGTGAAATTTTGGCTGACACGTCAACATGTCGCCCGCTAGTTGATGGGTTTGACAACGAATTGGCACTTTGGCTGAGCGGAAACAGGAGTCGAAAATGATCCAGGAATTCAAAGAGTTCATGATGCGGGGCAATGCCCTGGACCTCGCGGTCGGCATCATCATGGGAGCCGCGTTCGGGACGATCGTCAGCTCCCTGGTCGAGGATGTGGTCATGCCGCCGATCGGCCTGATCCTGGGCGGCGTCGACTTCAGCAGCATCTTCTTCAACCTGACGGGCCAGGAATTCCCCTCCTACGAGGCAGCCAAGGCCGCGGGCGCGCCGGTCATCGGCATCGGCATCTTCATCAATGCCGTGATCAAGTTCGTGATCGTCGGCTTCGCCGTGTTCCTGCTGGTCAAGGGCGCCAACACCATGATGCGGAAGAAGGAAGCCGCCCCGGCCGCACCGCCGCCGCCGCCCGAGGAGGTCAAGCTGCTGACCGAGATCCGGGATCTGCTCAAGCGCGCCTAGCCGGCGCATTGGCACCGGTGGCGCAGCCGCCGCGGCGCCCCCTGATCGACGCTCCCGCAGCCAGGCTGCCGGGAGCGTCGTCATTTGGTGGCCCCGGCATGGCTCGGCACCGGTCCCCAACTAGCCATTTTCCAAACCACACCCTTTTCCTATAATGCCCGGCAAATCACGCGGGAATCCGGCCCCGGTGGAGGTCGCGCCCGGTGACTGCGTGGCGCGACCGACGGGAGATCGGCGCACGCCCGCACCAACGGGCTGGGGATCAGGCAAAAAGGAGGGGCATCCGTGAGTCTCATTCTATACATCCTGCTGTTGCTGATCGGCCTGGGCGCCGGCTGGCTGCTGCGCGGCAACCGGGTCCAGACCGAGCTGCAGGATCTCGATGCCAGATGGCGCCGTCGGCTGAGCGAGGTCGAGGGCGATCGCGACCGGTTCGCCGCCGAGCTCAACCAGGCGACCGAAGGCCGGGCCAGGCTGGAATCTTCCGGCCTGGGCGCGGCCCCGGCCGAGGCGGAGGCCGAAACCGGCGGCGTGGCGCAGCTCCAGGCCGACCTCGCGCAAGCCCGCCAGCACGCGCAGGGGCTCGAGCAGGAGCTGTCCAAGGCACGTCAGGCCCATGCTGACTGCCGGGCCGCGTCTGCCCGTCTGCAAGCCAGGCTCGACGCCCTCGAGCCAGCCGGACCGGCCAGCATCGGCGGCGCTCCGGCCGAGCCGACCGGCAGCAGCACCGCCGAAGCCGCAGCACCGGCGCCTTCGGGCGAGCCTGGTGGTGCCCTCGGCCTGACCGGCAGCAGCACCGACTTCGCCAGCCGCAGCAGCGCGCCTGGCGCCTTGGCCGAAGCGCCGGCCGCCGCGGTCTACGAGCCCACGGCTGCCCCGGCTGCCGCGGCCCCGCTGGCCGGCGAGAAGCCGGCCGCGCTGGCCAGCGCCGAAGGGACGCCGGACGATCTCAAGCTGATCAGCGGCATCGGCCCGAAGATCGAGCGCACCCTCCACGATCTCGGCATCTTCCACTTCTGGCAGATCGCCCAGTTCACGCGCGATAACGTCGCCTGGGTCGATCAATATCTGAGCTTCCGCGGCCGGATCGACCGCGAGGGCTGGATCGAGCAGGCCAAGATCCTGGCCGCGGGCGGCACGATCGAGCCGGGGCGCCATTACGGCACGCAATAGCGCTGCGGCCCGGCATCGCTTGATCTGGATCAACGAAGCGTTAACCGGCCCCGGGCGATCATGGCGGCTTGACCATGGGAGGCCGATCGTGCCGCTGCCTTGCGCCAATGAACTCGACACTGCCGCGCGCCTCTTGGATTTCGGGGTGCTGCCCGAAGCCGCCGAGCAGCTGGTCGGGCTGCATCGCTGCGCGCGCAGCGGCGGCTGCGCCAGCTGGCAAGCCTGCAGCACGCTGGTCGAGCGGCTCTGGCAGGACCCGGCACCGCCACCCGCCGGCTGGCAGCACTAGCGTCGGTCTGGTGCGGCGCGCCAACGCCGGCGTTAAACCTTTGGTCATGCCCATCGGCTAGCGTGCCCGGACAGAGTGCTGGCTGTCCACGATTGAGGGCGCATGCCGATCACGACCGAGGCTTCCGGCGGCAAGGCCACCTTGCTCGCGCGCTATAGCGCCGAGCTTGGCCGGATCATGGATCGCGGCCAAGCCGAGCTTGCCTTGTTGCGCCAGCGCGAGGTCGATCGGCTGGACGCGCTGATGCGCAACATCGTCGAGCAGAGCTTCGACGGCATCCTGTCGATCGACGAGAACGGCCGGGTCAAGACTGCCAATGAGGCGGCGCTTTCGATCTTCGGCTGCACCGCCGAACGGATGACCGGCTGTGCGCTCAGCCTGATCCTGCCGGATCTCGAGGAGTTCCGGCGGGTCGGCGCCGCCCATGCCGAGCTTGGCGGCGACCGGCTGGAAGGCATGGCGCGCCGGCTGGATGGCACGATCTTCCCGGTCGAGCTGTCCTTGCGCCTGACGAGAATCGACCATGAGCGCCGCCTGATCGCGATCGTGCGCGACATCAGCGATGCCAAGGAGCAGGAGGGTCGCCTGCGCCATCTGGCGATGCATGATTCGCTGACCGGCCTGCCCAATCGCCTCCTGCTGCGCGACCGCCTGAACCAGGCGCTGCGCAGCGCCGAGCGCAAGCAGGATCCGTTGGCGCTGCTCCTGCTCGACCTCGACCGGTTCAAGGCGGTCAACGACACGCTTGGCCACCATGTCGGCGACATGCTGCTGATCGATCTGGCCAAGCGCCTGCTGACCTGCATCCGGCGCAGCGACACGATTGCGCGCCTCGGTGGCGACGAGTTCGCGATCCTGCTGCCGGGCCCCTCCGACCTGGGCCGGGCGACCGAGGTGTCCGAGCGGATCGTGCAATCGGTGCTGGAGCCGTTCGCCATGGCCGGCGGGCTGCAGCTGGAAGTGGGGGTCAGCATCGGCATCGCCCTCTATCCCGACCACGCCGACGACGACACCAAGCTGATGCAATGCGCCGACGTCGCGATGTACGGCGCCAAGCGCGGCACCAGCTCGATCGAGGTCTATGACCGGCACAAGGACCACAACACGGTCCGCCATCTGACCCTGTCCGGCAGCCTGCGCCAGGCGATCGAGGGCAGCCAGCTGTCCTTCGAGTTCCAGCCCAAGCTGGATCTGCGCAGCAACTGCATCGCCAGCGTCGAGGCGCTGGCGCGCTGGCTGCATCCGACCCAGGGCCTGATCCCGCCCGACGAGTTCGTGCCGCAGATCGAGCATAGCGGCCTGATCCAGCCGTTCGCCCGCTGGAGCTTCAGCACCGCGTTCGCGCAGCTGGCGACCTGGCACCGCGCCGGCCTGTGGCTCAGCCTGGCGATCAACCTGTCGCCGCGCAGCCTGCATGACGAGGACCTGCCGACCCTGGTGCGCGAGCTGCTGACCGACGCCCGGATCGATCCGAGCACGGTCACGATCGAGCTCACCGAGAGTGCCGTGATGCTCAATCCGGACAATGCGCTGGCCAATCTGCGCCAGCTGCATGCGCTGGGCTTGCGCCTCTCGATGGACGATTTCGGCACCGGCTACTCGTCCTTGTCCCATCTGCATCGCCTGCCGCTCGACGAGCTCAAGATCGACAAGTCCTTCGTCACCGACATGATCACCAACGAGCAGGACTACGTGATCGTGCGCTCGACCATCGACCTCGCCCACAATCTGGGCCTCAAGGTCGTGGCCGAGGGCATCGAGCATGCCGACCATGTCCGGCTGCTGCAGGAGCTGGGCTGCGATTTCGGCCAGGGCTTCTTCATCGCCGAGCCGATCGCCCTGGAAGACCTGGATGGCTGGCTCGAGCACTGCCCCTGGCCGCTCCGCCGCCGCGACCCGGCGATGCTGTCCGCCTGAGGCGTCGCCCAGCCGGTCCCCGCGCTCACTTGATCAAGGCCAGCGCCGCCCGGAACCGGGGGTGCTCGGCCGTGCCCAGCCACTCGAAGATCACCATCTCGGTGGTGACGATCTCGGCGCCGTGCCGCGCCATGCGCTCGAGCGCGGTCGCCTTGCTCTCCGGCCGGCGCGCACCCACGGCGTCGCGCACGACATAGACCGCGCGGCCGGCGGCACGCAGGCCAAGCACTGTCTGCAGCACGCAGACATGCGCCTCGCAGCCCGCGACCACGGCCGCATGGCCGGCCGCCAGCCGGTCCAGAAAGCCGGCCGAGCGGACCGCATCGAAGGTCATCTTCGGCACGACCGCGGCCGGCGCCGGCGCCAGGTCCGGCACGGTGGGGCCGAGCCCGCCCGGATTCTGCTCCGTGGCCAGCACCGGCACCTCGAGCAGCCTCGCGGCCTCGACCAGGCGCTTGGCGTTCGCGAGCACCGCCGCCGCACCCTCGATCGCCGGCATCAGCCGGGCCTGCAGGTCAACCACCAGCAGCGTCGAGGAGCGCTGGTCAAGCGTCAGCATGGCGTGGCTCCCGGCCAATCGGTCCGTGCGCGGCATTCACCATCAATCATCAGGAGCTGCCTTGCCAGCCCGGTCTTGCGCCGCTGCGACATCCAGGTCGCCCATGCGCTTGGCGAGCGGCTCGCGATCGGTCAGGATTGGCGCATGGCAACCCACTACCGCTCCAAGATCCAGGCTGCTGCCGAGCGGCGCGGCGAGGGCTCGTTCGGCGACCTCGGCCCGGGCGCCCTGGCGGTCGGCGAATGGCAGGCAGAGGGGCTGGAGCTGCCCGAGCTCGAGGCGATGCGCGCCTATCGCCTGGGTCGGCTGCGCGCCGAGCTGCGGGCGCGCGACTATGCCGGCCTGCTGCTGACCGATCCGATCAACCTGCGCTATGCGACCGACAGCACCAACTTCCAGGTCTGGTGCCTGCACAACCCCGTCCGCTACGCCTTCATCGCGACCGAGGGCCCGGTCGTCCTGTTCGACTTCCGCGGCGCCCGCCACATTTCCGCCCATCTGCCCCTGATCGACGAGCTGCGACCGGCGACCTCCTGGTTCTATTTCGAGACCGGCGAGCATACCCCGGCGGCCGCGGCCGCCTGGGCGGCGGAGCTGGCCGATCTGGTCGCTCTCCATGGCGGCGGCAATCGGCGGCTCGCGGTCGATAAGCTCGACCGCCTGGGCGTGCATGGCTTGGAGGCCTTGGGGCTGACGCTGGCCGACGGCCAGGAGGTCTGCGAACGGGCGCGGGCGCGAAAATCGGTCGACGAGATCCGGGCGATGCGCTGCGCGCTTTCGGCCTGTGCCGCCGGCATGGCGGCGATGCAGCAGGCCCTTCGGCCGGGCGTCACCGAGCAGGAGCTTTGGGCCCATCTCCATGCCGAGAACATCAAGCGCGGCGGCGAATGGATCGAGACCCGCCTCTTGAGCTCCGGCCAGCGCACCAATCCCTGGTACCAGGAATGCTCGAGCCGGGTGATCGAGCCGGGCGAGCTGGTGGCCTTCGACACCGACCTGATCGGCCCGTATGGCTATTGCGCCGACATCTCGCGCAGCTGGCTGTGCGAAGGCTGGCCGGACGATCGCCAGCGCGCGATGTATCGCCTGGCCCATGAGCAGCTGGCGCACAACACGGCCCTGCTCCGGCCCGGCCTTGGCTTCTTCGAGTTCGCCAAGCGCGCCTTCAAGCTGCCCGAGCGCTACCGCCCGCAGCGCTATTCGGTGGTCCTGCATGGCGTCGGGCTGGCCGACGAATATCCCGCGATCTACTACGCCGAGGACGCAGCGCACGCCTATGATCACCACTTCGAAGCCGGCATGACGGTCTGCGTCGAGGCCTATCTGGGCGAGGTCGGCGGCCCCGACGGCATCAAGCTCGAGCAGCAGCTGCTGATCACCGAGCAGGGCGCCGAGCTGCTGTCCCACTACCCGCTCGAGCCGGATTTCCTGCGCTGATCCGCCAGCTGCGCGGATGGCTTTGGCAGCATCAGCGCTGCTCGAGCACCTCGACCGACAAGATGGTCGGCAAATGGCGCGCGATCTCCTGCCAGCTGTCGCCCTCATCGAGGCTGGCGAAGACTGAACCGCTGTTGGTGCCGAAATAGAGGCCAGCCGGCTCGCGGCTGTCGCCGGCCATGGCTTGGCGCAGCACCGTGAAGAAGCAGCTTTGCTGCGGCAAGCCCGTGCGCAGATCCTGCCAGCTGGCGCCGCCATCGCGCGAGCGCCAGACCGCGGCGGCGGCATCCGGTGGAAAGCGCCCGGCCATGTCGCTGTTCAGCGGCAGCGTCCAGAGGGTGTTCGGATCGCGCGGATGGACCCGGATCGGAAAGCCGAAGGTCGAGGGCAACCCGCCGCTGATGTGGTCCCAGCTGCGGCCGCCATTGGGCGAGCGCCAGACGCCGACATGGTTCTGCTGGTAGAGCAGGTCGCGATCGCCGGGGGCGCGCATCATGTTGTGGACGCAATGGCCGGTTTCGCCGTCACGTGGTGCCGCCGGATGGCCGGGCTCCGGGCAGGCTTCCTCGTTCGAGAGCCGGTTGCGGCGCTCCCAGGTCTGGCCGCCATCCTCGGTCGCGAAGACGCCCGCCGCCGAGATGCCGACCCAAAGCCGCTGCGGATCGGACGGATGCGGCACGATGGTATGTAGCACCAGGCCGGCGGCGCCCGGTTGCCAGCTGTCGGCGGAGGGATGGGCGGTCAGACCTTGGACCCGCTGCCAGCTGGCGCCGCCGTTCCGGCTGACCAGCAGACCGGCCGGCTTGGTACCGGCATAGAGCAGGCCATGGGCAAAACAGAGGCTCCAGATCTGCGAGAACATGTCGCCGAAGGGCAGCGGCGCAGCGGTCCAGCCGATCATCTGGGCGAAGTCTGGATCATTCGCCGCCCAATCATCCATCGTGCCCTTGGTCAGCCTGACCACCTGCCAGCTCAGGCCGTCATCGTCCGAGCGCCAGACGCCAGCACCGTGCCAGTCGCCACCGCCGCCGGCCCAGAGCGTGCCCGTGGCCGGATCGCCGGCCATGTGGTTGATCGGCCAGCCATCGCACATCGGACCGCTGACGGCCCAGCCGCTGCGATCGCGCCCGCCGGATATCAGAAAGGCGCCTTTGGTGGTCCCGATCAGGACCGTCAGATGGCCCGAAAGCATCGACCTCTCACTCCGTACATTGCTGCCTAGGCCAGCCATGCCAAAGGGCTGGCACCGCATCTTCTAGCACAAGCACAGCATGCCGCATGGCAGGCTGTGGCAAGTGCCAAACTGCAGCCGCGGCATCTGATACGCACTCTCAGGACGTCTGAGCCCCCCAGCACCCGACAGACAGGTGCAAATTTCCTGGCTTGGCCCAAGACTTGGGCTGGACCAGGCTCGAACCACAATCAGGACCTGTGTGCGGCAATGATTCCTCGGGGCGCGTGGCTGCTGGCCTGACGATCGTGCCTCGCGATCGAAGCGGCCAGGCGCGCTCCGGCGGCGACGAGCGCGGCGAGCAGCGGCATCCGG
>CADEGR010000065.1:0-10699 GCA_902826935.1 uncultured Alphaproteobacteria bacterium | reverse complement strand
CCGGATCACGCCGCGCTTAGGCGGCGTCGGCCGGGCTCGACCAGCGCTGCCACACCTGGCGCGACCGGGCGCCATGGTGGCAAGTCGGCGAGGCGCGCACAGCCAGAGCCCCCTTGCCCGATGATCTTGTGCTCGAGATTGCAGCGATCGGCACATCGCCCTGAGCGCGGGACCGGCGGGCGCCAGCCCCGGCCGGCCGTTGCGGCTGACGCGGACGCCTGGGACCATGGCCCGGAGCCCGTCGCGCCGAGGCTGGGAAGCCTTGCCGCCAAGCGTCCGACGATCGCCGACCGGCCATCACCATCGCCGCCACCAGCATCGAGTGGCCGGAGCTCGGCTCAGGCTGGACGCCGAACCCCGATCAATGCCTGCAGCTGAGTGGTCAGCCCCCTCGTCGCTGCTGCCATCACAGCCGACATACTCGTCGGTGCGAACCATTTCTCAACGCCTTGGGCCGAAGCTGACGCAGCGTTCCTGGTCCATGCGACCCTGGGAATCCGCCCCGTTAGCAAGCCTCTTGACCGACGCGCGGATTCCCAGGATCGCATGGACCAGGGGCAGGATCGCCAGATTTGCTGAAGATCGGGTTAATTTGGCTAAGCGCAGTGCGCTTGATCGGATTTTGCCGCTAAAGGATGTCATCTGGAGGAAAGTCTTGGGATCGGACCGGTGCCCGGCCGTCGTGGCAGGCCGCATTGGGTTGGACAGGTTCGACAGGCTCTTCCGACCCTCAGACGGCCATGGTGCCCGCGACTTCCGCCCGGCTGCCATGGCCCAGGCGTCAGCGCCCTATCAGCCCGACCGGGCGCAGCTCATCGTTTACCAAGTCTTTACGCATTGCCGCCGATCCTGACGCTGGTCCATGCGACCCTGGGAGTCCGCGCGGATCAGATCATCCACCGCCGGAGCGGATTCCCTAGGTTGCATAGACCAGGACGATCGGCTCAGTCTGGCCGACCGGGGTCAAGGAATGGTTGGTCCAGCGGCGGCGGCGAGTGGCGCGCGGCCGCCAAGCTCGGCCGGGGCGACCGGACGGCCAGCATCCGCCATGCCCTGATCGCCCACGCCACGCCGATCGCGCTCAGGCGCGCTCGAAGCCGCGGAGCAGCTCGTAGTCGGTGACCTTGCGGTCGTAGTCCTGCTGCTCCCAGCGGCCGGCATGGAGATAATGCTCGACCACCTCGTCGCCGAAGGCGGCGCGCATCGCCTTGGACTGGTCGAGGCAGACCAGGGCCTCGCGCAGAGTCTTGGGCACCTCGCGCACCGCCTCGCCGGCATAGGCGTTGCCGGTGAAGCCCGCCTCCAGCTCAAGCTCGGTCTCGATGCCGTAGAGCCCGGCCGCGATCAGGGCAGCGAAGGCGAGATAGGGATTGGCGTCGGCGCCCGGCACCCGGCATTCGACCCGCAGGCCCGGCCCGTGGCCCAGCACCCGGAAGCCGGCGGTGCGGTTGTCGGTGCTCCAGATCGCCTTGGTCGGCGCGAAGGAGCCGGCCTGGAAGCGCTTGTAGGAGTTGATGAACGGCGCCAGGAACAAGGTGAGGTCGCGCGCCAGCGCCACCTGCCCGGCGACATAGCGCTTGAAGGTCAGGGTCTCCTTGCCGGCGGCGTCGACGAAGGCCGGGCTGCCATCGCGGCTGTGCGCCAGCGAGGAATGGATGTGGCAGCTATTGCCGGCCAGGCCGTGGTCCCACTTGGCCATGAAGGTGACCGCCTTGCCCTGCTGCCAGGCGATCTCCTTGACCCCGTTCTTGTAGATCACATGCCGGTCCGCCATCTCCAACGCCTCGGCGTAGCGCAGGTTGAGCTCGGCCTGGCCGGGGCCCCATTCGCCCTTCGAGCTCTCCACCGGGATGCCGGCGGCGTCCATGTGGTTGCGGATCGCCCGGATCAGGCTCTCCTCCTTGGTGGTCTGGAAGATGTGGTAGTCCTCGATGTACCAGCCGGCCGGCTCGAGCCCGTGATAGCGCTTGGCGCGCGCGCTCTTGAAGGACTCGTCGAAGACGTAGAACTCGAGCTCGGAAGCGGCGTTGACCATGAAGCCCAGCGCCCGCGCCCGCGCCAGCTGGTGCTTCAGGATGGCGCGCGGCGAATGGGGCAGATCGGCGCCGTGGTGGTCGACCACGTCCGCGAGCACCAGGGCGGTGCCCTCGAGCCAGGGGATCCGGCGCAAGGTGGCCAGGTCCGGGCGCAGCGTGAAGTCGCCATAGCCCTGGTCCCAAGACGCCGCGGCATAGCCCGGCACCGGCTCCATCTCCAGGTCGACGGTCAGGAGATAGTCGCAAGCATGGGTCTCCTCGAGACCCTGGTCGACGAAGAACTGGCCGGTCACGCGCTTGCCGACCAGCCGGCCCTGCATGTCGGTCATGCAGATCAAAACGGTGTCAATCCGCCCGGCCGCCACCTCCGCCTTCAGGGTCTCGAGATCAAGCTTGCCGGTCATCCGCCCGCCCCTCTGCCGCGATCCTCAGCTGCCTCGGCGCCGCTCTGCCCGCCTATTCCGCCGGGCGCGTGATCGAACGGGCCGCCTGCCCGGCCGCCAGCTCGCCATGCTCGAGCGCGAACTCCTCCTCCGGCGACAGGATCAGCCGATGCCGGCCGACGACCGCGAAATAGAGGATGCCGATGGCGAACCAGACCGCGACCGCGACCACGCCCGCCCGATAGATCGGATCGAGCAGCTGGTAGTAGATGGTCACGGCCGCGATCACGACGGTCAGCGCCGCGCCCGGCACGCCCAGCGGGCTGCGATAGGGCCGCTCGATGCTCGGCCGGTTCTGGCGCAGCATGATGAAGGCCAGCGCTTGCATGATGTAGGAGAACATCGCCCCGAACACGGCCATGTTCAGCAGCGTGCCGCCGATCACAGCACCGCCGCGCTCGGCGCCCAGCCCGAACCACAGCACGAACATCACGATCAGCGCGAGCACGGCGCCGGTGATCATCGCGACATGGGGGGTCTTGCGGCTGCCATGGGTGACCGACAGGCTGGACGGGAAGTAGCCGGCGCGGGAGAGCGAATAGATCTGGCGGCCCTTGGCGAAGATGATCGTGTGGAAGCTGGCGATCAGGCCGATCACCGCGACCAGAGCGAGCAGCTTCGCGATGTTCTCGCCGTAGATCGCCTTGAAGCCGTCGAGCAGCGGCTCGGCCGAGCTGCCGAGCTTGAACGAGCCGACGCCGGCGACCGAGGGGTTCAGCCAGAGGATCATGAAGGCCGAGATGATCAGCGTGAAGATGCCAAGGATGATGCCCTTGGGCATGTCGCGCTTGGGATCGACCGATTCCTCGGCGGCCAGCGGCAGCTGCTCGATCGCGAGGAACAGCCAGACCGCGAACGGCAAGGCGGCGAGCGCGCCACCGATGCCATGGGGCAGGAATGGGCCGTTGCCGTCTGGCAGCTCGGTGCCGTCGGAGGCGATGTTGAGGGCGAAGCGACCAAAGTCGATCACCGGCAAGGCGCTGAGCCAAAACACCACCAGGCAGGCCAGCGCCAGGAAGGTCACGATCACGGTGACCTTGAAGGACAGCTCGACGCCATGGATGTTGAGCCACAGGAAGATGAGGTAGCCGACGATCCACCAGACCGGCTGAAAGCCCGGTGGCGTGCCGACGATCGCCGACATGTAGGAGCCGATGAAGAACACGATCACGGCCGGCGTCAGGACATATTCGACGTTCTCGGCGAGGCCGGTGAGGAAGCCGCCCCAGGGCCCCATCGCCGTGCGCGCGAAGGAATAGGCGCCGCCGGTATGGGGCAGGGCCGGCGACATCTCGGCGATCGAGAAGGTCAGGCCCAGATACATCACCATGATGATCACGGTGGCGATCAGCATGCCGCCCCAGCCGCCCGAGGCCAAGCCGAAGTTCCAGCCCGAGAAATGGCCGGAGATGACGGCGCCCACGCCCAGCGCCCAGAGCGACCAGACGCCCGCATGGCGGCGCAGGCCGCGCCGCTCGAAGTAGTCCGCCTCGACGTCGACGTAGCTGACCGTCGCCCTCGGCTTCGGCTCGACCATGGTGCACCCCCGCGCCCGTTCTGTGTTTATGGTTGATCACCGGTCGCTTGGCAGCGTCACGGCAACGGCAAGTCTCAACCGCTAGTTTTTTTTAGACGCTCTCGTCTTCCCGCATTTCTACAATTTTTTTGACAAACAACAGCGCAAATTCCTTGAAGCTGAATCTTATCACATCTAAGATCCGGCCGAAAGTCGCAGACGATATGCCGTCAAGTTTGGCGTCACGCGCGCAGCCCCGATGGGCCGCGTGGGCAAAATGACATTGCCGTTGCGCGCATGTCGTCCTGGATGAAGCAGCACTAGAGCAAGGTGCGCCCAGTCGCGCCAGCCATGATTAATCGGTTCGATCGCTTGAGCATTGCGGGAGACAGGGCGTGCGGAGATGGACATCACGTTTGTCACCTCTGAGTCGCCGCCGGTTACTTGGCATGGCAGCTGCTGGTTGCGCTGGCCTAGCGCTTGGCAAGCCAGCCGCCGCAACGATCTTTGACCGCCGGCTGCCGCGCCGCCTGAGCTTCTTCAATCTCCACACCGGCGAGAAGCTGACCTCGACCTACTGGTCGGACGGCAGCTTCGTCGGCAAGGGGCTGGCCGATATCAGCTACCATCTGCGCGATTTTCGGACCGGCGGCATCAGGGCGATCGACCCGCATCTGCTCGATCTCCTGCATGACCTGACCACCCTGATCGGCTTCGACGGCCAGATCGGCGTGATCTCCGGCTACCGCTCGCCGTCGACCAACGCGATGCTCGCCAAGCGCAGCAAGAAGGTCGCCGCCAACAGCTTCCATATCCGCGGCCGGGCGATCGATATTCGCCTGCACGGCTTGCCGACCAGCGCATTGCGCGACTTCGCCCAGGTCCTGGGCGGCGGTGGCGTCGGCTACTATCCGGAGTCGGATTTCGTCCATATGGACACCGGTCCGGTCCGGGTTTGGTAGGGTCGCCGGCGGTCGCGGCCGGGTCCGAGCGAGCCACAACCGAGCGTGGCATTCGCGCCACAGCCATAACCTACAGGCAAATTTCATCTATTTAGGATTTTGTTTTGCCATAACGATCTCGTAGGATGCGCGCCCTCAACCTAGGATGATTGGGAAGAGTGCTCGATGAACAAACTCGCACGGCATCTTCGCGTTGGCGCCATCGTGATCGGCCTGCCGGCTCTGATCTCGGCCTGCGCCGGCCTCAGCGCGGACGACCGCGCCCTGCTCGAGCAGGCCAAGGCTGATTCGGCGGCGGCATCCGCTTCCGCCGATCGGGCAGCGGAGGCCGCGGAGAAGGCCGCAGCCGCCGCGACCGAAGCTGCGGACGCTGCTTCGGCGGCTTCGGCGGCCGCCGAGAAGTCGAACCGGATTTCGCAGCAGGGCTTGCGCAAGTAAGCAGCCGCTGTGGCCTGACCAGCAAGCGCCCCGCCTCCTCGAGGCGGGGCGCTTTGCTTTAAGGGGCCGGGCCGGCAGACCCGCTCAGCGGGTGATCTGGATCGGATAGCCGCGCCGCTCGACCACCGCGCGGCGGATCCGGCTCCAATCGAGACGCGGGCTGTTGGCCGCCGCCACCTGCATCACCTGATCGACGATCCGGCTGTCCAGCTGGGGATCGAAGCGGCCCTTGACCTCGATCTCGTCGGCCTGGCTCTGGGTCGGATGGGCCTCCATGAACAATTCGCCATCGATCCAGCCGAGCTTGATCGGCTGGTCGACCACGGTCACCTTGGTGCCCACGCCGACCAGGTCGTAGAGCTCGCGGATATCCTCCGGATACATGCGCACGCAGCCGCTGCTGGCGCGCCGGCCGACGCCGGGCGGCTTGTTGGTGCCGTGGATCCGGTACTGGTCCCAGCCAAGATAGAGCGCCCGGTCGCCGAGCGGATTGTCGGGCCCGGGCGGCACCTGCTCGGGCAGCTCAGGATTCTCCTGGCGCATGCGCTTGGTCGGACGCCAGACCGGATCCTTCTGCTTGCGCACGATGGTGGTCGTGCCGAGCGGGGTCAGCAGGCCTTCGCGGCCGATCCCGATCGGGTAGGATCGGGGCGGCTGACCGGGCTTCTCGAAAAAATAGAGCCGCATGTCCGAAAGATTGATCACGATGTCTTCCGGCTTGGCATCCGGCAGCAGATGCACGGTTGGCACGACCAGCTCGGTGCCTTCGCCGGGCAGCCAGGGATCGACGCTCGGATTGGCCGCGACCATCTCGACGTAGCCGAGGTCGAACTTGCGGGCCAGATCGATGATCGTGTCCTCGTAGGCCGAGCGGTAGGTCGCGGCCTCGCGCAGCCCGCCCTCGTCGTCCAGCATCGCGCCGAGATTGCAGCCGCTCGAGAACCAGATGCCGACCACGCACCAAGCCGCGACTGGTCGGGAAGCCGGCTTCGGTGCGAATTCCTTAACCTCACTGCTCGACATTCAAGGCTCCAACCCTCTTCATGTCCTGGGCCCAACGACGCTATTTACAGCGATCCGCCTTTGAATAGAAATAACTGCCATGGTTCAACCGTCCTCGCCGCCCAGGCCGCTCGTCGGCCTCCTGCTCGCCGCCGTCATCGGCTGGCTGGCGCTTGGCCCGGCCGCCACGCCGGTGCGGGCGCAGCTGCCGCATCTGATGACGCCCAAGGCGGATCTGGTGGTGGTCTACAAAGCGCGCCGGCTGCTCCAGCTCAAGCGCCATGGCCTGGTCCTGCGCAGCTACCGGGTGGCCCTGGGCTTTGCCCCCGTCGGCCACAAGCGGATGGAAGGCGACGGCCGCACGCCGGAAGGGGTGTACCAGCTCGATTGGCGCAATCCCAACAGTCAGTTCCATCGCTCGATCCACGTCTCCTATCCCGGCCGCGAGGATGTCGGACCAGCGGCCCGCTGGGGCCTCTCGCCGGGCGGCCTGATCATGGTCCACGGCCTGCCCAACAAGGCCGGCCGCACCGATCGTCTCGGCCATCCGGTCCGCGACTGGACCAACGGCTGCATTGCCGTGACCAACGACGAGATCGAAGAGATCTGGCAGATGGTCGACGACGGCACGACCATCATTATCTACCCATAGCCGGGTAGTCGCCAAGACTAATTCTCGCTCTGGTTGTCGAACGCGTAGCGCGACCAACCATCGCAGGAGATCGCGGCCGGCCGCGCTGGCTGGTTGTGGTTCGACGTTGACCCGCTTCGCGCTGGACGCGACACTGATCGGGCGCAATCTCGAACCGGCTCGAAGCCGCGATCAACGTGGCAGGGCCGAGCGCCGTGAACCTGGGGAGGTATCATCATGACGAGCGGACGACGCTTAGCCACGCCGGCCTGGCTGGCGGCCGGCTGCCTGCTGCTCTCCGCGAGCGCGGGGCTGGCGGCCGAGACCACCTTCGAGCGTGTGCTCAAGGCTGACGACGATCCGGCCAACTGGCTGACCCATCACCAGAACTTCGCGGCGCACCGCTATTCGCGGCTGAACGAGATCAACACCGAGAATGCCAGTCAGCTCAAGGTCGCCTGGACCATGGCGCTGGGCGGCATCGAGGGCGGCGGCATCTGGCCCCATGGCGGGCTGGAGGGCACCCCGATCGTCGAGGATGGCGTGATGTACGTCACCGACGGCTGGGGCTCGGTCTACAAGATCGATCTGACCAATGGCCCGGGCAAGCTGGTCTGGAAGATGGACCCCGGCACCGACAAGGACTGGTCGGGCGCGGTGTCCTGCTGCGGCGTCAACAATCGCGGCGTGGCGCTGTGGCAGAACCAGGTCATCTCGCACACCCTGGACGGCCGCCTGATCGCGACCGACAAGACCAGCGGCGAGGTCACCTGGGAGCGCGAGGTGGCCGATCCGGCGATCGCCGAGGTCATCACCGTGGCACCTCTGGTGGTCAAGGACATGGCGATCACCGGCGTGTCCGGCGCCGAATACGGCATCCGCGGCTGGATCGCCGCGACCGACCTCAAGACCGGCAAGGAAATCTGGCGCCGGCACACCATTCCGGGGCCCGACGAGCCCGGCCATGACACCTGGGCCGACGATCACGACGCCTGGAAGACCGGCGGCGGCTCGACCTGGGTGACCGGCTCCTACGATGCGGAGCAGGACCTGATCATCTGGGGCGTCGGCAATCCCGGCCCGGACTGGGACGCCGAATATCGCCCGGGCGACAATCTCTACACCAACAGCGCGATCGCGCTCGATCCGGCGACCGGCGAGATCAAGTGGTACTACCAGTACACGCCGAACGATCCTTATGACTATGACGGCGTCGCCGAGCATGTCCTGGTCGATGCCGATGTCGGTGGCCAGGCGCGCAAGCTGGCGCTGCACGCCGATCGCAACGGTTTCGCCTACGCCCTCGACCGGACCACCGGCAAGTTCGTCTGGGGCACCCAGTTCGTGAAGGACCTGAACTGGACCAACGGGCTGGATGCCACCACCGGACTGCCGGTCAACTACGATCCGCAAAAGAAGGTCCAAGCCTATCTGCCCGGCACGGCGCCCAGCCGCACCAACCCGGTCGGCACCGCCTGCCCCGGCAACATGGGCGGCAAGAACTGGCCGCCGACGGCCTACCATCCCGAGCTCAAGCTCTGGTACATCCCGGTCATCGAGAGCTGCAACCAGATGACCAACCAGGAAATGAAGCCCGGCGAAAGCTACAAGCCGCGCGAGTTCTTCACCGGCGGCGGCCCGCGCCAGCACCAGCAGATCACCGGCAGCGTCGCTGCGATCGACGCCACCACCGGCAAGATCGTGGCCAAGCACGAGACCAAGTACCCGATGCTGGGCGGCATCCTCGCGACCGCCGGCGGCCTGGTGTTCGTCGGCCAGCCGGCCGGCGAGTTCGTGGCGCTCGACGCCAAGACGCTCGAGGAGAAGTGGCGCTTCGAGACCGGTGCCGGCATCAACGCGCCGCCGATGAGCTACAGCGTGGGCGGCAAGCAGTATGTCGCGATCCTGGTCGGCCTGGGCGGCGCCTGGCCGAAGTGGTTCGTGGACGGCACCGAGGGCCTGGAAAAGATGCAGCCGGGCTCGATGCTCTACGTGTTCGCGCTCTGAGCTGACCGATCCGCGGGGTGGCCAGGGCCGGTGCGCCCGGCCACCCCACCGCTGCCATTTGGCCAGGCTGCTCCGCCTAGCCTTTGTGCTCGTCGCACTGCTTGGCCGCTTCGCCCCAGAACGCGATGCAGTCGGCGTGGGTCGGCGCACCCTTGCCCTGGAGCTGCGCCTTGACGTACTCGACCACCGCATCGATCTCGACCGGGCGCAGGAAGATCGCCGCCTTGGGCGGGAAATCGTGGCCCAGATCGCCCTTGGTCACGCCGTCGTAGCACGGATCGGCGGCATAGGCCTTGCGATCGTGGTAGGGCATGCGGGTGCCCGGCCGGCCACAGCGCACCACCTCGACCAGGGCGCCACGGTCGAGCTCGGTATGGCGCAGCGACAAGGCGGCCCCGCCATAGCCGCCGCCGCCATCGCCATGCCATTTGTGGCAGCCGACGCAGTTCGCCTTCTTGTAGACCCGCTGCCCGAGCGCCAGATCGGCGGCATCTGCGGCGGCACCGCTCGCGGTCAGCGCCAGGAGCAAGAGGCCAGGCAGGCGCCAGCCACGCCCATGCGCGCGACCGGCGGCGTTGCTCTGGCTGAAGGTCATCGCCATCGTCGCCACCTCCCCAGTCATGGTTTTCCAACAAGCTTAAGGGCCGGCGCTTGGGCTTGCCAAGGACTGGCGTTACCATCGCAGGCATAAACCAAACCGGCGCGCACGGCCGGCGAGCATGGGAGGAGGGCGATGGCACGGCATCGGCTGGCAGCATGGCTAGGCGGTCTTTGGCTGCTCGCGGCGACTCCGCTGGCGGCAGCCGAGAATCCCGAGG
Organism: uncultured Alphaproteobacteria bacterium; assembly: GCA_902826935.1. Taxonomy (GTDB): domain Bacteria; phylum Pseudomonadota; class Alphaproteobacteria; order Geminicoccales; family Geminicoccaceae; genus CADEGR01. Next base: position 846 of record CADEGR010000065.1, on the reverse strand, counting down.
CCGGCGATCTGCGCGACCTCAAGGTCGGCATTTCGGTCAATCAGCTCCCGGACAAGGGCTACGCCAGCTTCGCCTGCGGCCATGACGGTGCCCCGCCCGGCGAGGCGCTGACCGGCTGGCGGGACTTCGCGCGTTGCCCAGCCGACGCCGCCGGCCTGCACGAGGTGGCGTTCAGCTTCGATGACACGGCCGATCCCTGGGCCACGATCAATGATCGCTGGCGCGGCACCAAGGTCGCCGGCCATCCGGTGATCGCCTCGCTCCTGATCGACGGCCAGGGCCTGGTCCAGGGCATGCGCATGGTGACCGATCCCGAGAGCCCGCCCTATCTGCGCAAGAAGGCTTTCTTGTTCCCGATCCGGATCATGGGCCGTTACGGCCGGGACGGCTGGCAATGCGCCGACCGGCCGCCGGCCGAGGGCCGCCAGGAGATCGGCGGGATGTATATCGACCGGCATTGCGAGAAGACCTTCCACGATCGCCAGCTGATCATCGATACCGCCCTCTATCGGACCGCCGAGGAGAGCGGCAAGCGCTACACCGACCGCACCCGCTTCGAGATCCGCATGCACGATGCCGGCTGAGCCGGCGCCCTCAACCCTGCCTTTTTGGTGGCTGGCGACGCCGCTCGCCGACGCCCCCGCTCAGCCGCTGCCGGCCAAGGTCGACGTGGCGATCGTCGGCGGCGGCTATGCCGGCCTCAGCGCCGCCCTGGTGCTGGCGCGCGCCGGCCGGGCGGTCGCGGTGCTGGAGCGAGACCAGCTGGGCAGCGGTGCGAGCAGCCGCAATGGCGGCATGGTCGGCGGCGGCGTCCGGCTCGATCTGGCCAGCCTCGCCCGCCGCTAC
>CADEGR010000064.1:21525-23087 GCA_902826935.1 uncultured Alphaproteobacteria bacterium | reverse complement strand
AGGCATAGCGCTCGCTGTTGCGCTCATATTCCAGCTCGACATTGCGCTGGAAGGCGCCGGCATTGCCGTAGGCGTCGACCTGGACCGAATGGTCGATCACCAGGTCGACCGGCGAAAGCGGGTTGATCTTCTGGGGATCGCCACCCAGGGCCTGCATCGCGGCACGCATCGCCGCCAGATCGACCACCGCCGGCACGCCGGTGAAGTCCTGCATCAGGACCCGCGCCGGGCGATAGGCGATCTCCTGCTCGGAGCTGCGGCTGGCGAGCCAGGCGACCAGGGCCTGGACATGCTCGACCGTGACCGAGCGGCCATCCTCGTAGCGCAGCAGGTTCTCGAACAGGACCTTCAAGGAGTAGGGCAGGCGGCTGACGTCGCCGAGCTGGCCCGCGGCCACGTCCAGGTCGAAGTAGTCATAGGTGCGCTCGCCAACCTTCAGTTGACGGCGGACGCCTAGACTGTCGTGGCCGGACAACGGCATGGTCGCTCTCCTTGCGAGTTGGCTGCCACCGTCAGGCGGCGTCCGCGGACAGGCGCAGATTGCGGATCTTGCGCTCTGCCAGCTGTGCGCGCGTGCGCAAAATATGGACCGCGACGAAGTAGCACAAGAATGCAATCGCCAGCAGGAAAAGCGGTGTCAGCATACTACCGTCGATAGTTGGGCCATCAGCGCGCATGATGCTCGCCGGTTGATGCAGCGTGTTCCACCATTCGACCGAAAACTTGATGATCGGCAGGTTGACCGAGCCGACCAGGCACAAGATCGCCGCCGCCCTGGCCCCGCGCGCCGGATCGTCGAAGGCGTCATGCAGCGCGATGTAGCCGAGATAGAGGAAGAACAGGATCAGGACCGAGGTCAGGCGTGCGTCCCAGACCCAGAACGTGCCCCACATCGGCTTGCCCCAGACGCTGCCGGTGAACAGCGCGATCGCGGTGAAGGCGGCGCCGATCGGGGCGGCGGCGCGGGCCGCGATCTCGGCCAGCGGATGGCGCCAGACGATGGCGGCCACGCTGGCGACCGCCATCATGCCGTAGACCATCAGCGCCATCCAGGCCGCCGGGACGTGGACGAACATGATCCGGTAGGCCTGGCCCTGCTGATAGTCGGGCGGGGCGACGACCAAAGCGAGATAGAGGCCGATCGCGCCGAGCAGGACGGCCAGGCCCAGCGCCCACGGAAAGACCGCGTCGGCCAGGCGCTGATAGCGCAGCGGGTTGGCAAAACGATGCATCCAACAACTCCCCGTTACCGCAATCTAAGGGCTAAGCCCGCCCGATTGAAGGGCGGCCCATGGTCGCGGCGGTTATTCCAGGCTGAGGCGCAGGGCGGCCGCGCTGGCAAACGGCGCCAGGGCCAGGGCGGCCAGCAGCATGGCGCCCAGGATCAGAAGCTGCGGCCGGCCGCCCAGCCCCATGACCTCGCCCTCGACCGCGCTGACGCCGAAGATCAGGACCGGGATGTAGAGCGGCAGCACCAGCAGCGCCACCAGCACGCTGCCGCGCCGGCTGCCGATGGTGAGCGCGGCGCCGACGCTGCCGATCAGGGTCAAGGTCGGCGTGCC
>CADEGR010000064.1:7211-21425 GCA_902826935.1 uncultured Alphaproteobacteria bacterium | reverse complement strand
CCGACGCCGAGCGGGAACAGGGTCAAGGCGATCACGAAGAAGATCAGCGGCTGGGTGCTGTCCACGCCGCGCCGGAGGCTGAGGCGCAGATCGCGGCGCAGGATCGCCAGGAACGCCGCCATCAGGCGGCGAACTCCAGGGTCAGGGCCGCCGGCACCGCGACATCGCCGTGGCTCGCGACCACCACGATGCCCTGCTCCGCGCGATGATCCTGGATCGCCGCCTCGAGCCGGGCGCGGTTGGCAGCGTCCAGGCCGACGCCCGGCTCATCCAGCAGCCAGAGCGGGCGCGGCACGGCGAGCAGGCGAGCCAGCGCCAGGCGGCGGCGCTGGCCGGACGACAGGAAGCGCGCCGGCGTGTCGGCCAGGGCGTCGAGATCGAAGCCGGCGAGGGCGTGGCTCATGGCCGCCGTGGTAGCACCGCCCAGGAGGCCCGCGAAGGTCAGATTTTCCCGCACCGTCAACAGGCTCTTGATGCCGTCGGCGTGGCCGACATGGTGCAGGCGGGTGCGATGGCGGGCGAGCTCGGCGAAGACCGGCAGGCCGTCGTAGCTGAGCTGGCCGGCGACCGGCCTGAGGAAGCCCGCGAGCAAGCGCAGCAGGCTCGACTTGCCGCTGCCATTGGGGCCGCGCAGGACCAGGGCGTCGCCCGGTCGGAGCGCGAAGGCGACGCCCTCGAACACCATCCGGCCGCCACGCAGGCAGGCAAGCTGATCGGCGACGAACAGGACGGCTAGCCCAGCTCGCGGCGATCGTCGATCACCTTGCCGTCATTGGCGAGCGCGCCCGAGGCAACCAGCAGGACCTCGCCATGCAGGCCGGTCACCTGCTGCAGGCTGGCCGCGATCGCCGCCGCCAGCGCCGGGTCGCCGGCCGCCTCGCAATGCAAGGTCATGCGGTCGCGATCGTCGGCGCGCTCGACCACCAGGCGCAGCCGGCCGACCTCGGCATGGCGGGCGGCAACTTCCGCCACCTGGCTCGGATGGACGAAGATGCCCTTGACCTTGGTGGTCTGGTCCGCCCGACCGAGCCAGCCCTTGAGCCGCCGGCTGGTTCGGCCGCAGGGGCTGGGGCCGGGCATCATCATGGACAGATCGCCGGTCGCGAAGCGGACCAGCGGGTAGTCGGGATTGAACGCCGTGACCACGACCTCGCCGACCTCGCCCATGGGCAAAGGCTCGCCGGTGCCGGGCCGGACGATCTCGACGATCACCTCCTCGTCGATCACCAGGCCTTCGCGCGCCGGCGTCTCGTAGGCGATCAGGCCGACATCGGCGGTGGCGTAGCACTGGTAGGCGAGCACGCCATGCTCCCGCTCCAGCTCCTCCGCCATGGCGAGCGGAAAGGCTTCGGCCGAGACCAGCGCCTTCTTGATGGAGCTCACGTCGCGGCCTTCGTCGCGGGCGCGGCTCAGCAGGATCTTGAGGAAGGAGGGCGTGCCGACATAGGCGGCCGGGCGGAGCGCCTCGATCACCTCCAGCTGCTTCTCGGTCTGGCCGGTGCCGGCCGGGATCACCGGGCAGCCGAGCGCCCGCGCCCCGCTCTCGGCCATCGAGCCGGCCGGGGTCAGGTGATAGGAGAAGCAGTTGTGGACCAGATCGCCGGTGCGGATGCCGGCGGCGAACATCGCCCGGGCGAAGCGCCAGTAATCGGGCCGGGTGCCTTCCGGCTCGAAGATCGGCCCGGGCGAGACGAACAGCTTGGCCAGGCGCTCGAGCGGCGTGCCGTTCAGCTCGCCCAGCGGCAGCGCCCGCCTTTGCCGCTCGATCAGCTCGCTCTTGCGCAGCAGCGGCAGGCTGGCCAGGGCCTCGAAGCTGGTGATCCGATCGAGATCCACGCCGGCCAGCTGCCGGGCGACCGCGGGCGCACCCTCGATCGCCTGGTGCAGGAAGCCCGGCAGCGCGGTCAGCATGGATTTGTCCCGGCTCTTGGGCGAGCGGACCTCGAGCCGGTCGTAGAACACGCCCTTGCTTTCAGGCATGGATCGAAGATTCAACCCCGTCTCCCAGGCCGGCTCCCCCTTTAGCCGGCCTAGCCTAGCTGCCTGGTCGGGCAGTGGCCAGGGCTACGGCATAGCGGGCGCGCAGCCGGGCCACATGACCCTGCAGCCAGAGCGGCCGCTGGCGGCTCTCCCAATCCTGCCAGAGCTCGGCAAAGCTCTGCGCGGCGAAGTCGACCCGCGCCCCGCTGATCGCCTCGGCCAGCTCCGCCAGCTCCTGCTGATGGCTGCGGAACTCGCCGAACTCGCCGGCATTGGTCGGCTCCCAATAGAGATAGAGCAAAGTCGCCCGACGCTCCGGGAAGGTCCGGCCGACGGCTAGGGCATATTTGACCATGGCGCCGAGATCGACATGGCGGTAGCTGACCTCGCGGCCGCGCCAGGCGCGCAGCTGCTCCAGCCAGGGCTGCATGCCGGGCGTGGTGGCGAGGAAGCGATCATAGGTCGGCGCCACCACCGATTTGCGCCGGCTCAAATACTCGATGCAGCGCACCGTGACCGCGACCGCCCGGTCGTCGCGCAGCGCCAGCAGGTCGAGATGGGGCGGCGTGCCGCGCAGCCCGGTCGGGCAGCGGACATCGAACTGGATCGCATCGAAGCCGGTGATGCCGGCGATCGGCAGGAGCTGGGTGTGGTGGCCCCAGGGCAGGAAGCTGTTGAGGGTGAGCGCGGTCGCGGAATGGGGCGCATTCAGGCGCGCGCGATCGAGCGAGTTCGGCAGAGCGGCCGATTCGACGCCCGGGATCAGGAGATCGGAGGCGCGCCGGACCCGGCCATCGGCCAGAGCCGGCGGCTCGGGCAGATCGACGCGCAAAGCCTCGGCCAGCGCCGAGCCGATCCGTTGGACCAGACTGCTGTGGGAATGGGTGAGGATCACGGCGTTCTACCCTATAGCCAGCGCTTGCGGCGCTTGTAGCTCTTGATGTCGCGAAAGCTCCGGCGCCCCTTCGAGCTGACGCCCAAATAGAACTCCTTCACGTCCTCGTTCTCGCGCAGGACTGCGGCTTCTCCGTCCAGGACCACCCGACCGTTCTCCAATATATAGCCATAATTGGCGTAGCGCAGGGCGACGTTGGTATTCTGCTCGGCAAGCAGAATCGTCACCCCGGCCTCGGCATTGAGCCGAGCCACGATTTCGAAGATTTCCTCGACCAATTGCGGCGCCAGGCCCATCGAGGGCTCGTCCAAGAGGATCACCCGAGGACGTGCCATGAGGGCACGGCCGATTGCGGTCATTTGTTGCTCACCGCCAGAAGTGTACCCGGCTAGAGCCCGCCGCCGCTCCTTGAGTCGTGGAAAATACCTGTAGACCATCTCCAGGTCGTGCTCAACCGCACTTTTAATATCTTTACGCGTATATGCGCCTGTGAGGAGATTTTCCTCGACCGTGAGGTGTTCAAAGCAGCGCCGGCCCTCCATGACCTGGACGACGCCCCGGCGGACCAGCTCGTTGGGGCTGAGCGCCGCGACATTCTGGCCGTCCAGCTCGATCGTGCCCTTGGTGACCTCGCCGCGCTCGACCCGGATCAGGTTGGAGATCGCCTTCAAGGTGGTGGTCTTGCCGGCCCCATTGGCGCCGAGCAGCGCCACGATCCGGCCCTCGGGCAGGCTCAAGGAGACCCCCTTCAGGACCAGGATGACGTGGTCGTAGACGACCTCGATATTGTTGACGACGAGCACCGCCCGGGCCGGATCCGGCCCGGGCGTCGGCTCGACGTGGCGGGTTGCTGCCACGGACGGTTGGCGCTCAGCTCTCGCAGCTGCGTGGCTCGATGCCGTTCTCCTTGGCATATTGCGCGGCATCCGCCTCGATCAGCGGCCGGACCAGATCGGTCATCGCCGGGATCCAGTCGGTGAACACGGTCCAGGACTTGCCGTCCCAGCGCTGCAGCTTGATCGCCGGCGAGCCTTCGTGATTGGCGCAGGTGACCTTGGTCGGCGGGATGATGCCGGTCAGGCCCAGCTCGTCGATGCGCGCCTGGGTGATGTCGAGATTCTCGAAGCCCCAGCGGATCTCCTCGCCGGAAAGCGCCTTGTTGCCGTACTTCTTCATGGCGGTCACCATCGCCTCGACGGTGAAGGCGGAGTTGGCGATGCCGCGGTTGTAGAGGACCTCGCCCAGCTCGGCCTCGGGCCCGGTGCCCTGGCCCTTGGCATAGAGCTCGGACTTGATCTCGGCGAAGATCGGGGCCTTGGCGCCGACCTCGTGGAAGTTGGCGCCGATATAGCCTTCCGCCGGCACGCCCGAGCCGCGCACGTCGACCTCGGCGGCCGCCCACCAATTGCCGATGAAGTGGTCCATCGGATAGCGGATCAGCGACGCCTCCTTGATCGCGGTCGGGTTCATCGCCCCCCAGCCCCACATCAGGATCCAGTCCGGCTTGCTGCGCCGGATGTCGAGCCAGATCGATTTCTGGTCGGTCATCGACGTCGGCGGCACCGGATAGAGCAGGAGCTCGAAGCCGTCATCGACCGCTAGCTTCTGGAGGGTCGGAATCGGCTCCTTGCCGTAGGGATGGTCGAGATGGACCAGGGCGATCTTCTTGCCGTTCAGCTTGTCGGCGCCGCCTTCCTGCTCGGCCACGTATTTCATGATCGAGGTCGCCTGCGACCAGTAGGTGGCCGGGAAGTTGAAGACCCAGGGGAAGACCCGGCCGTCGGCGGCCGAGGTCCGGCCGTAGCCCATCGAGAACAGCACGTTCTGATCAGCCGCCACCTTCTCGAGCAGGGCGTAGGTGATGCCGGTCGAGAACGGCGAGATCGCCGCGACCTTGCCGTTGCCCTTCAGGCGCTCGTAGCATTCGACGCCGAGATCGGTCTTGTACTCGGTCTCGCACTCTTCCCATTTGACCATGACGCCGTTCACGCCGCCCTTGGCGTTGATCAGCTTCAGATAGTCGATCTGGCCGTTGGCGAGCTGGGCCCCGTTCGCGGCATAGGGGCCGGTGCGGTAGACCAGGAGCGGGAAATACTGCTCCTCGGCAGCATGGGTGACGCCAACCGTGGCCGCCATGACGGCCGCCGCCAAGACCCCGCTGGTGATGACCCGTCGCATTGCTATCGCCTCCCGCCGGTGATGTTGGGCGACCCTGGCTGACCGCCCCATCGGCTCAATAGGGGAACGGCCAGGTTCGCAGTTTCTGCTTCGCGATCTGCCAGAGCCTAGCAAGGCCATGCGGCTCGACAATCAGAAAAAAGATGATCAGCGCGCCGAAGATCATGAACTCGATATGCTTGATCATCGCGACCTCGAAGGCGGGCAGGCCGAGCGCCTGCAGGCCCGGGTTGAGCGCGGTCAGGCCGATGTTCAAGAGGATCGGCGTGAGGATGACGAAGGCGGCCCCCAGGAACGAGCCCAGGACCGTGCCGAGGCCGCCGATGATCACCATGAACAGGACCTGGAAGCTGACCAGGATGCCGTAGGCGTCGGTCTGCACCGAGTTGATCTTGACGAACGCCCAAAGGGCGCCGGCCAGGCCGATCAGGAACGAGCTGAAGGCAAAGGCGCTGAGCTTGGCCCGGGTCGGGCTGATGCCGATCATCTCGGCCGCGATGTCCATGTCGCGGATCGCCATCCAGCTGCGGCCGACCTTGCAGCGGGTGACGTTCTTGACCGCGAGCGCCGCGAGGCAGGTCAGCGCCAGCACGAACAGATAGCGGTTGACCGGCGGCGAGGCGGCGCCGGTGACCTGGAGGCCCAGCAGCGTGCGCGGCGGGGCGGGCGCGATGCCGGCCGGCGAGTAGTTGGTGAACCAGGGCACCTTGATGAACAGCCAGACCAGGAAGAACTGGGCGGCCAAGGTGGTCACCGCGAGATAGAGGCCCTTGATCTTGAGGCTGGGCAGGCCGAACACCAGGCCGACCACGGCGGTGATCAGGCCGGCGCCGATCAGGATCGCCAGGAACCACAGATCGAAGGGCCGAATGCCCAGGATCACCGGATCGGGCAGCGCCAGCTCGACCCCGGTCAGGCTGCCGATCAGCGCGCTGGCGCTCGGCAGGGCGGTCACCAGCTTGTAGGTCATGTAGCCGCCCAGCGCCATGAAGGCGCCGGTGCCGAGCGAGAGCTGGCCGCAATAGCCGGTCAGCACGTTCAGGCCGAGGGCGGCGATCGCCATGATCAGGAACGGCGTGAGCAGGTCGGTGAGCACGTAGTTGGAGACGGTGAGCGGCAGCACGACGGCTGCCACCACCAGCCAGAAGGCGATGGCGTAGCGGTCCTGCGGCAGCTTGAAGATCGCCTGGTCGGCGGCGTAGCTGCTGTGGAAGACCCCGGTCTCGCGGTACAGCATGCGGCCCTCACACCCGCTCGATCAGGCGCTCGCCGAACAGGCCCTGGGGACGGATCAGGAGGACTGGCACGGTGAGCAGATAGGCGAACCATTCGGTGGTGGCGCCGCCGAACAGGGGCTGGCCCCAATAGGTCTCGAACAAGAGCTCGCTGATCCCGATGATGCAGCCGCCGATCACGGCGCCGGGGATCGAGGTGAGGCCGCCCAGGATCAGGACCGGCAGCGCCTTGAGGGCGAGGTTGATCATGGTCGGCTCGATCTGGATCTTGGTGCCCCAGATCGTCGCGGCGACGAAGGCGGCGAGGCCGGAGAGCGCCCAGACCGCGATCCACATATGCTGCAGCGGGATGCCGACCGACATGGCGGCGGCGTGGTCGTCGGCGACGGCGCGCAGCGCCCGGCCGACCCGCGAGAACTGGAAGAACAGGAACAGGCCGCCGACCATGACCAGGCCGGTCGCGATCGCCAGCAGGTCGGACTGCTGGATGATGATGTCGAGGCCCAGCGCCTGGCCCCAGGCATAGTCGATCGCGAACAGCGAGTCCTCGGGCAGGCCGACCTTGAGCAGATGCGGATTGCCGCCCCAGATCGCCTCGCCGAAGCCCTGCAGCAGGAAGCTGATGCCGATCGTCGCCATGAACAGCGTGAGCTGCGATTGGCCGACCAGCGGGCGCAACGCCACCCGCTCGACCAGGACCGCGAACAGGAACATCGCGCCGAGCGCGAGCGGTCCGGCCAGGTACCAGGGCAGGCCCAGCTCGAGCAGGCCGGCGAAGTTGAGGGCGGCGAAGAACACCATCGCACCCTGGGCGAAGTTGAACACGCCCGAGGACTTGAAGATGATCACGAAGCCAATCGCCACCAGCGCATAGAGGAAGCCGTTGCCGAGGCCGCCGATCACGGTCTCGACCACGCCGGCCGGGTTGTCGGCCATCTCGCCGAGCGGGCCCAGGACGTAGGTCGCGAACAGCTCCATGACCTAGGCCGCTCCCTCAGTCATGGCTGACGCCAAGATAGGCGTCGATCACCGCCGGATCGCCGCGGACCACGTCGGGCGAGCCATCCGCCAGCTTGCGGCCGTAGTCCAGGACCACGACCCGGTCGGAGATGTCCATGACCACGCCCATGTCATGCTCGATCAAGGCGATCGTGGTGCCGAACTCCTCATTGGCATCGAGGATGAAGCGGCACATGTCCTCCTTCTCCTCGAGGTTCATGCCGGCCATCGGCTCGTCGAGCAGCAGCAAGGTGGGCTCGGTCGCCAGCGCCCGGCCCAGCTCGACCCGCTTTTGCAGCCCATAGGGCAGCTTGCCGACTGGCTGATTGCGGATCGCCTGGATCTCGAGGAAGTCGATGATCCGCTCGACCGCGGCCCGGTGCGCCAGCTCCTCCTGCTTGGCGCGGCCGAGATAGACGACCTGGGCGAGAAAGCCCGCGTGCATCTTCAAGACCCGGCCGGTCATGATGTTGTCGAGGGTGGTCATGCCCTTGAACAGAGCGATGTTCTGGAAGGTCCGGCCGATGCCGCGCTTGGCCGCCTCATGCGGCCGCATCCGGGCGCGGGTCTTGCCCTGGTAGGTGATCCGGCCCTCCTGCGGGTGATAGAAGCCGTTGATCACGTTCAGCATCGAGGACTTGCCGGCGCCGTTCGGGCCGATGATCGCGCGGATCTCGCCTTGGCGGATGTCGAAGCTGATGTTGGTGAGCGCGGCGACGCCGCCGAAGCGCAGCGTGATGTTGTCGACCGCGAGCAGGACCTCGCCCACCTGGCGCGCCCGGCTGGCGCGCTCGCTGAGCGGGGCGGCCTCAGCCGGCGCCATGGCTACTCCGCCGCCTCGGCGAACCGGGCATCGTCGGCGGTGACCAGATCCTGGATCGCCATCTCGGCCCGGATCTTGCCGGTGCGGCCATCCTCGAAGGTGACCTCGGTGTCCATCGCGACCCGGGCTTGCCCGCTGTAGAGCGCCTCGATCAGCGGCCGGTAGCGCTCGTCGATCACCGAGCGGCGCACCTTGCGGGTCCGGGTCAGCTCCCCGTCATCGGCGTCCAGCTCCTTGTAGAGCAGGAGGAACCGGCTGATGCGCTGGCCCGGCGCCAGGCTGGCATTGACCTTGGCGACCTCGCGCTCGAGCAGGGCGTAGACCTCGGGCAGGGCCGAAAGATGGGTATAGGTGGTGAACGCCAGGCCTTGGCTCTCAGCCCATTTGGCGACCATCTGATAGCGGATGCACAAGATTGCCGTGATCGACGGCCGGTCGTGGCCGAGCACCACGCATTCGCCGATATAGGGCGAGAACTTCAGCTTGTTCTCGATGAACTGCGGCGAGAAGCGGAGCCCGCCGTCGGTGGTGGCGAGGTCGCCGACCCGGTCGATCACGGTGAGCCGGCCGTGGCCATCGATGAAGCCGGCATCGCCGGTGCGCATCCAGCCATCGGCGGTCAGCACCGCCGCGCTCGCTTCGGGCTGCTTGTAGTAGCCCTTGAACATGCCGGGATGGCGGGTCTCGATCTCGCCGACGCCGTGCTCGTCGGGTGCTGCGATCCGGATCTCGGTATTGTCGAACGGCGTGCCGGAGCTGTCGAAGTCGAGGCCGTGCTCGGCCCGCTGCAAGGTGTAGGCGCCGCACAGCTCGGTCTGGCCGTAGAGCTGACGGAGCGGCACGCCCATGGCGAGGAAGAAGCGGAAGGTGTCGGGCCCGAGCGCCGCCCCGCCGGTCGCGGCCGCCTTGACCCGGGCGAGGCCCAGCCGGTCGCGCAGCACGTCGAACAACACGCGATCGGCCAGCCAGGAGCGGCCGCCGGCATCGAGCGCCTTCAGGCCAGCCGCGAGGCAGCGCCGGAACACCATCCTGCTGAGCGGGTTGGCGTCCAGCATGCGGGCGTGGATGTCGGCCGACATCTGCTCCCAGACCCGTGGTGCCAGCAGGACATGGGTCGGCCCGACCTCGCGCAGATCCTGGAACGCGGTGCTCTGGTCCTCGGGAAAGCTGACCCGGATCCGGCAGAGCAGCGGCATGGCGACCGCGTAGATCTGCTCCATCACCCAGGGCAGCGGCAGGATCGAGATATATTCGTCCGCGGCCGTGCGCGGATCGGCCCGCAGATAGGCCGCGATGTGCTCCAGGAACGGCCGGTGCTGCCACATCGCGAGCTTGGGCTGCGAGGTGGTGCCCGAGGTGGTGCACAAGATCGCGACGTCCTCGCCGCGGCCGGCCGCGACCACCGCCTCGAACCGGCCGGGCGGCAGGCTGCTGCCGCGGGCGATCAGGTCCGGCCAGGAGAGCAGCCGCGGGTCCTGGTATTTGCGCATGCCGCGCGGCTCGTTGTAGACGATCCAGCGCAGCGCCGGCAGCTCAGGCGCCACCTCGAGCAGCTTGTCGGCCTGCTCCTCGTCCTCGGCGAACACCAGCTTGACCTCGCCATAGGCCAGCAGATAGGCGACCTCCTTCGCGAGCGCGTCCTCGTAGATGCCGAGCGACATGGCGCCGACGCTGTGCGCGGCGAGCTCCGCCCAGACCCAGTGCGGCCGGTTGCGGCCGATGATGCCGACCACGTCGCCCGGCCCCAGCCCGAGCGCCAGCAGGCCGCTGGCGAGGCCCGCGACCCGGTCGCGGCTCTCCGCCCAGCTGTAGGTCTGCCAGATCCCCAGCTCCTTCTCGCGAAACGCGATCGACGCACCGGCCTCGCTGGCATGGTGCAGCAGGAGCTTGGGCAAGGTGTCGAAGGTCGCCAGATCGGGCAGCATCGGCGCTAGGGTCCGCTGCCGGTGGCGGCGCCAACCGGTCGATCGGCACCCTGGCCGGGCCGCGTTCGGCCACCTGCCGCCCAGCCGTCGCCCATCTGCTTCGTGCCTCCCGGGGCAGTTGCTCTGCACCTGCCATCAGTTGTTGAAGCAGGCAGGCGGCGCGTCAAGCGTCCATTCGCGCGCCAGGTGTTAAGCAATGGTTGCCGGCTTTACCGGTTGTTAAGACCCGATAGGCAAAATTTGCCGCATGTTCCCTTTCACAGCGAAGATCATGCCATGACCTCGGCGGCAGCTCAGCTCGACGCGCCCCAGCCTGCGGCCAAGCTGCCGGCGGATCGTGCCGCGGAGGGCGCGCGCGGGCCGGTCGGCGCGCCGCCCCAGACGCCGATCCTGCGCCAGCGCCTGGTGCTGGCCGGGGTCGCGGTGGTGGCGGCCAGCCTGGCTGGCTGGCTGGCCGATGGCGCGCTGACCGAGCCGCGCCAGCTCGCCTGGCTGCTGCCGCTGACCTTGCTCGGGCTCGGCAGCTGGCGCGCCTGGCAGCCAGCCGCCGGGGCGAGCCCGCGGCCCCAGGTCGCGCCCAGCCAGCCGCTCGACTGGCAGGCCGATCTGCTGGCCGCGCAGGATGTCTGGCCGTGGCGGCTGGATGCCGAGCTGCGCATGGTGGCGGTCGGGCCCGGCGCGCCGGACGCGCTCCGCCTGATGGCTGCGGCTGGTGCCGCCTGGCAGCTGAATTCCGATCAGGTCGAGGACGAGATCTGGACCCGGCATCGCGCCGACCTGGTCCGCCGCCGGCCGTTCAAGCGCCTGCGCTTTCAGGTGCGCGAGCTGGGCAACCTGCGCCAGATCGAGCTGGGCGGCCAGCCGGTCCACGACGGCGCCGGGCAGTTCCTGGGCTATCATGGCTTCGGCCGCGACATCACGGCCGAGGTCGCCGCGACCGCGCGCGCCCGCTTCCTGGCCGACCATGACGGCCTGACCGGCCTCGCCAATGGCGATGCGCTGCTGCGGGCGCTCGATCAGGTGGCCGCCGCGGCCCGGGTCACCTGCCAGACCGGCGGCCTGCTCTGTGTCGAGATCGACCGGTTCGAGGATCTGGGCAGCGCCTTAGGCTCGGTCGGCGGCGAGCAGCTGCTGCGCGCCTGCGCCGAGCGGCTGCGGGGCCTGCTGACGCCGGGCAGCGTGCTTGCCCGGCTGCATGGCAGCCAGTTCGCGATCCTGCTGCCGCCTGATACCGATCTTTCGACGATCGAGACGCTCTGCCAGCGCCTGCTGGGCGAGGCCGCCACGCCCTTTGCGCTGGGCGAGCGCGAGGTGATCGTGACCGCCAGCATCGGCGTCGCCTTGCTGCCCGAGCATGGCGACCGTTCGGCGCCGCTGCTGCGCCGGGCGCGCCTGGCGCTGCTGCAGGCCCGCCACGAGGGCCGCAGCAGCTTCTGCTTCTTCAGTCCCGCGGTCGAGGCCGCCTGGCAGAGCCAGGAGCAGCTCGAGCAGGATTTACTGAAGGCGCTCCGGCGCAATGAGTTCGAGCTGCATTACCAGCCGCAGATCGACGCGGGCAGCGGCCGGGTCGTGGCGCTCGAAGCGCTGCTCCGCTGGCGCCATCCGCAAGGGCTGCGCCCAGCCGCCGACTTCATCGCCACAGCCGAGGCCACCGGCTTGATCCTGCCGCTCGGGGAGTGGGTCCTGCGGACCGCCTGCGGCCAGGCAGCCGCCTGGCCGGGCTTGCGGGTCTGCGTCAACCTGTCGGTGCTGCAGCTGGAGCAGGAGGCGACGGTCGAGCTGGTCGATCAGATCCTGACCGAGAGCGGCCTGCCAGCCGATCGGCTCGAGCTGGAAATCAAGGAAAGCGCTCTCTTGGGCGACCTGCCGCGGATTGTGCAGGTGCTGGATCGGCTGCGCCGGCTTGGGGTGCGGATCGCGCTCGACGGCTTCGGCGGCGGCTTTGCCCGGCTCGCCCATCTCCAAGGCATCGCGCTCGACAAGGTCAAGATCGATCGGGCGGTGATCGCCGCGATCGGGGCGCGCGCCGACGGTGCCGGCATCGCGGGCGCGGTCATGGTGCTGGCGCGCGGCCTGGCGCCCGAGCTATGCGCCGAGGGCATCGAGACCGCCGAGCAGGCGCGCATGCTGACCGGCGAAGGCTGCACCGAGCTGCAGGGCTATCATCTGGCGCAGCCGCTCGATGCCGAAGCGGTGGCGGTGTTCCTGGCAAGCGAGGCGGCGTCGGGCGACGTTGCCCGGCCAGTCGCTCGGCTGGCATGAACGCTTGCGGCCCGTCGGCCCGGCCGACCGGCTAGGGCGCCGCGGCCTCGCTCGGGCTCGAGGTGGTCAGGGCCAGCGCATGGATCTCGCCGGCCATCAGATCGCCCAGGGCGGCATAGACCAGGCGCTGTCGCTCCAGACGCGAGCGGCCCTCGAAGGCAGCCGCCACGATGACCAGCCGGAAGTGGCTTTCACCGCCCGGCCGCGCCCCGGCATGGCCTACATGGCGGGCCGAATCGTCGATGATCTCGAGCCGCGTCGGGGCGAGCGCCTCGGTCAGGCGAGCCTGGATCAACGTGGCGATGCGCATGGTGGCGACCTTCGCGGTAGGAGCTGATGACGATTGCTCGGCTGCAACCCCGGCGCTGTGTGACCCATTTGGCCAGCCGCGCCGCCAAAAACCGGCCTTGCCGCGCGCCCGGCGCCTCGATGTGCCGGCCATCGGAGCGCTTTTCGCTGTGCCATCAACCCATTAACCTCTGGCCGGAAGCATCCGCAGCCGGCGGCCACTGAACGATCTAGCTAGCAGGTGGCCTCTGGTACGCCAAGTGCCAGCCTTGGCAGTTGAAGTGCGCGGTCAGAATCCCTGATTATCGATGTGATTTGGCGAAAAATCCTCGATGCACCCCTGGGTAGGCATCAGCCGGTGTAGCGTTTCTGCTTGCGATTAAATGGGATTTAACTAAAATTCTTTCTTTGATGGTGCGATGGTGAATTTGTTTCAGCGGATTCTCGCTTTACGATTTTGCAATGAGTAGGCCCTAACCTCAAGTAGAGAGGCCGGGACGCAGGGGGTTGACGTTGGCAACGGCCGGTGGTGGCCGGCGCGGTGCCAGCCTGTTCCGGGCCATAACCGCCGAGTTGCGAGGGATGGAGAAGACGATGGCGACAGTGATGGTCAAGCCGAGCGGGAGTCCCGGCCCAGGCCGGTCCCGCGCGCAGGATATTGACCGGCATGTCGGCGCCCGCATGCGCGAGCGTCGCATCATGCTGGGTTTGACGCAGCAGCAGATGGCCGAGCTGATCGGGGTGACCTATCAGCAGGCGCACAAATACGAGAAGGGCATCAACCGGGTCGCGGCCGGCCGCCTGTATCACATCGCGCAGGCGCTGGGCGTCGATGTTAGCTACTTCTTCGAGGGCCTGAACAGCGACAAGGCGTTCAAGGCGACGCCCCAGCAGCGCATGCTCCTCGAGCTCGCCCGCAACTTCATCGGCATCCCGGCGCGCAAGCACCAAGAGGCGATCTGCTCGCTGGCCAGGGCCCTGTCCGATCCGGACCAGTAAGCCGATTGGCGTTTGGCTCCGCGCCGGTCTCCGGCGCGGCCGACCCCCTTTGCTGCACGAGACCTTGCCGCGGCGCAGCGACCCCTGCAGCCGCAGCGTCATTGGGCATGACATAGCTCTTGAAGCCGCGATCCATGCTTCGGTATCCGGCTTGACGCTTGGCGGGCGGGAGCACGAGACGATGAGCCACGGTGGGATCGCCGGGGCAGGCATTGCTGCCTAGCAGACAAGGCATCGGCGTTAAGATCGGGCGCCGGCCCATCGATCGCTGCACTAGCTGAGTGTCCGACCCTGAGGGTGCGCCACCTGCAGCTGAGGCACCCGCGCCAAACCCGTCAGCTGCGCGACGCCCATGGTGCGCGCCTGGCCGTGGCACCGCGCACGGGCCAAGCCGGATCGCCGACGGCGTCGATTGCCGGAGCCTGCCCAGGACCGACTGAACCCTCGGTCATTCAGGAAGTCGCAGATGGTTGTTTTGGGCTCTCCGATCACCTGGGGAGAGCTGGATGACGCGCTGGTCTTCTGCTCGACATCAGCGGTTGAACGCGCTCGTCGAGGCGGGCAGAAGCGGGTCCGTCGGCGGCGAGCTGCAAGCATTGACCATGATCAAGTGAGTGCAGCGCCGGCGCC
>CADEGR010000064.1:0-7111 GCA_902826935.1 uncultured Alphaproteobacteria bacterium | reverse complement strand
GCTGCCTGGATGATCGACAGCGCCAGGGGCCAGCTTGCCTCGCCTAACGGTCGGGGCGGGAGTTCGATCCGGCAGGTGGCCCGTCGCTTTGCCGTGAGCCCGTCAGCGGCGATCAAGCTGATGCGGCGGATCGAGGCGACCGGCAGTCCACCGCTGGACCAGGCCTGTGGGCGACGGCCGCTGGCACCACTGGCGACGGCGGTTGGCCATGGTGGGCAATCTTGGGGTATGTGATGGCGCCTGGGCGCCGATCGAGTCGTCGATGCTGAAGAACCAGCTGGGCGCGCAGCGGGTCGATGCTCGTCGCCTCATGCGCGGCATCCTTGACGGGCGGTGGAGCGACGGCCGCTGGCCGCCAACCGAGGCGCCGCAAGCGGTTCTGACAGAGGTTGGTCAAGACCCGGCTGCAGGGGCAGACTAACCCGCGATCCGTGGCATGAACGGGCGCTGCCAAGGCCAGGCGGCAGACGTCGGGCTGGTGGCGGGACGATCAAAAATCCACGCAAGGACAGCATGCGGGCCGGTGGCGACCCCGTGCCCATGGCAGAGGCTTATGGGCGGCTGGTCATCCTTGGCCCGGCAGTTGCGGCTTTTTTCTGGGCTGGTTGAGCCTCGCGCCTTGGCCTGCGACGCTGGCGGAAGCTTGGCTGCTGGCCAGATCGGCGCGGCCAGGTAGAATGTGGCACCGCGCGTGGCGAACCGGCCGGCGTGGTCCGCCGAGGGACCGATGGCGGCGAGCATGGGCGGGATTGTCCTCGGGTCCGCATGGCGCCGCTGGATCGTGGTAGTCGGCGGGCCGGGCGAGGCGCTATGCTGGCGGGGTGATGATCTGGTCCATTGGACCCTTGCTCGACCTTGGGTGACTGCCGCTTTGCCACGTCCGCCTGTGCAGGATGATTGCTTCGCCGGTGCCGGGCCGCGCCTCCTGGCTGGCGAGGCGCTGGCGCTGCTGCAGGCACGGGTGGCGCCGGTCGTGGCGGCCGAGACCCTGCCCCTTGCGGCTGCTTGCGGGCGCCTGCTGGCAGAACCGCTGATCGGCGAGCGGGACGTGCCCGCCTTCGACAATGTCGCGGTCGACGGCTTTGCCCTGGCGCATGCCGACCTGGCGCCCGATCGGCCGACCCGGCTGGCGCTGGTCGAGGGCCGGGCCGCGGCCGGCCATCCTTATGGCAGCCCATTGCCGAGCGGCCGCGCCGTCCGAGTGCTGACCGGCGGGGCTTTGCCGGCCGGCGCCGACACCGTGGTGATGCAGGAGGACGTCGAGGTCGCGGCTGGCGCGGTCACGGTGCCGCCCGGTCTGCGGCCGGGCGTCAACCGGCGCCGGGCCGGCGAGGATATCCGCGCCGGGGCGATCGTGCTGCCGGTCGGCCGCCGGCTGCGGCCGCAGGAGATCGGGGTCGCCGCCAGCCTCGGCCGGACCAGCCTCGCGGTCTGGCAGCCGCTCAATGTGGCGCTGCTCTCGACCGGCGACGAGCTGATCGAGCCGGGCCAGCCGCTGCGCCATGGCCAGGCCTATGACAGCAACCGCAGCATGCTGCAGGGCCTGCTGGTGGGCCTCGGCTGCCAGGTGACCGATCTCGGCATCTGCGCCGACCGGCCGGCCGTGGTGGCCGAGCGCTTGGCGAGCGCAGCCCGCGACCATGACGTGATCATCAGCTCGGGCGGCGTGTCGCAGGGCGACGAGGACCATGTGGCGCGCAGCGTCGAGCGGCTGGGCCGCCTGCATTTCTGGCAGATCGCAGTCAAGCCCGGTCGGCCTTTGGCGTTCGGCCAGCTGGGCGGGGCGATCTTCGTCGGCCTGCCCGGCAATCCGGTGGCCGCCGCCTTGTGCTTCCTGCTGTTCGCCCGGCCGATGCTGATCCGCCTGGCTGGTGGCGCCTGGCCGGAGCCAACCAGATATCCCGTGCCCGCCACCTTCACCTTGCCAAAAAAGCCGGGCCGGCGGGAATATCTGCGCGGCCGGCTGGTCACGGCCGACGGCCATCTCGCGGTCGAGCGGATCGCGCGCGAGGGCTCGGGCATCCTCACCAGCTTGTGCGAGGCCGACGGCCTGATCGAGCTGGCCGAGGACCGCCAGGAGGTGCGGCCCGGCCAGGCGGTCGATTTTTTGCCCTTCAGCGAGCTCGGATTGGCGCCTTGAACGTTGTCACTCCAAGCGGTGCCGCCGGCAGCGCACCGCCTCATCCTGGTCCGATCGGAAGTCCGTGCCCGTGAGCGAACACGCCCCTCTCTCCCTGCAGGATCAGCTGCGGCCCGAGCCAACGGCGGGCCAAAGCCGCCGCGCCCATTGGTCGGGCTGGCTTGAGCATGTCTGGCGCAAGCTGCGCCGACCCGCGCCTGAGCCTCTGCCAGCCCCGCCCGATGTCGCGCTGAACCGGCCCTATCCCTGGGAGCCGCACTATCCGGCCGGGCTGAGCTGGCCGCTCGAGCTGCCGCCGGAGCCGCTCTATGCCCTGCTCGATCGTGCGGTGCAGACCTATCCGGACCGACCCTGCCTCGATTTCCTCGGCCGCAAGTCGAGCTACAAGGAGATCGGCCAGCTGGTCGACAAGGCGGCCAAGGGCTTCCAGGCGCTGGGCGTCACCAAGGGGGTGCGGGTCGGGCTGTTCCTGCCGAATTGCCCCTATTACATCGTCTGCTTCTTCGCGATCCTCAAAGCCGGCGGCACGGTCGTCAATTTCAACCCGCTCTATGCCGAGCGCGAGATCGCCCGCCAGATCCAGGATTCCAAGACCCGGTTCATGGTCACGCTCAACATCCGGACGATGTATCCGAAGGTCGCCAAGCGCCTGCAGGATACCTGCCTGGAAAAGATCGTGGTCGGCTCGATGGGCGGCATGCTGCCCTGGCGCGAGCGCACCCTGTTCGCGCTCCTGCGCCGGCGCGAGATCGCCGATGTCGCCAATGACGAGCGCCACATCACCTTGAAGCGCCTGACCGCCAATGATGGCAAGTTCGCCGCGGTTGCGATCGAGCCAGGCAGCGACATCGCGGTCCAGCAATATACCGGCGGCACCACCGGCCTGCCCAAGGGCGCGCTGCTGACGCATGCAGCGCTCCATGCCAACACCGAGCAGGTCCGCCGCTGGGCGACCGACAGCCGGGCAGGCCAGGAGAAGGTCGTAGGCGTGCTGCCGCTGTTCCACGTGTTCGGCATGACCGCGGTCATGAACACCAGCCTGGCCAGCGGCTTCGAGATCATCCTTTTGCCGCGCTTCCGGCTCGACCAGCTGCTCAAGGTGATCGACCAGGAGAAGCCGACGGTGATGCTGGGCGTGCCGACCATGTATTCGGCGATCAACGGCTCGCAGCTGCTCGATCAATATGACCTGTCCAGCCTGCGCTATTGCATCTCCGGCGGGGCGCCCTTGCCGCGGGTGGTGCAGGAGACCTTCGAGCAGCTGACCGGCTGCACCCTGGTCGAGGGCTACGGCCTGACCGAGGCCGGGCCGGTCTGCACGATCAATCCGTTCAGCGGCCGGCGGCGGCCGGGCTCGGTCGGCCTGCCGCTGCCGGGCACGGTGATCGAGATCGTGTCGCTCGACGAGCCCGAGCGCCGCCTGCCGCTCGGCCAGCGCGGCGAGATCTGCATCACCGGGCCGCAGGTCATGGCGGCCTATGCCGAGCGCAGCGACGAGACCGAGGACGCGCTGCGCGCTGGCCGGCTCCATACCGGCGATGTCGGCTACATGGACGAGGACGGCTTCGTCTATTTGATCGACCGGGTCAAGGATCTGATCCTGAATGGCGGCTTCAACGTGTATCCGCGCATGGTCGAGGAAGCGATCGAGCTGCATCCGGCGGTGGAGGAGGTTTCGGTCTGCGGCATCGAGGACCCGCATCGCGGCGAGATCGTCAAGGCCTATGTCCGGCTGAAGGAGGGCCAGAGCCTGACCGCAGGCGGCCTGCGCGCCTTTCTGAAGGACAAGCTGGCGCCGTTCGAGCAGCCGCGCCAGATCGAGTTTCGCACCGAGCTGCCCCATACCCTGATCGGCAAGCCGTCGCGCCGGGCGTTGATCGCCCAGGAGATGCGCCGGCTCAACCAATTGGCCGCCGAGCCCTCGGCCGACACGCCCCCTGTGAGGACCCATGAGCCTGGATGAGCAGACCGAGCGCCTGCGCCGCCTCAGCCCGCAGCTGGCCGGTCTCGGCTACAAGGTGAAGTTCGTGCTGGCCGACGAAGGCGTGATCTTCGTCGACGGCACGGTCCTGCCGCCGGTGGTCAGCCCAGTGGCTGGCAATGACGAGCAGGACGCCGATTGCACGATCCGGATCGCGCCCGACAATTTCGAGAAGCTGCTGGCGGGCGAGCTCAATCCGACGCTGGCCTACACGCTCGGCAAGCTCAAGATCGACGGTTCGGTCGGCGTGGCGCTCAAGCTCGCGAGCCTGCTCGAGGGCTGAGCCGAGCAGGCGGCACGGTCAGCGGCTGGCGAGGATCGCCAGCATGGCGAGGCCGACCACGATCCGGTAGATCGCGAACGGCGTGAAGCCGTGGCGGGTGATGAAGTCGATCGCCGCGCGGACCACGATCAGTGCGGTGATGAAGGCGGCGGCGAAGCCGACCGCGATGATCAGGGCGCCATCCGCCTGGAGCGTCGCCCAGTTCTTGTAGAGGTCGTAGGCGGTCGCGGCCAGCATGGTCGGGATCGCCAGGAAGAACGAGAACTCCGCGGCCGCGCGCCGATCGACCCCCACCAGCAAGGCGCCCATGATCGTGGCGCCCGAGCGGGACACGCCCGGGATCATGGCGATGCATTGGAACAGGCCGATGCCGAGCGCCCGGGGCGCCGGGATGTCCTCGGTGCGGTGGTAGCGGGCGCTGGCCAGGAGGCGCTCGATCACCAGGATCGCGATGCCGCCCAGGATCAGGCTGATCGAGACCACCCAGGGCGAGAACAGCACCTCCTTGATGGTCTTGTAGGCGAGCACGCCGATCACCATCGCGGGCAGGAAGGCGAGCAGCAGGTTGGTCGTGAACCGCCAGGCGCCGGGCTCGCGCGCCAGCAAGCCCTGCAGGACGGTCGCGATCTTGGCCCGGTAGAGCCAGCAGACCGCCAGGATCGCGCCCAGCTGGATCACGATCTCGAACAGCTTGCCGGGCGGGCCGCGAAAGCCCAGGAGGTCGACCAGGAGGATCAGATGGCCGGTCGAGGAGACCGGCAGGAACTCGGTCAGGCCTTCGACCAGGCCGAGGAAGGCGGCTTGCAGGAGGGTCACCAGGTCCATGGGCGGCGGGCGGCTCCGGGGCGGGAAAGACGGGATCGGCGGGCGGTCGGGCAGCTATGGCGGAGAGGTTGCTGCGGCGCAAGATCCGCGCCGGCGACGCGGCCGCTGCGCCAGGGCGGCGCGTGGCATGCGCGCCACGCCGGCCGAGCGGCGCGGCTGGCGCACCGGCGGCGCATCGAAGGCGACGCGACCCTGGCGGACTAGCCCGGCTACAACCTTCCGGGAATCATTTCTTGAGAAGATACTACTTATAGTAGTATAGCTCGGGCGTCAATCGACTGGCCAGGAGCCCATCATGGCGTTATCGAGCGCGGCGGTTTCGAGCTACGGCTGGCGCGATGCGGCGCCGACCTGCGCGCATGGCTATCTCTGGCCGCAGCTGCAGCGGATCCTGCAGGCGGCGGGTGCCCGCACGGTGCTGGATCTGGGCTGCGGCAATGGCGCCTTGAGCCAGGTCATGCTGGCGGCGGGCTTCGCGGTCACGGGCTGCGATGCGGATGCGGAGGGGATCGCGATCGCCCAGCGCCACGGGCGCGGCCGGTTCGTGCTGGCGAGCGTCTACGACGATCCGGCGAGCCTCCAGCTCGAGCCGGTCGACGCGGTGGTCTCGGCGGAGGTGATCGAGCATCTCTATGCGCCGGCGGCGCTGGCCCGCTTCGCCCATGCCGTGCTCCGGCCGGGCGGCCGGCTGATCGTGACCACGCCCTATCACGGCTATCTCAAGAACCTGGCGATGTCGCTGGCCAATGGCTGGGACCGCCACTGGCATCCCAGCCGGGCGGGCGGCCACATCAAGTTCTTCTCGCGCGCCTCCCTGACCCGCCTGCTCGAGGAGGCGGGCTTCGCGGTCGAGGCGTTCCATGGCGCCGGCCGGGCGCCGCTGCTGTGGAAGAGCATGATCCTGGTGGCCAGGCGGGCCTGAGCCCGCCGGCCGCTCAAGGTGCCGCCCGGCGCCGGGCCTGGCGCCCCAGCTCGTAGAGCTTGGCGTCGACCAGCAAGCGGTACCAGAAGGCCTGGAGGAAGTGGAAGACCAGGCCCGGCCGGCCGTCCAGGAAGCCCAGCCGGATGACGTAGCGGAACAGCCAGTACAGGAACGAGCGCCAGAACAGCGGCCCGCGGGCGTAGAGCCGCTCCTTCAGCCAGCGGCGCCGGCCGGCCTGGTCGATCGGCTGGGCGCCGGCCTGGCCGGCGGCGACCGCCAGCAGATCGCGGACCTCGCGATCGGCGTAGCGGTTGTGCTTGTCGGTCCAAAAGGACAGGCCTTTGTGGTTCTCGTCGATGATGTCATGGGCGAGGCGCTGCGTGGCGCCGCTCACGACCATGTGCTCGTCCATCCAGCGCTGCTCGCAGCGCGCCTGGCCGGCCCGCCAGAGCCGCAGCAGCCAGGTCGGATAGTAGCCGCCATGGCGGATCCAGCGGCCCCAGAAATAGACCCGCCGCTTGACCAGGAGGCCCACCACCTCGGCCGGCAGCGCCGGCAGCTCCCGGCTCAGCTCGGCGACCAGCTCCGGGGTCAGCCGCTCATCAGCATCGAGCCGCATGACCCAGGGCGTCCGGACCGGCAGATGGTCGAGCGCCCAGTTGAGCTGCGCCGCGTAGGTCTCGAAGGGATGATGCCCCACGTGGCAGCCGGCCGCCTTGGCAAGCTCGACCGTGGCGTCGGTGCTGCCCGAGTCGACGATGTGCACGACGACCGGCAGACCTTTGAAGCTGGCCAGCGCGACCGGGAGATTGTGCTCCTCGTTGTGGGTCAGGATGATGATTGTCAGGAGGTCTTGCATCGGATCGCGTCCTCAAGGGCCGGCTGATAGAAGGCGGGCCGGCGCTGCGCAAGCCGACGCCCGAGCTGGATCAATGGCCGCTCGATCAGGATGAACAACAA